>LCIL01000021.1 GCA_001001045.1 Candidatus Woesebacteria bacterium GW2011_GWA1_44_23 | reverse complement strand
GGCGGCGTTGGCTACTCCCAGAGAAATTCCGGTGTCGGGAATCGACTGGCCGAGTATTTTGGGGATAGGCATAGGAGTGGTTGCAATTATCGGAGCTATGCTTCTGGCACTCTAAAGATTGATTTTTCTCAGGGAAAATTTATTGACGACAATTCCGACGTGATCAATTAGGGGAAAATGGCTCTTGATTTCGGCCTGAAATTTTTCTGCAAGATTAACTGTATAACTTCCAAACCCCGCTTTTTCGGACTGTTTGCAAAGCCTGTCCTCCCACTCATGAATTATTTTAAGAACACTCTCTCCTTCTTTGTTAAAATTTTCCTGGTTTTTGTCATTATCGATCGAATACTCAAAATGTGCCCGGGTGAATTTATCGAAGGCTTCTTTGTTTTCCGACACCATCTTATCGAAATACTCCTTGTATTTGGTCATGTTATGATTCTATCTATTAGACGAAATCAAATCCACTGGTATTTATCCTTGAATATTTTCTTTTGCATGGATACAATTCTAAAAATAAACAGATGGAGGATTCAAATACCGTTCCAACGGAAACCAAAAAAAAGTTTAACCCCGTCTATGTAATTGGTGGCTTGATCGTGTTGGGTGTAGCCGTTGCTCTGATTGTATCGGGTAACCGGAAAAAGGATCAACAAGGGACTGAAGCGGTGAAAAACGACATACCAAATGTCCAGACTTCAGCCGTCGTAAGCCCCGTAAAAGAATTTACCGTCAACGGGAGCAGTTTTGACTTTGATCCCAAAACCGTTACGGTCAACAAAGGAGATACTGTCAAAATAACTTTTGTAGACGGTGACGGGACACATGATTTGGTTGTCGAGGGATACAATGTTTCGACGAAAAGACTAAGCGGGGGAGGATCCGACACAATTCAATTCATTGCAGATAAAACGGGGAGTTTTGAATACTATTGCTCGGTTTCAAATCACAGGGACCTTGGCATGAAGGGTGTTCTTGTAGTACAATAATTTTAAGGTGAAAGAAAAATACTTCGGCTGGGTTAAAATTCTGGCCTTCATAGGTATAGGACTGGCCCTTTTCCTTCTTTGGGAAAGGTATTTTAGGCCGAGCTTCCAGCCCTGCAACATAAACGAAACTGTCAACTGTGATGCGGTCATTTGGGGCGAAGTTTCCAATACTCTCGGAATTCCGACACCTCTTATAGGGCTTATCGGTTATATATTTATTCTTTTTGGAGCTTTCAGGAAAAATGCAAAATTGATTTTGGGGATGTCGGCTTTCGGATTGGCTTTTTGCCTTTACATTGCTTATAGGGAGCTCTTCCAACTCCGCGTAGTTTGCCCGGTTTGCATTCTCTGCCAGATCGATATGATCACGGTCTTTATTTTGGGGATAATCCTGACCCGTAATAAAACTACTTCAAAGGTTGAGCAAGAAGAATAATTCTGTACATATTCTTTCTCGGCGGCCATTCAAGTTCGACCTCGGCATTTCTGGCGGTCAGATGAATATTTATTCCCATTGCCTCAGGACTATAAATGGCTTGAAAGTTTTCAAAATTAGATTTAATTAATTCGGAATTTACAAAAGATTTCAATTTACTGTCCAGATGTCCCTGAAAATGCCACGGATTTCTCAAGGCCCTTTCCGTCCAGTCCGGATGAACTTTCCTTTTTCTTTCCAAAAATTCTCCGAAATCAAAACGCATAAAAGCAACAAAAACCTCGGGTTTATATCTATCCAGAAAGTAGGGGGCAAACGGGGGGCAACTTTCTTTTTTACCAAAATTCGGACAGCCGTTTTTGTGACCGGGATAGGAAAGCGTGCACCAGCGGTTAAATCCGGTTGGTTTACATACAACCGCAACCGGCCCGTTTAGAAAGAATTCTCTTTCGATTTCCCCAATTTCTAAAGTCTTGAGTTCAACCATTTCAGGCGAATGATAACACATTTCCCCATAAACTCCGAACAGATCCCATAATGTTGACTTTTTAGGCTCCCTGTGCTAGTATTCCACATCCTAGGCGCGTGCCTATGATGTGCGTAAAAGCACCTTAAAATTCATATTCAAGAACGTCAAATTTAAACCAAGGAGGTTTAAAATGAACCAGAAAACGGAAAGAAGCAGTAGAAATAAGATAGGCTTAATCGTTGGAATTTCAGTTATTTTCTTTTCGATTGCAGGTTTTTTTGCTTTCATTATGCCCGCATTAGCGAATGGCATTGATTGCACTGCACCGGTTGGATACCAAGAAGTTACAAGCCGGATGGCAACAGATTTAAATGGCAACCCGATCTTTATAGCCAGAGGAATAGTTGCTCCGGTTGAAGGCACAGACAACGGCGAAAAAATCACATTACCGCCCTGTGGTTCGCCGGATGATACTATGCATTCAAAGACGGCAATGCTTGTTGTTTTGGATGGGAAGCAAGTAATTTTGGCATCAGGATCCATTGGGAGGGATGAAAAACCAACCCCTTTACCGGAAGTGCCCCAGCCGTAGCAACTCAGCCAGCAAGCACTCAAATGTCTGCTACAAAAGAAGCGACTGAGGCTGTAATACCGGAATATAATTGTCCACTTCCCGTAGAAGTTAATTGGGAAGACCTGGGAGATTATACCAAATGGCCAAATGTTCGAAGCTGGTGCGAATTAATCCAGAATGAATGTATTAACGAATATCAAAACTTGGATATCAATCTGGTCGCAGCAGTCATGATGATAGAGTCAGGTGGCGATCCTAATGCGATCAGTAAAAAATATGCCACTGGCTTAATGCAGGTTATGCCTGACTTTACCATGCCCGGGCGTCCAAGCCAAAAGGAGTTACTGAACCCTGTGTTTAATCTAGAGTATGGATGTGGAATCCTCTCAGACAAAATAAACGACTGGGGTTCAGTAAAAGACGGTCTTTGGGCCTATTACGGTACTGCCAGTTATTATGCAGACTATGCAGATCCCGTTCTAAGCAAATTAGATTCTATAAAGGCCGCCTATCCTTAATAGTTCTTGAATTGAATCACCCGGAGCTCTAAGCTTCATCAAAAGATGATGTTTATCTCCGGGTTTTTCGTGGAAAAAAGTGTATAATAAGCCTCAATTATGACAAACGTAGAACGACAGACGGACGGAGGGGGCCCGAACATTATTGACACCATGGCCAGGTTTTTACTGAGACAACTTAAAATGGCGGATATGGATGAATACAACCGTGTTACCCTCAGTGATTATCTGGGTCTTATGTACGAAGATCCCAAGTTGAAGGATGTAGTCTACACCAGAATGAACCAACTACTTTTCGCAGAGAATCACGGCAGGAAAATTCCTCTTTATACAGACGCGGATTTGACTATGGCTCAACATGCTTTTCAACCTCCTTTATTTGATGAAAGAAAAAATGAAGGGAGCACTAGCAGCGGAATCATTTTCGAGTCCGATCCCGAAAAAAAACTTGGAGATCTGCATAAAAAACTACAAGGCCGCTTCACCTGGGAAAAAGATAAAACAATGAGTAAAGATATCCGGGAAAAAAAGAGGGAACTTAGGGAAATTATCGGATTACCCGTGGCAAGGGGAAAATCGGAGCACGTTAACGACAGATTCTATAAATTCTTAGTCAGACGCATTGTAAACTTTGACACGTTCGAGTTGGAATCGAAAATCTGTGAAGTTAAAGGCCTTGTAGCCGAATTACTCGGTGGAGAATTGAACCAGAGAGAAAGATTCCAAAGGTTTTATGAATTCTCCAGGGAGTATACGGAGAAGTGGGTTGAATGATATACTAAATTTGGATTTGGTATGTCGAAATTTTTTAAGATATTCCTCATTTTTGTATTTTTTGGAAGTGTAGGGTATTTGATTAATAAATATTTTTCACCGACTTCAAAGGACCAGCTGGGGGGTCCCACGGTTGAAGCTCAGTTTTGCAGTACCGACTCTCATGTCTGTCTTCCCATTCCGCAAAACCCGAACTCAGGTACTTTAAAGATTAAAATTACAACCGGCGGCAAATCGGTAAGAAATTTGGAGGTTGATGTAGCGTCAAAACCCGGTGCAAACGAATACTACATGATGCTGACGGATGTAAGCGGAGCGGTTACCCTTAACTGGCTTCCGCCTGGCATGTATTCTATATATTTTAACAATAACGATTTCCCCACACAGTATGGTGTGCCTCCAGTTGTGCCGGTTGAGATAACGATAGGTCAAACTACCCAAAAAACAGTCGACCTGACTTCAAAATAAATTTTCCGAAGAAGGTCATTCTTTGCCACTCAGGTCCATTCTAAAATCCGCAGTAATCACCCACGGGAGACGGAATTTGTCCAAGATCCATATTTATCGAATTTTGCGATGAATTAAGAGCTATTTGGTGTCTATCTTCCGTAACTCCATAGTTGGGCAAGGGCTCGTCATGGGGCTTTACGGTTATAGAATTTCCCGGTGCCAAATTATACGTAAATCTGTAAAAACCGCTGGAATCGGTTGTCAGGGTTGCCAGGTTAGCATACCCATTCATGTTGGTTATTTTCACCGTTACTCCAGTTAGCCCTCTTTCTGAAGGTTCACGCATGTCGTTGCAATTAATATCCTCATATACATATCCCGTTAACGAGACCGAAAAGCCGTAAGGGGTTGACACGCTTTTACTGCAAACATCAGTCGTAGAACCGTCGCTCATGGATGTTTTTAATTTTGCGGTATAAGTTCCATTGGGGTAATTATGGGTAATGTTTTGATTGGATATACTCATATCCGTATCCCAGGAACCGTTTCCGTCAAAATCCCATTGGGCGCCTTTGATATACGAACCGTTCTTTGAAGTTGCCCCCGCAGTTAAACGCACGCTATTTGGAGACGAGGGATCGGAAAGAACCGAGATTGAACAGGTGTTATTCTGGGGTGCGGGGGTTGCAGGAACAGGTGTGGGTTTGACTGTCGGTTTGGGTGCCGGTGCGGGGGTTTGTGCGGGTTGAGGGGTCGGTGTGTTTATTACTGCCTCTTCCTCGTTTGTAGGCACAGGGACAGATGATATCCAAGCCGGATATGCTTTTGTGTATGCAAGATAGCCGGCAGCGCCTCCAATTAGGATTGACAGAATAATAATGATTGGGGCAAATCCTTTTTGACCCATTTCAGTCAATAAATTTAATTGTGTCCTGCCAAGTCTGGTTAACCTCCGCATCAAGAGAATATTGGCCTATGCTAAAGAAGGCAAATTTGGAAGGATGATTTTGATCCATCACAAAGTAGGCAATTCCCATAAAAGCCACATATTTTGGGCATTTATCAAGAGCCCCCGTAGCTTCCGACGGATCAACGGAACCCATGTTTGGAATAGTAATATTGGCAAAAGAGTAGCTGGATGGGGGTACGAAATTGTTTCCGCTGGTATTTCCGGAAATGGTTTTAACCAAACAATCACTTACGGAATACCCCGAAAGGACGGTCTTGGTAATTGCGGTATTTAAGTCGTCCTTAGGATCTTTCTGAAAAACTTCTGCATATTGCCCCGAGTCCGGCTTCATGGTTGATCGATAAACATAAACTTTATTTCCGATCTCTTTGACATTTACGGTTGTGCCGTCACTGTATTTATATTTGTAATTAAAGCTGATGCCAAGACCCTCCGAGGTGTAGGTACGTACATTCGGATCGCTCGGAGTGGGGATGGGGGAAGAAGAGCCAAGCGGAGTTACAAGCGGTAATGCAGACGGAATAGGTACCTGGGTAGGTTTTGGAAAAATTGAATTTAAATATCCTTTTGCATATGCAAAATAACCGGCAACACCCAACAAAACCACCAGGATAAGAACAATAACTATTGGGGCAAGACCTTTCTGTCTCACACCTTTAGTATTAATTATGGGTAAGCAAAAGTCAACGGTTGAGGCGTGGTGTATAATTAAATCATGAAACCCGGCAAATTGGGATTCCTGCAGGCGTTGGGGGTGGCGCTTTATTGTTCTCTGGTCGGTCTCATTATGTGGCAGGGGAATAACATTTTCCCGAAAGTCAGCCCTTATTTCGGTCCCGTAATGGTTCTTCTTCTTTTTTCCACATCGGTTTTGATCTGCGGACTCTTGGTTTTCTATAAACCCTATCAACTATTTTTTGAAGGCAAGAAAAAAGAGGCCATAAGCGCCGTGGTTTCCACCGCAGCCTTTCTTTTTGTCTTCCTTTTTATCTTCGTCTTATTGATGATTCTTTTTAAGTGATGCGGGCAACTTGACACTTTCTCCATTAAGAATTATCCTAAATAGCCGATGAGAAAAGTTTTGGTTTTCCTCACGCTAATTGGAATCTCCCTTTCGTTTTTTGCCGGTGCAGTCAATGCAAAAAACAATCAGAACGAAATTCCAGAAGTTGACGGAGTCTATAACGATCCCGGCCACTCCGGGCTAAAAATCAGGGTGATTGTCCACCGGGCAAAACCTGGCCCCCCTCCGGAACCCACTCTGCAATGTGACAGTATTACGGATCCCGGCTCCACTGCGGTAGTTACCCCTGCGGGTTGGAAATTGCCTCCGACCTGGACTTATAACCTAAACCCAACAAGTGTTCCTTCATCAGTTGGAGGACAATACCTTGCAGATTTTGCAGCATCTGGGTTTTCGGAATGGAGATCCGCAACCGGTAACAAAGTTAGTTTTGTCCAGGGCTCCGACACCACAATCACAAGACAAGCGTATGATAATCAAAATATTGTTGCCTGGGGGAGGGTGAGCTCCCAAAACGCTCTGGCAGTAACATATATCAGATATTATCAGGGAGGGGAAGCGGTCGATGTTGATACAATAATGAACAAAAAATACGCATGGAGCTGGGCGGATCAGTCACAACATGATCTTTGTGCATACGAAGATACATATGATGCCCAAAACATACTGACTCACGAACTGGGGCACTGGGTTGGGCTTAATGACCATTACACAAGCGAATATACAGAAAACACAATGTACGGCTATGGATCAAAAATGGAGATCAAGAAAGATACGCTAACTCAAGGAGACATTACCGGAGCTTCAAATATCTACAACAATAATTAAATACTTAAGGAATTTGTTCAATCTTTCTGACGTTACTTAGAACTATTTTAAAACCCGCCTCTTTCGCCAATCCGCAAATTTCCAATTTTTTCTTTGCTATTTCCTCGGAATTAAACGTTCCCCAATAGACCTCCTTAAAAGGACCCAACCGCCAATCCATTGCCCTTAAAAGTGGAGCCGCGTCCTTGGTATCAAAAACAATGCTTTTGAAAGAATAGAAGACGTGTTCATGCAAAATATTCCATATATGAATGTTTGACAGGGAATCCTGCACGGTGTAAGAAATAGTTAATGTTCTTACTTCGCAAATTCGAAATAGGGAATTTAAAAAAAAGCTTTCGCACTTACACCATAAAGTGCATAAACATAGGTGTTAGGGGGAGGTGAAAAAATATTAAAAAATACATATTTAGTTTAGTAATTGCAATCGTAGGCTTAACCTTCTTCGTCAGTTCTGCTTTCGCAAGCACGCCAGTACCATTTTTTAATGGTTTTGAAACCGATATCAATGGGTGGATTACGCCTACTAGGGTTATATCTGGAGCAAATGGAATCACTTCAGCAACTGGATCATATCACGCTGAAGCTATCGCCGATTTTACACGCTGGGGTGGCTATACCGACACCTTCCCAGTAGGAGGATACAAAACCTCACTCGATATTTATCTAGATATATCCAAAAATCCAACGGTTGGTACAGATTTAAGATTTGATTACTCTTCGGCAATAAACGATACAACAGGTACTCACAGAAGAGATTTTATCTTTAACGTTGGAACAGACCCTCTTGTCGCAGGTCAATGGATAATGAGTGCAAGTAATAACTCTATCGGTTGGCCATCAAACCCAGGAAGAAGTCCATTCACTGTTACTCAAAGCGGATGGTATACCTTCCGTCATACATTCCAAGACAATGGAAGTGGAGTTTTACAGGTGGTCATGGATGTGTTGGATCATAACGGAGTTGTATTACATTCATGGACACTATCTGACCCGTCAGACATAATTGGTGCAACAGTAGGCGGCAATAGATACGGTTGGTTTGCATACAACCAATTTAGCTTTCTTGCTATTGATAACAGCCAGTTAATCATAGCAACAGAGCCACAGAAAGTGGATTTTTGCCATAAAGAAGGCAAAAAAGGTACATTTCACTTAATAAATGTTAGTGTAAATGCTGAACAAGCACACATAAATCACGGTGATGGTTTACCAGGGGAAGAAGTACCCGGGACAGAAGATGCCAAGCGTTTTACAGAGGATTGCTCCATTATCGACCAATTAATATTGGTTGAAATCGTTGAGGTTCCTGCTGATAAGGATACAGATACAACTTCAAGCGATCCGTTAGAATCTGGAGTTAATTATGTCCTCAAGGCAAGGGGGACGGCAGATGCGGGTGATGGTATTGAGTTTGATGCTCGATATTCTATCCGAACATTGTCGTCATCTGATTGGACGGATGCAGTGTCAACCTATGGAGGTTACGGGGTAACCTTATTGGACTTGCTCTATAACGGTTCGACACCATGGGGTGAATTCAATGCCTCTCATGATTACGAAACAACAGTAACTGGAGCTGGGGTAGTCGCTACTTTTAGAATCTATGATGTTTATTACCCAAATAACACGGGTGATCTGTACGTAGATATTTATCAGAAGCTCTGGTAACGATTTGATAATATCTATCGAAGTAAAATCGATAGATCGTTAAGCGAATAAAAATTGCAGGGGAGTGAAAGCGCCCCTGCTTTTTTATGGCTCAAACAATACCCCATAACTTGATTTTTAGGTACAAACCACGTATTATTCGAGCATCGGATGACATTCAGGCTAATTGCAGGCTGAATTAAGTTTACCGGTATTGGCTCTTTGACAAAATACGGAAGGCACGCCGTAAACACTTTTTTTGAGGAGAAACAGCAATGAAGAATATCGCTCTGACCCTTTTGGCCGCTGTAATACTTGCCGCAGCCGTAATTCTGGTTGCCAATTACAGCGCAC
>LCIL01000020.1 GCA_001001045.1 Candidatus Woesebacteria bacterium GW2011_GWA1_44_23 | reverse complement strand
CTTGGCAAACACACGGAAGAGTTTTTCCTGAAAACCGACAAAGAATTAAAGATAGGATTGTAGGAAATGGATTATTGAATGTAGAATGCCTCTATGAAGCCCCGGGCTTACACCTCCGAAGGAATTGTTATAGCAAGACGTAATTTCGGTGAAGCGGACAGGATTTTGGTGCTTTACACCAAAAATTTCGGCAAAGTCAGTCTTATAGCCAAAGGAATCCGACGGCCTAAAAGTAAAAAAAGAGGACACGTTGAGGTATTTAATAAAATAAAATTCCAGGCCGCCCGCGGCAGGGGACTTGGCATGATTACGGAGGCGGAGGTTATTGAGGACTTTGCCGAGATAAGAAAAAGCTTGAGAAGAATTTCCCTTGCTTACTATTTAATGGAGGTAGTTGGCAGGATTACTCATGACGGGGAAGAAAAAGCCGAAGTTTACGACTTACTTCTTGAGACGCTTTCTAAATTAAAATCCACAAAAATGCTCAAAAAGCTGCGCCTGGATTTTATTACCTCCCTTCTTATTACTTTGGGATACTGGCCGGACGGTAAGCCCCTCCCAGCCCCCGATGAAAAACTTGACGAGGTTATCGAACGCGCCATTTATTCCAAAAGGGTGGGAAAAAGAATGATACAATAAAATTATGGAACCCAAACCTAATATCTTAACCGTATCGGGTCTTAGAGTTGAGTTTGACAATCATGTGATTCTTGAAGACATCGGTTTTGAAGTGGCCCGGGATGACACTTTGGCAATAATCGGCCCCAATGGCGCAGGCAAATCCGTACTTTTCAGGGCACTTCTAGGCTTAGTTCCCTTTACGGGAAAAGTTGAATGGGCG
This sequence comes from Candidatus Woesebacteria bacterium GW2011_GWA1_44_23, assembly GCA_001001045.1. GTDB lineage: Bacteria > Patescibacteriota > Microgenomatia > UBA8517 > UBA8517 > LCIL01. Next base: position 4,187 of record LCIL01000020.1, on the reverse strand, counting down.
GATGATGCAAAAATCGGATACGTACCTCAAAAGCTGGCTGTTGCCAAAGACCTCCCCCTAACGGTAAATGATTTTTTTCATTTTAAAGAAAAGAAACAGGCAAAAATTTATGAAATTATTAGGTCAGTCGGCTTTTTGGAAGAGGCAAAACACCTGCATAACGATAAACGCGTACTGCAAACCCGTTTAGGGGACCTTTCGGGAGGGGAGCTTCAAAGAGTCCTAATCGCCTACGCCCTTTTGGGAAAACCCAACGTACTTCTTTTTGATGAACCCACGTCCGGCATTGACGTATCGGGGGAAGAAACGATTTATGACCTTATCCATAAGCTGCAGGCGGAGGAAGACCTGACAATTATTTTTATTTCCCACGAACTTCAGGTCGTAAATCATTACGCAAACAGTGTTTTGTGTCTTAATAAAGAAAAGATTTGTTTCGGCCCTCCTATCGAAGTTGTAAATAAAGATAATCTGGCAAAATTATACGGCGAGGAGGTTCATCTGCATAAACATAATGATGGGCTAAATTCCCACAAACACGAGGAAAAAAACAACCATGGATAACAATTTGATATTTTTACTTTTGGTCGGTGCTCTTGTTGGGGCGGCCTCCGGATACTTGGGAAGCTTCATGGTTTTAAAAAGAATGTCTCTTGTGGGGGATGCCCTAAGCCACGTGGCTCTTCCCGGAATAGCCATTGCCCTGACGGCAGGCGTTAACCCCATGCTGGGAGCTTTTGTAGCCCTGGTTATTGCAATTATCGGAATTTGGTACCTAAGTGAGCACTCCGAGGTTTATCCCGAGGCTTTGGTAGGGGTATTTTTTACGGCCAGCCTTTCGATCGGACTTCTTCTGACCCCCGAACCGGACCTTTTGGAAGCTCTTTTCGGCAACATAGACAAAATAGGTATTGCCGACGGAGTAATGGTGCTGGTAGGAGCGGTTGTGATATTTGTTGTCACCGCCGCCATTTCCAAAAAACTCCTCCTGGGAGTGGTTTCGGAAGATCTTGCCAAATCCCAAAAAATAGACGTAAGTAAAATCAATTTGATCTACCTTCTCCTTGTCGCATTGGTTGTAGCGTTGGGAGTTAAATTCCTGGGCACGCTTTTAACCGGGGCAATGGTCATTATCCCGGCCGTTACGGCCAAAAACCTGTCAAAAAGCATTAAAAGTTTTCACCTTTTTGCATCGGGTTTCGGAATCGCCTCGGCCGTTTTGGGAATTTTAATTGCAAAAAATTTCGGAATCGCCTCGGGCCCCGGAGTTGTACTTACATCCATTGTTTTTTTCATTGTCAGCTATTTCTTCAGGAAAAAATAACTGCACAATCCCTTAGTTTGAAAAAAGTGCTCAGCATGCGTAAAATAGTGAACACATGTTTGAAGTAATTTTTGATACGGAAACAAAGAAATTTTTCGACAATATCGAAGGATACGACCCTAGTAAACTCGGGGTGTCGATCTGCTCGGTCTACACCAGAACCCTGGACGATTCTTTTAAAGAGGTCCAAGGCGCTATGAAGAGTTACTGGGAAAAAGATTTTCCTGAAATGTTTGAACTATTTGAAAAAGCCGACAGAATCATAGGCTTTAACTCCATAGGATTTGATGTCCCTGCCCTTTCGCCGTATCTTCCGGAGCATTGGCCGAAACTGAAACATTTTGACATTCTGGCACAGATAAAAGAGGCTGCGGGTAAAAGAATGTCTCTTGATAGCCTGGCCAAAGCTACTTTGGGAAGTGCCAAAGGAGGCAGCGGAGCCGACGCAATTAAATACTGGAATGAGGGTACGGAAAAAAGTTTGGCAAAACTCAAAAAGTATTGTGAGACGGATGTTGCCATAACCCGCGACATTTACGATTACGTTCTTACTAACGGAGTTTTGAAATACACAGATTTCTGGAATGAAATACGCGAAATCAAACTGGATTTTTCATATCCCACAGAAGATCCCTCCACACTCCAACACAGCCTGTTTTAGGCTAGGCTCTATTATTCGTTTTTCTCTCCCTCCATAGCCTCTTTTTTTGTTTTGTGAATAGTCCCATCCGGGTGGTGCGCCGGAGAATACACCGTGTAAAGCTTCAGATCCTTTTCTTTTGAGGTATTGATTACATTGTGATAATTCCCCGCAGGAACGATTATACAATCGCCAGAGGTCCCGGTGAATTTCTCGTCGGAAATTACAGCTTCCCAGTCTCCCTCCTCAAACCGCAAGAATTGATCGTTATCCGTATGGACCTCCATTCCGATTTCTTCCCCCGGTTTAAGACTCATGAGAACCAGCTGGGAATGCGGTGCGGTATAAATTACATGCCGGAAGAATGTATTTTCCAAAGTATCCTTTTCCAAGTTGCCTTTATATCCTGCCATATTTATCACCCCCAACTCCTCCCTACATTGTATACTAGTTATGCAATATCATCTTCCCGCTGGAAGAAGATAAATTAGAGTCATAAAACCATATGAAATTTCTGGCAAGGCTTATCCTGATACTTTTATTTATTCCGGTTTTTATAATATTTCTTTTTGCCGTTAACCTAAGGTTCCAGCTTTTGACACCTTCTTTTTGGGATAAAACACTGAGTTCGGGTGATACCTTTCGCGCTCTTTCCGCCTCCATCAATAAAAATTTGGAGAAGCAAGCAATCGATGAAGGAGGCAGAGCCGGTGATGTGGAGATTTTGACAAATTTGATAACCCCGGAAAACCTAGAGGAGACCTTCAATAAAAACATCAACAATTTTTTACGGTACGCAAACGGAAGAGCAAATGATCTGATCGTTTACGTTCCGGTAAATAAAATTCCCCTGCCACTGCTTTCCACAGGCTTTGATAAGATAAAAACCGAAATGAGCCTGACGGAATTGCTTAAAGAATTTAACGTGCAGGGAGTCAGCCCTTCCCAAATTCAGATGGTTTCCAAACTGGGTCCGGTAAGCTGGATTGTCTTTGCGGGTGTCACTTTGTTCCTTGCATTATTACTGTTTCTTTTGTATGCCTCAGTCGGTTCCGGAAAAAGACTGGCCGCACCGGGGATGGCCCTTTTTATCTCGGGACTTTTGGCACTCACCGCCGCGGGTGCGGGAACGGTCCTGAGGATTAATATGGCCAAGGATCTTCCGGTAAGTCCTGTAATGGGAGATTCGATTATAGGGATAGTTGTACCTCCCATTATTCAGGGTGTTTTGACCCTTTGGCTATACTTTGCGGCATCTGCCGTAATTTTGGGTCTTTTGCTGTTTTTTGTAAAAAAACCTGTCAAAAAATAAATTTATGGCACCCGACAAATATTCCGCCACCTGGGTTTCCCACTCTTCCATATCGGATTTTTTAAAATGCCCGAAAGCTTACTTTCTCCGGAATGTTTATAAAGACCCCAGGACCGGGCATAAAATGACGATTGCCTCACCCCCCCTGGCTCTTGGCCAGGCGGTCCACGAAGTGATTGAGTCTTTAGCCTCCCTCCCGGCCGGTGAAAGATTAAAAGTATCCCTGGTTAAAAAGTTGGACCCCGTATGGTTGAAAGTTACCGGCAAAAAAGGGGGATTTAAAACCCGCTCGGAGGAAATGATTTACAGGCAAAGGGCAAACCAGATGCTAATTAACCTTCAGGAGGATCCCGGTCCGGTTGAGCGCCCGGCCATTAAAATAAAATCCGACATGAACCTTCCGAAAAGACGATTCGGTACGTATAATCGACTTTAAAACCGGCAAAAACGAAGAGCCCGAAGATTCACTTCAGCTTCCCATTTATCTTTTACTGGCAACAAACACGCAAAGTAAAAAGGTATCGGGAGCCTCATACTGGTACCTTGATAGGGACGAAGGGCTTACCGATAAGAAATTGCCGGACATGGAAAAATCTTTTGAAAAAGTATATACGGTTGCCAGAAGAATCAAGCTTGCCAGGCAGATAAACCACTTTAAATGCCCTCAAGGAGGATGTTATTCCTGCCGGCCTTACGAAAGAATTATAAAAGGGGAAGGGGAGAAGGTTGCCGTAAGCGATACCCGCCAGGACGTATATATCTTACCGGACTGACTAACCCGACTACTGAAGATTGGCGTTAATGTAGCTTTTAACTTCGGAAAAATTAAGATTTCCCGCTTTTGGAATTAAGATATACTGTCCGTCGCCGGTTTTGCTTTCGGTAAGGACATTTTCCGTAGTCAGTTGAAT
>LCIL01000019.1 GCA_001001045.1 Candidatus Woesebacteria bacterium GW2011_GWA1_44_23 | reverse complement strand
AAACCATAGAAAAAGGGGAGCATACGGCTTCCATCCTTCTACCCGGAGGAGTTCAGGTTGACTTGATGGCCCAACCGGTAAGTTCATACGGGTCGCTTCTTCAACATTTTACGGGATCAAAACATCATAATATTGCCCTGCGTGAATTTGCCCTCAAAAAAGGATTGAGCCTGTCGGAATACGGCATCCGCAAATCCCAAACTCCAAGTTCCAAGATCCAAACTTTCAAAACAGAGAAGGACTTTTATAAATTTCTCGGCCTTGATTATATAGAGCCTGAATTGAGGGCGACCTGCAGATTCATTCCAGTTTTGATATTGAAACAAGTCATGATTTGGGTGAAAGTAGCATGGAAGATCTTGTGAAAAAAGCTGATGAGCTTAAATACGAGTATATTGCCTTGACTGAGCATAACCCAAGTCAACAGGGGCATAGCGAAAAAGATATCGTGGAAATCCTAAAAAAGAAGCGTGAAAAAGTCGACGCAATTAATTACTCAATAGAAAAATCAACCAATAATAGCATACAGAAAGTGTTCAATAGCCTTGAAATTGACATAAAACCCGACGGCAGTCTTCCAGTAAGCAACATTGGACTTGATACTTTGGATTTTGCTTTAGTATCCATCCATTCATCATTCAGTTTGGAACGCAGTGAGCAAACAGGGAGAGTTCTTTCTGCCCTTTCCCACCCGAAGGTGAAAATATTTGCCCACCCGACCGGCAGAAAATTAAATGAAAGAGAGGGAGCGGAACTTAACTGGCCCGAGATTTTTGAGTTTTGTCTCAAGGAGGATAAATGGATTGAAATTAATTGTGATCCCATGAGACTTGACCTACCCGATACTATGGTCAGAGAAGCGGTAAAGCTTGGAGTGAAATTGACATTCGGAACGGATGCTCACCATGTTGACGGAATGAATAACATGATATTCGGAGTTTCTGTTGCCCGCCTGAATAACATGATATTCGGAGTTTCTGTTGCCCGCCGCGGGTGGTCGACTGCCGATGATATAATTAATACTCGGAGTTTAGAGGAATTTGAAAAATTATTGAAAGGTGGTGAATAATTTATGAATTTAATTTATGTATTGTTAATCATAGGAGTTGTTTTGGTTTTCTGGGTTATCTCCACATACAATTTTTTTGTGTCCAGCAAAACGAGAGTCGGAGCTGCGATACAGGAAATTGGCAACCAATTAAAACGTCAGGCGGAGCTTATCCCTAATTTGGAGTCTTCGGCCAAAGGATACCTTACTCACGAAAAAGAAATTTTTAACGAACTTACAGCAGCCAGAAAGGCAATCTCTTCTGCCGTTTCGTCCGGAAATGTCAATAAGATGGCTGACGCCGGGAAGATGTTGTCCGATGTTCTACCCAAAATTCAAGTAGTGGTTGAAAGTAACCCTGAGATAAAAGGCGCAGAAGTGGTTAAAGACTTGATGGATCAGTTAAGAGATACATCTGACAAAGTGATGTATGCCAGAAGGCTAATGATTGACCTGACAGCAGACTATAACGTTAAGCTGGTAACCGTCCCGAGTAGTTTAGTTGCGGGACTATTTCATTTTGAAAAACTTAAAGGTTTTGAAACCCCTGAAGACGGCGCGGAAATGAAAGTAACCGGGGAGGAGATGAAAACGCCCAAAGTAAAGCTGTGAAGAAATTTTTGGCAGTTTACATTCTTACAAACGCTTTTGGTTATTACATGGGTTATCAACCAGGAGGACTCGGTTATTTCGGAATGGCCTTTATAGTATCCGGTATCTCCAGTTTTTTCAGTTATTATTACTCGGATAAAATAGTTCTCGGAATTTCCGGGGCCAGACGTGCCAATCCACAGGAAGACAGGCTTTTCACACAGGTTGCCGAAAACCTTTCCATCGGTGCCGGGATTCCCAAGCCTAAGCTATATGTTATAGAAGATTCTGCACCGAATGCCTTTGCCACGGGGCGTGACCCGGAGCATGCGGTAATTTGCGTGACCACAGGGCTTCTTTCAAAACTGGACAGGACCGAACTTGAAGGAGTGATGGCCCATGAGATATCACATATAAGAAATTACGATATACGTTTGATGTCCGTTGTTTCCGTCATGGTTGGATTGGTTGCACTCCTTGGCGATTGGTTTTTAAGGGTCAGATTTTTTGGGGGAGGCAGAAACCGCGACAGCGACAGCGGAAGTTTGGGAGCAATAATGATTATTGTGGGGATCATTTTTGCAATTTTATCTCCCATTATCGCCCAATTAATTCAGCTTGCGATTTCCCGAAGGAGGGAGTTTACTGCCGATGCCGGATCGGTAGGAATTACACGTCAACCCCAGGGATTAATTTCGGCTCTTGAAAAAATTGCATCGGACACTGAACCCCTTGAGGCTGCGAATAAGGCCACCGCACACCTTTATATAGTTAATCCGTTTAAAAAGAGTTCAAATAAAGCAGTAGCAACTTTCGCGGGTCTTTTTAATACGCACCCTCCCATTCCCGAAAGAATAAAAGCGTTAAAAAGTATGGCTTAACTTCTTGTGAAAATATAAATTTGGCTATATTATTACTAAGAAATGTCCAAGCTAACAAAAGACGAAGTTCTTCACATTGCAAAACTGGCACAACTTACTCTGAGTGACTCCGAAATAAAAAAATTTCTTCCGCAGCTGACGAGCGTGGTTGAGTATATCGGACAGCTTAAGGAGGTTAATACGGAAGGAGTCGAACCCACCGCTCAGGTTACGGGGCTTACAAATGTGTTTAGGCAGGACGAGGTTGATTCCGCCAATACTCTTTCGGTTGATGACGCGACGGGAGGAAGCGACAAGCTTTATAACGGTTATTTTAAAGTGGGGGCCATCTTGGCAGACCGGAGCGACAAATAATTAAAGTCTATGGATTTACCATTAACAATAAAAGAAACGCAAAAAGGGCTTATCGAAAAGAAATTTTCGGCGGTTGAGCTTACCGATTCATATTTGGAGAGGATAAATAAGTACAATAAAGAATACAACATCTTCTTAACCGTTTCCGAGGAAGATGCATATAAAAAAGCCAAGGAAATAGACAAATCCGAAAAAAAATTACCCCTTGCCGGCGTGGTTACGGGGTACAAGGACATTTTTATGACGAAGGGCATCAGAACCACCGCAGGATCCAAAGTATTGGAAGGTTATATCCCCCCATATTCGGCAACAGCCGTTAAAAGAATTGAGGAAGCGGGAGGGATTACCCTGGGAAAGCTTAATTGTGATGCCTGGGCCCATGGCAGCAGCGGTGAAAATTCGGACTTTGGTCCGACAAAAAACCCTTGGAATAGAGGATGCACTCCGGGAGGATCTTCAAGCGGGTCCGGCGCAGCCCTTTCCGCAAATATGTGTTTGGTAACGACCGGAACCGATACGTGCGGATCGATAAGACTGCCGGCAAATTACGGGTATCTGGTTTCCCTTAAGCCGACCTACGGAGCCGTCTCCCGTTACGGAGTCATCGCCATGGCATCTTCTTTAGACTCAGTGGGCCCGTTGGGCCACACCGTTGGGGATGTCGAAACGGTTTTTAACGTGATTAAAGGCGGGGACGGGCATGACAGTACGGTTGTTGACCACGAAGCACAGGCTATAAAGTCTAAATATAAGATTGGAATTCCCAAAGAATTCTTTGTGGACGGCATTGACCCGGAAATTCAAAAAACAATCGACGAAGCTGTCAAAATATTTAAAAGTGAGGGAGTCGAGTTTAAGGAAGTATCCCTGCCGTCAACAAAGTATGCAATTTCCTGCTATTACATTATTCAGCCTGCCGAGGTTTCTTCCAACCTGGGGAGGTTTGACGGCATAAGATACGGGAATTCAAGGGAGGCTTTCGGGGATGAGGCAAAAAGAAGAATAATGCTGGGGACTTATGTTTTGTCGTCCGGCTATTATGAGGCTTACTACCTGACCGCAATGAAAGTCCGGACTAAAATATGTCAGGAGACGGAAAAAGTCTTTGGTGAGGTGGATGCAATGATTGCACCCGTTGCCCCGACCCCGCCTTTTAACCTGGGAGAAAAAACCAGTGACCCCCTTTCCATGTATTTGACGGATATTTACGCTGCTACCGCCAACCTTTCGGGAATACCGTCTTTGGCTATTCCTTCCGGGTTTTCCAAAAAGGGTTTGCCTCTCGGATTTCAATTAATGGGACCCCGTTTTTCGGAAAATAACTTATTTGACTTGGGCAAAAAATATCACGATGCTATTTCTTTTGAACCTAAAGTAGCTTTAAAATAAAAAATGTTGAAAGAATTTAAACCGGTACTACTGAATAAACAATTCAGGTATTTGTGGATCTCGCAGATAACATCCCAATTGTCAATAAACATAATGAACTTTGTTTTTTTGATCTGGCTTTTTGACAAAACCGGATCGGCACTTTCCACATCATTTCTTTGGGTTGCATACTCTCTCCCCGCAATCTTGGTCGGTCCTTTTGCCTCGGCCACGGCGGATATCGTGGACCGCAGGAAAATGCTCATCGTAGCAAATTTTTTGCAAGGTTTGACGATACTTATTTTTGCGGTTGCCCACCCTGAAAATATATTTGTATTATTTGAAGTTGTTTTTATTTATTCGCTTCTGAACCAATTTTACGTACCCGCGGAGTCCGCAAGCGTCCCCACACTTTTGCCGAAAGAAAGGTTTGCCCAGGGAAACAGCCTCTTTTTGCTGACCCAGCAGGGGTCAATGGTTTTGGGTTTCGGGGTAGCAGGATTTCTTTTGGCCTTACTTGGATTTGAAACCACGCTTCTTCTTTGTTCGTTACTTCTTTTCATCGCTTTTTTGAGTACGTTATTCCTGCCCAAGATGGTCCCGGGTTATGATGCCCCCCAAACATTTGAACTTGCGGTCACCGGCTTTTTCGGAAAAATACTGGAAGGTTACAAATTTATAAAAGGGGAAAGAAATATTCTGGCACCCTTCTCCCTTCTTATTATTTTTCAGGTTTTGGTACAGGTGGCGGTAATTGCCGTGCCTTCAATTGCCAAGGACCTTCTAAACCTGTCTCTTTATACGACGGGTATTTACATACTTGTTCCGGCAGGAGTGGGTGCAATCGTCGGTGTTCTTTCCCTGCCAAGGCTCATAGCCAGAGGATGGCGGAAGAAAAAAGTTATAGAGAATAGCCTTCTTCTTTTGGGAATATTCCTTTTCCTTTTCACTTTTGTAATCCCGCTTTTACCATATTCCGTAAGGGTTATTTCGACTTTCATATCGTTTGCGATAATCGGACTTACTTTTGTCGGAGTTGTGATTCCCTCGCAGACATTTTTGCAGGAATCCACCCCCAGAGATCTTAGGGGAAGGGTATTTGGAAATTACTGGTTTTTGGTTACCGCCGCATCGGTACTTCCCGTAATATTTTCAGGCTCAATCATAGAGGCTTTGGGAATAAGAATTTTAATTCTGATGTTTTCCGTCCTGGGTATTTCCGCATATTTCATATCAAGAAGATTCGGGGACGACTTTTTAAATAATGGAACAAAAAAATTATAAACCGGTAATAGGGCTTGAAGTTCATATTGAGCTTTCCACAAAATCGAAGCTTTTTTGCGGTTGCCACGCCGATCATTTTGCCAAAAAACCCAACACCCAGGTTTGTCCTGTCTGCCTGGGACTTCCCGGGGCTCTTCCCCTCATTAACCGCGAGGCGGTAGAATCCGTCATAAAATTCGGGCTAGCTTTGGGCTGTTCCATAAACATGTTTTCAAAATTTGACAGAAAGCACTATTTCTATGCCGATTTACCCAAAGGCTATCAGATTTCCCAATACGACCTTCCCGTTTGCGGAAGCGGTAAATTCCGGGTGAACATAAGAAGAATCCACCTGGAGGAGGATACCGGCAAACTAGTTCACGAAACCGTTGACGGAGTTAAATCCTCCCTTATCGACTTCAACAGAAGCTCCGTTCCTTTAATGGAGATGGTAACCGAGCCGGAATTTCATGACGGACGGAGTGTCATTGACTTTCTAAAGGAAGTTCAGCTTGTTGCCCGTTACCTTGGGATAAGTAACGCCGATATGGAAAAAGGCTCAATGAGGCTTGAAGCCAATATCTCTCTTTCGCGGGACGGAACAATTCCCGATTACAAAGTGGAAATAAAAAACATAAATTCATTCAGGTTTTTGGAAAAAGCCATAAGAGCGGAAGTTATCAGGCAGGAAAAACTTCTTGCGGATGGAGAAAAAATTGTCCAGGAAACACGCGGTTACGACGAAGTTAAACAAACGACATTTTCCCAAAGGACCAAAGAAGAAGCACACGACTACCGATATTTCCCCGAACCGGACTTGCCACCCATGAGATTTTCCGAATCGCAAATCTTGCCACCCATGAGATTTTCCGAATCGCAAATCACGGATCTTAAATCGCAGATTCCCGAACTTCCGGAGGAAAAGAGAAAAAGGTTTAAGGAGGAATACAATTTACCGGAAGATTTTGCCGAAATTTTGGTTTCGGATAGAAAGAGACCCGACTATTTTGAGGAGGCCGTTAAGCTCGGCAAAGGACAAACGTTTTCCGCAAAAACAATTGCGGACCTGATGGTAAATAAAAAGATGGACGCCAATTACCCGGAGCCGGGGGGCCTAATTAAAAAAATTCTGGAACTTACTGGTGTAGAATATGCTACCCAATCCGAAACGGAGGTTGCGGTAAGCGAGGTAATCGGCGAGAATCATAAAGCCGTCCAGGACTTCCAAAACGGCAAGGGAGAAGTTGTCGGATTTTTAATCGGAATGGTACAAAAGAAGTTAAAAGGAACGGGAAATACGCAAATGGTCAGAGAAAAATTACTGGGAAAACTTGAAAATGGCTGACACAAAAACCGATTTATCATATGAAGCCGCCCGGGAGGCCAATATAAAAATAGGAGGAACCGAAGAAGGAAGAAAGGTTCTTTCCGACGAAAAAATCGGCAAATCCGTTCTGGACACATTCGAGGAGGTTGAGAAATTAAAAACCGAGAGTATCCGTGACGTTTTAACGGGGCTTCATAATTACGGCTTTTTAATGAAAGAGCTGGAAGAAAGA
>LCIL01000018.1 GCA_001001045.1 Candidatus Woesebacteria bacterium GW2011_GWA1_44_23 | reverse complement strand
ATCTCCCCGTTTATTGCGGGGAAAATAGAAAAGCTCGTATGATGCAGCTTTCCTGAAAAAGTTAATTCAACATTGAAACTCCGGGGAGGCTGGTACGCGTGGGCTAGAACTCCGAAAAGCGGATTTTCTGCCAAGGCTATTTCAATCTTGGCACTTTTTTCCAGTTCGGCAAGCATCTTCTGTAGTTCAGTTTAAATCTGCCCGAAAGCTGATACAAGAGGGGAATGTGTGGATTTTAGTGGTGGTGTGTGAGGTATCTTTTGACAATCCGTCTGCTGAGGTAACGCACGGTGACGATTAAAAGGGTTAGAACAAAAATTCCAAGGATGGTAAAATTTACATATCTATTGTAGTTGTTTATGGTGTTCCCCAATAGATACCCCACTAGGAAAAATACCAAAGATTTTGGAACGGCGGCGAGTAAGTTGTACCAGATAAAATCGGGTAGGGTAATTTTGGCATGCCCTGCGGCAATTAAAATAGGCAATCCAAATACATGGGACAGTTTTCCAAAAAATAACACCTTTCCCTTATTTCTTTTTAATTCAGCCTCAAGTTTATCAATTGTTTGCGGCTTAATCTTGAAAAGGTTTGTCAGTTTTGTGAATATCGACTCAAGCCACCATCTTCCAAGTGAATAGTACAAAATATCGGCTGTGAGGTCAGCCCCAATGATGATCAGAAATGTCGGAATCGGCCTAAAAACTCCAATTGAAGCCAGGAAACCGGCGATTACTGTTACGACAGGGCCTTCGATAGCCACGAGAGGAAAAAGTACGAAACCCCCATAGGCGTAGAGGAGTGTGAATATTTGCCCCACGGTGTCATTTGCATCCATATTTCAGCTAAATTATACCGTTTTTGCTGTATAATTTTTTAGGCATACTTTTAAATGAACATCCTCCTCGTTACCGAAACATACCTCCCTTTTGTAGCGGGCGTTTCTTCTTCATCTGACTCAATTGCAAGGTACATGGTCTCTCGGGGGCATAGGGTGGTATTGGTTAATCCCAAGCCGGTAATAAAAGGAAAAGTTGATATACCACCAAATATGGAGCTGGTCTACACACCTTCCGTCCCGGATATTTTTTATAAGGGTAAACCCACGACCCTATTTCCTCTGGGGACATTAACCATGAATGAAGTAATACGGAAAAACAAGTTTGACATTATTCATATCCAGGAACCCGGATCTTTGGGGCTGAGTGCTTTAATACTTTCCAAAATTTACAATATTCCGACAGTGGGGATGCTCCATTTTACTCCCGAACAAGTCGCGGAAGCCTTCCCCGGTAAGCCTGTTTTTATCGCAAAACCGTTGGTTGAGGCATATATAAATCTTATTTACAACAGGTATAGCGCCACAGCGGTCCCGACCCAGACATTCGTGGATTTCCTTAAATCCGTGGGTGTTAAAAAATCTATTGAAATAGTTTCAAACGGAGTTGATACAAATAAATTTCACCAGGGTGAGATTGATTTGAAACTAAGGAAGAAATACGGCATCCCCGAAAATAACGTTGTCTTTTTCTTCCTGGGACGGCTTGATGGTGATAAAAATGCGGAAACGTTAGTTCGTGCAATGCCTTACACGGACAATAATACCAAATTGGTAATTGTCGGAAACGGAACACTTAAAGAAGGTTTACATAAGTTAGCCTTGGACCTCGAGGTACCCGAAAAAATTATTTGGGTAGAACATATATCGGACTCCGAAATGCCTGATTTTTATCATTTGGCGGATGTGTTTACCATAGTTTCTCCCTTTGAGGTTCAGAGCATTGTTACCTTACAAGCTTTAGCATCTGGCCTTCCGGTAATCTGTGCAGATAGGGGTGCTCTTCCCGAACTTTGCCATGACGGGGTTAATGGGTACTTGGTTGATGCATATAATGCAAAGGCTCTGGCCCAAAAAATGAATATTTTGACGGAAGACAAAGCTAAAAGGAAAACATTTGGGGAAGAAAGCAGGCGTATAAGTCTAGCCCACCACAAGCCCGACGTTCTTCATAAAATGGAACTGCTATATGAAAGAGTGATAGCGAAAAATAAGTAGTTTGGTTATTTTTTTACTGCCTTAATCGCGAGGAATAGGGGAATTTCGCTCCTGCTTCTATTTTCCATTCTGGCTGCACTGCCCTCGGACTCCTTGTCACTGGTCCATTCCTCGATCAAATCGATTACAAACCCGGCGTCCTTGAGCATTTTGGAATACGCAGAAAGGGAATTGTGGTAGGTCATCGTGATGGGGGAACCTCTATCGCTTGGGTTCATGTTTATAGGGATTTGCATAGGGCTCAGGTATTTATCCACTCTTCTATATTGGATTTTTCTGTCCTTATCAATTCCCCACGACGTTTGACGGGGGATTCTGAAAGCTGGGTGATTAAGAACAATTACAAGACAGCCGCCTTTGATTAAGTGTTTTGCCACATTTTCCAATGCTTTCCCCGGGTTCTGGATGTTTTGTAGGGCGAGGATAATGGCAGCATGGGTAAAATCTTGAGGGATATTCAAGGGTTTGGTTGCATCCCCCACAAGATATTTGTGTAGATAATTTTTATCCTCTATTTTGGCAGTTTTTATTAAACTTTCGGCTAAATCTACACCGGTGTAGACCAAATCTTTGGACAAGCTTTTTGCCAAAACTCCGTTGCCGCAAGCCAAATCCAACAACTTGGAATTAGGTTTTATATTCAGTAGACGGATAGCTCCCGGGATAACAACATGCTGATGAAAATAGTGACCCTGCCCACGATCGGTTATCCTGTTGTACCAGGGTGCCGCTCTTTGCCATGGTGTGCCCCCGAATCTTTTTTGCATGTTTCCATAATTATACCCGTTGCTTTAAAATAAGTCAGAAACATGACGGAAATTGCCTCGGAAGTTGTCGGAGCCGATATTTCCCCGGTTGTCACGGAATATGAGAGATGGGAGGAACACGGCAAAAAATTTGCAGTAGACCAGGCCCTGCACCCTGCGGTATTGAACAATATTCCATGGGAGGCAGGAACAACTCCAAAAAAAATTGCCGAATACACCCTTCAGGTGGCCAAAAATGAGACTCTGGACTGGGTTGATGACAGAAAAGACAGTTATTGGTTGGAGGCGGATGAAAATTATGATAAAGCCCGGCAAGTAAGGAGAGAAATAAGAAAAATACTCAGAAGCCAAAAAGACTAACATGTGCACTCTTGAAAGATTAAACGAACTAATGAAAGGGCCTCCTGGTGCAGTTTTAGATGAAGATTTTTCGGAAGCCGAGGGGTCGTATTTATACTATGCCTATTACAACGAAAAAGGACGTCTGACATATTATGCCGATTTTAAAAGAAATATATCTCCCGAGGAAATTTCTGAAATCCTAAATGATTACGCCGACGAACTTCTGTGCCATTATCCTGAAAAAATGACGGTGGAGGAGGTTATTGAAAAAGTTAATGATTTAAGAATTCAGGCGCAGAACGTTCCCGGCCTCCGGGCAAAATAGCATTTTTTGGGGATTGTAGAATCAAAAGTAGGAGTTTACCATTGTAGCCATGAACGAGAAATTACAAGAAAACAAAACCCACATAGTGGCCAGTCTTAGTACAGACTTTATTAGTAAATGCAGAAAGCTGGCTTCAGAATCGGGTGTGGAATTGAACGTGGTTATGAACGAAATTCTTAAGATCGGAGAAGGTGTTGTTAAAAAAAGAGTGGAAGACGGCGATAACGAAATCAGGATTAAGTTTCAGGACGGAGGAGTAAAAATTGAAGGATACAAAAACGGAAACGGTCTTCAACCCTAAGCTTCCATCATTTGCTTCGGACCTGGTTTGTGCTAAAATCGGGCCTCGCGGAGGTTAGATGCAACCTCTTTAACAAGTAGCAATAATTGGAACACCCATAAAAAAGGAGGAAGAATGAGCACCATGCGCACTTGGACCATTTGGGAAGTCGTTCCAGACGAAGACGGAGGTTTCTATCACCTTAGGGTGAACTCATTGGGAGGACCTGCAGGCAATACAGAGACGATCAAAATTGGGAGAAAGAGACTGCTATTGCTTTTGAACTATTTTGACGTCCGGGAAGTGAGTGATCTTTATACAAAAACATTTGAAAGCACTGAACTTAAAGCAGCAGCAGCGTTATATGATTTTCTTCTCAAGATTTTGCAGTTCGACTGATGGGTTTTGGATCACCAGTTGGTCTTTGTCAGCAAAAAGCGCCTGTTGATGGTGAAAATTTTATTTTTATAGAATTTTTATCCGGAGGGCGCTTGTTTTTTTAGGGATTCTGGAATAGAATCGGAAAAATGGAAAGAAGGGAGGAACGGTCGCTTCTTAATGAAATAAACAGAGAATTAGCTTTGAACCTCTTTGACTGGAAAGCTTCTCCTTATTCCGATTATTATGCCGGGAAAATTCAGGTCTTGCTTAGGCTGGCAAAAAAGGCAGACTTAACCGCCATCTTGAGAGTGAAACAGGAGGCCTTAAATAACGATGATGACAAAATTAGGATTTTGCCCCAGGACCTCGAAACCACGCCCATTGAGCATTGGCCTGAGAAAGATTGTGAAGTTTTTAAAATAAATTGTTTAACCGAACAGATGAAAAATAGAAGCGATCCCTACGTCCTGGACGCTTATGCAGATACAGGCAGGCATGATTCCTCCTTAACTATTTATCATATGCATCATGGAACTACAGCATCTTTTTTGCCTTCTGATATCGAATCAATAGAGATATGTTAACGCCCGAACGCTTCAATGGTTTAATGAACGGCAAGCCGGGTGCGATAGTAAATGAGGATTTTTCGAAAGAGCGCGGGTGGTTTTTGTACTATGCATATTATGATGGTAATGGAAAGTTGGCAGGATACGCGGAATTTCCACGAAATACATCTCCCCAGCGGATGTGTGCGGTCTTCAAGAATGACGCTGACGAACTACTGAAAAACTACCCTGAGGACATGACATGGGAGGAGGCTGTTGAGGATGCGGACGTGCTGAGAAAAATGGCCTTGCACGTTCCGGGGCTTAATACGGAGTAAAATACTTGTTTTTTGGCAGGAAAGTGGTATTAATACGGCATGACCATAGAAATCGACTACGACGTAATCAAATTGAGAGGCGACGGAAGCTTGCGCCCCGGCGATCTTTGGAATCTAACCGCAGCCTCTTTGGAATTTCCTTTAGTAGAGCATGAAATCAATGGTGCTGCCTGCAGGGGGAGAATTTTTCACTCCGAGCACCCTTATTGGAAAAGGTACCTGACAAGTCAGTGTTCCGGCTGTGGTTTAGAAGTGAGAACAAAATCTCTGACGGAAGGGCCGTGGACTCCATTTGAAAATAGCCTTCCCATCGAACGACCGGAGGACTAAGGATGCTCCCAGGGTTCGGTTACGCTTGGGATGTTCGGCGCCCATTGACCAAAGCGTAGATTATGTTACAATACCCCTACACGATGAAAAAAGTGTAAACAGATGGCTAGTTTGCTTTGGCAGCCGCCACCTGGCGGCTTTTTTCATTCTACAGGGTTGACTCGCCTCAAAGGTTGATAACTCTTCAGGAACATTAAAAGGTGGTACGCTACAGGTTTTAAGTAGTAAGTTTAGTCAAAACTCAGAAATTTTGCCTTATTTTAAGGCCATCGGCTTGGCCGATACTAGTTGAGTTTAGCTTTGGTTTATTTAAAGATTCAAAAGTTAATTTCCCAAGCCTCTGTGCGAAGTTTGGGAACGGTCCAAGTAGTTACGTACTTGGAATTCAAGATATGGCTGGAAGCAGGATCGCTATTTGGACATTTATTTGCCCTTATGGCACTTTTTGAGGGTTTGATCCTGGCCCAGGATTAACGCTGGCGGTATGCCTTATGCATGCAAGTGGATCGAGAAGCCGTAAGGCTTCGAGACGCGAACGGCTGAGTAATGGATAGGAATCTCCCCAATGGCTCGGAATACCTCATCGAAAGATGAGCTAATACCGGATGACCTCGCAAGAGAAAAGCGCTTAACTGCGCACCGATGGATGAGCCTATCTCCCATCAGGCTGTTGGTAGGGTAATGGCCTACCAAACCTATGACGGGTACCCGCCCTGAGAGGGGAAACGGGCAGAATGG
>LCIL01000017.1 GCA_001001045.1 Candidatus Woesebacteria bacterium GW2011_GWA1_44_23 | reverse complement strand
TTATCGTAGTAATGAGAAACTTTTCCGACTTTAAACAATTTCTTTCACCCCCTCCCCTATTTTAAATGCGTGAGTCAAGGCTACTGCCAATGCATCGGCTGCGTTATCAAAATGTGTCTTTTTGTGGGCTTCACTTTTGACACGACTGCCCAATATTTTTCTCAGATGTTGCTGTACTTCTTTTTTGTTGGCTCTGCCGTTACCCGTAATCATTTTTTTAACCGTTCCCGGGGCATATTCTTCGACTTTGACTTTTGCTTTTGAGGCGGCAAGAAGCATTACTCCCTGGGCTTGCCCCACTGCAATAACAGTTTTTGCGTTTGTGGCAAAGAAAATTTTTTCAAAGACAAAAACATCGGGCTTGTGTTTTTTTATAAGTCTGAGGGTTTCTTCAAAAATAAAATCCAGACGGGTTTCCTTAAGAAGTTTTTTGTCCGTTTCTATTAGGCCCCAATCGACAACCTCGTTTCCTTTCCCGTTTAAATTAACAAGGCCAAATCCTGTTGTGGCGGTCCCTGGATCTATGCCTAATATAAGCATTGCTTAGTCTAACACAAAAAAACACGGGCAGGTATTACTCCTAAAAATCAAAAATTTATTAAAGTCCCCGTGAGGACAAAATTTGATTTCAGGTACCTGCCCGATAATTTGAAAGAGTGCCACAAACACCTTATCCGACCGCATCATCTTTGGTCAGGCAGTGTCTATGACACTCAAGTTTAGCGAATGCCTATCAGCCATGTGCACACCTCTGTACACGTACTCGGGTACTCAATCGGCCGACCGAGTTGTGACGCAGCACTCGCCAAAAGCGGACGAAGGGACTCGAACCCTCAAATCTTCTTCTTAGCTAGAAGATGCTCTACCTCTGAGCTACGTCCGCGTACGAAAAGTAAATGAACTAAGGCGCTGCCAGGAATTGAACCCGGGATCTCCTTGACTGCCGTCAAGGCGACTTATCAGACTCGTCCACAGCGCCAAATGCCGATGCAAGGGTTCGAACCTTGAACCTACCCTTGTAAGGGGTTGCTCTTCCACTTCGAGCTCCACCGGCGTTCTTATTGAGATTTCAAATGAACAGACCGATATTTTACCAATAAAAACACTATTGTCAAATACTTCGCCCATAGTGGTGACTTACTTCTTTCCCTTTTTCGCTGATTTTTTTGAAATCAGGAAGATGTAAATGATATCGAGTATCCCCATGGTGTGAACCAAGAGTAGAACTATAAACCAACCTTTGCTGTCATTCTTGGCCGCTTTCCAAAGAGCCCACCCCATCCAAAAAACGCTCCAAAGTGCAACGGGAATCAGGAAAGCGCTCAACCATCCGGCGAGTACCCCGGGGAAAAATACGCTTGTAGCATCAAAACCTCCGTAGTTATACATTAAGTTTCACCCCCTTCCCGTTTAACTTTAATACTTGGCGGAATGTTCTGCAAGAAGTTTTTTTACTTAGTTTTTTAAATCCTTACTGAAGATGCCTATCGGGCTTTCCGGGCACGCTTGGGTGGCTTTGCCTCTCCGCTTTTTATCCTAAGAGCGGCTCTTTTGAAAATCATTTCTATTTCGGTCGGGGCTTTTTTACGGGTATAGTATAGCTTGGCTCTTTTAACTCCTTCGATTCCTCTTTTTACAACGACTATTTTATCAATTGTGGGTAAATTAACGGGGAAGATCCTTTCTATGCCTATTCCTGCTTCTCCCATTCTTCTGACGGTGAATGTCTTACCGGGCTCCCTGCCTTTTATGCCTATAACCATTCCTTCAAACGTAGCTTCACGGGTTTTGTCTCCGTCGCTGATTTTCTGAACGACACGCACACGGTCTCCAATCCCGAACTCAACATCTCTGATTGTGATTTTCAGTGCCATAAGCCTGTATTGTACAGAAAAACGCCGCCAGCTTCAAGCGGCCTTATTAATGTCCGCCATTCTCGACTATTTCCGAAATCTGTTTGGCAAGAGTCTCGTTCCAAACGATCGTGAACGGTATTTTTACTCTTCTGCCGCCTTCAAATACCAGGAATGCGGTTTGGTCTCCAAGGTTTTGCGTAAGAAGTGTTTTTAACCTCTTAAGCGCGTTCGTGTCGGAACTTTTCGGAATTTTTATAAAAACTTCTTTCTTTTTTGCATGGCTTAAACTGGATATTGTTTCTATAGACTCGACCAGTACAGCGGGAGTTTCGTCCCGGCTGTCAACTTTCCCTATGACAAGAAGCGGTTGTCCCTCGACCCAGAAATCTCTTGAGGCTTTGAAAACTTTCGGGAAAATTACAAGCTCCAGTGTTCCTGTTCCGTCGTCAAACTTTGCAAAAGCCATTTCCGCCCCTGTTTTTCTGGTTATTATCACTTTAACCTCGGTAATTACTCCGGCTACCCTGACCATTTCAGAATAAAGCTCAGAAGAGGTAATTTCAAAAATTTTATGTGTTGATTGAAACTGCAGGGGTCCGATAATTTCGGCTATCGGTTTTGCCGAAAGGGAAAATCCCAAAAGCTGGCGTTCCAAAGACTCAAGATAATCATCGGAAAACTCCTGAATGTTTGTCAGGGTGATTACGCTGGCTGCCTCCGTTTTTTTCAGATCCCCCGTTGCAAAAAGTCCCTGCTGACTGTCGTCACCTTTCGGTTTGACGACTTTTTCCCTTATTGATTCCATGGAAGCCAGGAGGGCGGCTCTGGAACCAAAGGCGGACATTGCCCCGACTTTAATAAGACTTTCAAGAACTTTCTTATTTACTTTTCTGGCATCAACCCTTGACAGAAAGTCGGCAAATGACAGGAATTTCTTGCTTCCCCTAACTGAAAGGATTGCTCCGATTGCCGCTTCTCCTACGTTTTTAACGGCGGAGAGTCCAAACCTTATCCCTTTCCCGTTCAGTGAATTTTTTTCCGGAACTATGGTAAACCCGACTTCCGATTCATTGATATCGGGAGGTAAAACCTTAATTTTCATCCTGACGCATTCGTTTATGGCGGCGGTAACTTTTTCCTTATCATCGCTTTCCGCGGTTAAAAGGGCCGTCATATATTCAACCGAATAGTTGGCTTTCATATAGGCCGTCTGGTAGGCAACCATTCCGTATGAAGCGGCATGGGCTTTATTAAAGCCGTAAGACTGGAAGGGCTCAAAAAGTTTCCAGAGCTGTTCGGCAAACTCCTCCGTTTGGCCGTTGGCCACAATTCCTTTTTTAAACTTTTCCATCTGGGCAGCCATTTCTTCGGGAATTTTTTTACCGACCGCTTTTCTGAATTTATCGGCTTCTTCCCAGGTGTATCCGGCCAGGTCCAGTGCACAGAAGAGCAAATCATCCTGATAGACGATGAGGCCGTAGCTTTTCCCCAAAAACTTTTCCATTCGGGGATCAAGATATTTAATCAGCTTTGGGTTATGCTTTCTTCTGATATATTCCGGGATTTGGGAAATCGGCCCGGGTCTATAAAGAGCCACCATGACCATCAGGTCCTCTATTTGGGTAGGTTTTAGTTCCGTCAAATATTTTGTCATTCCTCCGCTGGCCAGCTGGAAAACTCCCATTGTTTCCCCTTTTGCCAGCATTTCAAAGGTTTTCTTATCATCAAGTGGAATTGTGTGAAGGTCCACTGTAATACCCAGGCGTTTTTTTACTATGTCTACGGCAGCCCCGAGAATGGACAGATTTCTTATCCCCAGGATATCAAATTTGATAAGCCCCACGTCCTCGCAGGCATGCATCTCATACTGGGTAATTATTTTTTCTCCCGAAGGTTCTTTTTGTACCGGGGTAAAATCGGTTATCGCACTCGGTGCTACCACAACACCGGCCGCGTGAACCGAAATGTGCCTTGCGTTGCCTTCTATCTGAATGGCCAGATCCAGAACTTTTTTGGTGTCTGCATCCGTATCGTATAAGGTTCTAAGATCCAAAACCTCATCCAATGCAGCCGGGATGGTTATGGGAAATCCCTGCTTTGGAGGCGGAATCATTTTTGCAATCCTGTCGCCTACCGAGTAAGGAAATCCCAATACTCTCGCAACGTCCCTAACCGCGGCTCTACTTAACATTCTTCCGAAGGTACAGACTTGGGCAACTTTATCCTTGCCGTATTTCTCTGTAATGTAGCTTATTATCTCTTCCCTTCTGTCGTCGGCTACGTCAAAGTCTATATCGGGGGGGCTTGGTCTGAAGGGATTTAAAAACCTTTCAAACGGCAAGTAATATTTAAGTGGGTTAACCGTGGTAATACCCAATACATACGAAACAAGGCTCCCCGCGGCCGAACCCCTTGTATTTGTGATGATTCCCCGGGAATTTGTCCAATTCGCCAAATCGCGGATTATTAAAAAATAAGGGGCATAGCCTTTTGTACAAATAATATCAAGCTCATACTCCAAACGGTCTTTGGTTTCTTTGTCGGGTTTGGGAATTTTTTTTATCAGACTTTCCCTTGCAAGAGCGTTAAGCTGTTCGTTGGGGGTAACTCCTCCCGGAATCGGAAATTTAGGGAAAAACCATTTTCCCAGGGTAATTTCAAAATCGCACTTATCGGCAATTTTGACCGTGTTTTCCAATGCATCGGGAACATCGGAAAAAAGCCCTGACATTTCCTCGGGGCTTCTAACGTAAAAGGTTTGTGCGTCTATGTAGCGCATTCTTTTAGTGTCCGTAATCACCTTGCCTGTTGCCACACATACCAAAACGTCCTGTGCCAGGGCGTCGGCGGGTTTTATGTAATGCGCGTCGTTTGTTGCCACAAGGGGTACACCCATTCCTCTACTTAGTTTAATAATGCCCTGGTTCCACTTTTTTTCCTGATCATCCATCTCTTTAAGAGACGTTTTTATCCCGGGGTCTTCGGCTTTTTCTATCCAATTTCCGAATTCATGTCTTTGGATTTCGAGATAGTAATCCTTGCCGAAAAGGTCCAGGTACCACTCGATGGTCTTTTTCGCATTGGCAGGTTCATCATTAATGATTGCCTGTCCCACTTCTCCCATAGGGCAGGCCGATGTACAAATTAAGCCTTTGGAATATTTTTCCAGTGTTTCCCTGTCAAACCTCGGGCGGTAGTAGTACCCATTTAAATGTGCAATCGAGGAGAGTTTCATTAAGTTCTGGTAGCCTTCATTGTTTTTTGCCAAAAGGATCAAATGGTAATTGCGAAGTTCTCCTCTTGCGGGCTTATCCGTCAGTTTTCCTTGAGTGATATATCCTTCCATGCCCAAAATGGGTTTAACTTCCTGCTTTTTGGCCTCTTTATAAAATTCAATTTCGCCGTACATCACTCCGTGATCCGTTACGGCAATAGAATCCATTCCGTTTTCTTTGACATGATTTAAAAGCCTTTTGATGTTACTGAGGCCGTCAAGAAGCGAATACTCTGTGTGAACATGAAGATGAACAAATTTAGACATTATTTTGCTTCTAAAACAAGGTCCCTGCCCTTGTTCTTTGCTTCATACATGGCCTTGTCAATTCTTTCAAGAAATTCCTCGGCGGTTTCTTTCCCGTCCCATAAACCTACACCCACGCTTACCGTTTGACGGATTTCCTTTTGCCCGACTCTGAAATTCGTTCCGGATACCGCTTCCCTGATTTCTTCCCCGCGTAACTTCAAACTTTCCAAATCGGTGTACCCGGGTAGTACTACAACAAACTCGTCTCCTCCGTATCTTGCTACAAAGCCGTCGGTATTAATTCTTGTTTTATTGGTCAAAACCCTTGCTACCCCTCTTATCACGGAGTTGCCCGCTTCGTGCCCGAATGTATCGTTTATTTGTTTAAAATTGTCCATATCAACCCAAATGAGGGCAAGCTTTTTATCTTTGTCCTTGGTTCTTTCTTCCAGCTCTTTCATTAAAAAGCCGTAATTATGAAGCCCCGTTAAAACGTCACGGATACTCTCGGTTTTTAATTTCTCAACCTCCTCGAATGT
>LCIL01000016.1 GCA_001001045.1 Candidatus Woesebacteria bacterium GW2011_GWA1_44_23 | reverse complement strand
GTGTCCTTGATAAGCATCAGGCCCTCTCTGAAAGTAGGATTCTTCTGAAAAAAATCTTTATACAAGGAATTGGACAGAATGTTTTTAATTTTCAATGACAGCCAATAAGACGAATCTTTGTCGGTAGCCCTCCAGGATGCAGGACCTTTGTATCCTGCGATTTGCGCACTTGCGATCATGGTCATTTCGGGAGTAATTTCGGCAACAATCCCCGTGGATATTGCCAGGTCACTTTTGACTCCGTATTTATGTGTAAAAAACTCATGGATCTCGTTGTTTGTGATTGCGGCGGTTTCAGCGCGTGCCAAAAGAACGTCTTTCCATTCATCTGGTTTTGACCAATCAGGACTTACAGGATATGAACCGAAATTAGCCGAAGTTATGGATTTTACTGCAGACATGTCCTGCTGGTCCATAAAAAGGTTACGTTTAAAATTATCCACCGTTACATTTAAAGGTGTGATTTTTTCCGTTATGTGTAAATTCATCTCCTTCATTTTAATCGGACCAATAATTGGTTAATGATGGGTAATAGTATATAATTTCTAAGCCGGTTGTGATAAACGGATAGTATGAAGCATTTTTTCCAAAAAAATAGATTATCTTTTATAATCGGTCTGGTAACCGTCGCAATACTCATCGGTGGCATATTCCTTTTTACAAAGGACGGAGATTCGAGTGTTTCTCCTCAGGTGGTTAGTAATTCTCTTCTGGTTCCTCAAAATGCAATTATCACATCAGGTTTTTCTAATGGCACTTACTTACCCGCTTCAGCCTCGGCGTCCCTTACCCTTGTTGAATTCGGAGACTATGAATGCCCCGCATGTGGAGTTTACAGCCCCTTTATAAAGCAGCTTTTGATTGATTTTCCGGGAGAAATTAATTACGTTTTTAGGAACTATCCTCTGCCACAACACAAAAATGCTCCAATTTCATCTTATGCCGTTGAGGCGGCAGGTCTTCAGGGAAAATATTGGGAAATGCAGGAACGAGTTTATGAGACTCAAGGAGTGTGGTCTGGTTTGGCCGACCCTACGGGCTTATTTATGGGTTATGCGAAGGACTTAAATCTGGATCTTAACCGGTTTACGTCTGACATCGGCTCAGATACCGTTAAGGATAAAGTTGACAACGACAAAAAAGACGGTGACCTGGTAGGTATAACAGAAACACCCACTTTTTACCTAAACGGTAAAAAAATTATTCTTGCCGGCTCATATGATCAGTTGAAAAAGCTTGTCGAGTCAGCGCTATCCGAAAAATAGCGTCGTTTATTCTCGGCCGATTGTGTAGATTGTGGGGTAGTAAAGAAAAACGGCAGGAGAGTCCTCTACTAAAAATCTCTGAAAATCGAAGTATATCCGTTTCCTTGCATCGATATTAATCTCGCTTCTGCCGTCTTCCAACAGCTTATCAATTCTGGGATCCTGGTAACGGGTAATATTTGTGGCGGTTTGAGTTGAATGCCACATCGAATACTGATCGGGGTCATCCGGTATGTCAAAAATTGCCAGAAAGGCCTGATAATCCGAAGGAATTTGCGAAATAACCTGCAAATTCACTTTTATACCCACCTTTTCCCAATCCTTGGCAATCATCTCTGCCTGCTTTAAAAGGATTGAGGTGACCGAAAGGTTGACGGAAACCTCTTCCGCCTTGGCATTTTTCTTATAATCATCAATTGTGGCTTTGGCTTTAGCAAAATCATAGCCGTAAGGCTTTACTTGAGGGTTATAAGCCCAAGAATCAATTGAAATTGGGCCGATTGCTCTTATTCCCCCCAACAAGTCTTTGTTAATGGCATACGAAAGAGCCTGACGGATACTTTTATCTTTGAAAAGATTGTCCTGCGTATTTAAAAATACTCCCACATACTGACCCGTGTTTGAACCCTCACTGATTTTCATTTTAGGCCAGGAAATAAACGGGGAGGGATCCAGAACATCAACTATTTTGTCAACATGGCCCAGTTCAAGAGCAAGTTTGGTTCTTTCTTCCGTTGGGTAAAATTTATAGATTATGTTTTCCCCATCCTTCTTTTTCATGCTAATTTGTTCCACCACCGATCCGTTTAAGGATAAGTCCGTTACGCGAAACTGACCCGTACCCAGAAGACCTGATCGGAAAGTGGGTCTTGATACTACAGACGGAAAAGCGGAATAGGGGTTTTGAAGCTTAAAGGTTATTGTTTTATCATCGGGGCGCTCGATAACCACATCCGAAAATTGATAATTGATTCCAGAGCTAACCACACGCTTACCGTCCTGCCAATAGAGATTATTTTTCAGGATAAAGGTCCAGGTTTTGCCTTTGTCCGGAGTTTCCCAGGAAGAAGCTAAATCTGGCTCAACATTGCCGTTTGAGTCAAGCTTGGTTAAGCCGTTGCCGATCATATCCAAAATTGGGTTAGGCAAGGTGGAAAGGGTGTACCTACCCGTCATCCCGATTCTTACCAGCCTTGAATCACTCAAAAGTGGAAGCGAATACCTTATAAAGAAAAAAAATGCTATTCCCAACCCCATGCTAACGAGGATCAGAGCTTTAAACCGGGAAATAAACGCCCGGGTCAACCTAAAGATATAACGGAGGTTTATCATTAAAAAATTAAAACGCGATCGTGAGCATCGATACTCCAACAAAAGCCAAGGCAACAATAAAAGTAGCCCTGAAAATAAGTTTTTCGAGTCCCCGCCTGCTGAATGAAGTGCCTCCGCCAAATCCTGAAGACCTTCCGAAACCCGTACCTCTTGCCTGAACCAGGATCAACCCTATGAGAGCTATAGAGGAAGCGATTTGTGCAACCGTCAAAAATTCTTTCATGTATGCAATTATACCTTAAAAATCATTTGAAGATCCAATAGAGGGCGGAGGCCACAATTGAAATAAAAAATGAGTATGCGATAAAGGCAAGAATGCCTGCAATGGTGATGGGGGGGATTGAAAACCAATAGGAAGAAAAACCCTTAAAGGCAAAATCCATCAGTTTAAACCCCGGCACTATTAAGGTCACCAGATAAAGGCTAACGGTAAAACCTGCCCATCTGAAAAAGCCAAAGGTTATTAAGTTTATTGGCAAAAGGAGAATGTTTATAATCGGTTTAATGATTATTGTGGTAAGAGTCAAAACCACACCGGCCAGAAGGATCGAATAGGTTCCCTCCGCAAAAATTATCCCCGAAATCACAAGTGAAGCCAAATAAAGAGAAACGGTATTGATAATGAAGTGCTTTAAAATTGTTCTCATAAAATCAGTATAAGGCGAATTAGCCCTTCTTTACAAATTCCTGTTAATTAGTGACCGGGAAATTAATTTGTGGTGGTACCTTCGCGCAAATCTGTGCGCTTCATCGCGGATTTTTAAAACTAAATTTAAGCCCGTACCTTGAATATTGAACTTTTGATCGCCTATTATCAATCTGTCGGGATTCTTGGCGATACCGATAACCGGTACATACGTTTTTTGACTTTCAAGTATTGAGGTGAAAGCCCTGACTTGAGCCACTCCCCCGTCAACAATTATTAAATCCGGGATACCCCAATCTTCAACATGCTTCAGTCTCCTACTCATTACCTCTTTTAAAGAGTCGATATCACTGTTCCCCCTTTTTTGTCTTATTCTAAAATGCCTGTAATAGTTTTTATCTGCCTCCCCTCGTATAAAGGTAACCATGGAGGCGGTCGGATGCGTTCCTCCCAGGTGGGCAACATCAAAACACTCGATTCTCTCCAATTTCCTAACCTTAAGCTTTCCCTTTGCAAGAAATTTCTTTAACTCTTTCAGTTCTCTGACTTTGGTATCTTCATACAAATTGGGGTTTTCCATATAAAATTCAGTTGGCATTTGCGGACGTGTTATGTATTCAATCCTGTGAATTTGGTTGCGGATTTCTCCTGCAATTTCATACTCCTGCCTGGCCGATGCAATTTTCATACTTTTTACAAGGCTTCTTTTTAGCTTTGATATGTTTCCGTCAAGAATCGATTTTATTTTTCTGATGTGGCCGTAATATTTCCGCTCCTCATCTTTTCTGGATTTTTCATTTTTCATAACCGAAATTAGGTTCGGACAGGGGTTACATAGACCCAGATGAGAATAGAGGCATCTTCTTCTGCCCAGCTTATGATCTGAATATGGGAATATTCTTCTAAGCATACCAAGTACCGATCTTACGTTTCTAGCGGAGGGAAATGGGCCGTAGAAGGCAAGATTCTTTTGGTATTCGGACGTTTTCCTGGCGGTAATAATACGGGGGTATTTCTCTTTCGTAATCTGGATATAGAGGGGATGTTTATCATCTTTCGCTGCAATATTATACTTGGGCATAAATTGCCTAATTAGTCTAGCCTCCAAAAGAAGAGCCTCCAATTCCGAATCGACCCTTACAAAGGACAGCTCGGTTGCATCCTTCATCATTCTTGCGGTCTTTTGACCAAGATGAATATCAAAATACGAAGAAACTCTTCTTTTTAAATTTATCGCCTTTCCGATATATATCGGGCTACCCGTATTGAAAAAGACATAGATGCCCGCGCTTTCGGGGATTTTCCGGTAAGCCTCAGGGGTTAGTTTTATTTTCGGGAGTTTTTTTAAAAAATTTTCCACTGATTTTTTGACTGGTTGAGGCAATTGTAGCAAAAAGTCTTCCAAATGTTACCTTTCGTAGTTTGATCAGTACTGCCGTCATTACAAGAATGAGGAGAGCGGAGATTGTCAAAAGGCTGTAGGTTATTACTTGGGTTTTATTCGTTTCTATGCTTATCGAACTTCCGCCCGCTTTTACCTCGACGATATCCGGTGATCCTTTACCCAAAACACTGAAGGGAACGGTAACATCTATTTTATAGTTTGAGTAGGGAGGAATAACTTCAATATAATTCCGGTTTACCTCTTTATTATCAAAATAGGTTGTAGAATATACATCGTGCATTGCCTGCGGGCCGGGGTTTTCGATCCTTACCGAATATATGGAATTAAGAAAAGGCAATACTCTTACGGGTGCAAAAGAAATATGTAAGTTGCTGATCCTTTCTTCAGGAAGTTTTCCGAATGAAACATATACGTCTTTTTGCGGGTTTGAACCGAGTTTATATGAGCCGGGCGGGTACGGCGTTATCGAGCTTTCTCCGTGAATGACAAAGGCAAAATGCCTTAGGTCTAATTTGTCAAAATAGTTTATTCCCCCGCTTGTAGAGGCCCATGTAGGATCAATAGGGATCCAGACTCCTTTGTCTTTATCGTAGTACTCGGGCCAGGCATGTAAAACGTCAGCAACCAAGCTAAGCGGTTGAAGTTCGGGGTTTTCCGTATATGCATATCCGTTTATTTCGCGGGCGGGAATTCCGGCCGCCCGTGCAATGGCAATAAAAAGGTCCGTAAATTCCATGCATATTGCCTGTGAGGGATTTTGCAATGCGGACAAGGCCCCCATTCTTTGCACATTGGGCTTTACACGGTCGAAATCATATTTCAACAAACTTGCGACATACTCGTAGATTGCCCTCGGTGTTTTGAGCTCAGCCGCCAAGGATTTTATCTGAGGATCGTTGACTTGCCAAAATTCGGTTTCCCTAAGATTATCGCTAAGCTCCCTATCGGTTGGTTTTGGAAAAGTTCTGAAACTTGCGAAGATCTGTACTGAGCCCGAAACTGAAACATCCACTCTTTGTCTCGGCGTTAATACATATTCGGCCAACCAATTTCCGTCTGGCCCTATGATAACATTCGCAGGTTTAGGATCCAGTTTTTGTATGTAAACTTTCTGAAAGGCGGTATCAGGTGGAATTGCTATTTGAACTTTGGCACTTTTTCCAAGCGGGTTTTCCAGATGGTAGGAAAGTGAATATGAAAATATCTGAAACTGACCAAATCCCGCCGAAATACCGGTTTGGATTATGTCGCTTCTGTTAAAAGAGTACGCATAGCCTTTATCTGTTATTTGGCTGTCTTTCGGCTGGGGAGAAATGTATGCCTCAAGGCCAAAGCTTGACGGAATTTTAAGTAAAATCTGGTAGCTTCTAAAGGAGGTTTGTTCTCCAAGCCTGGGTATGGAAACTTCCCAAATTTCACCGGTTCTTACTAATGAGTAGTTTGTCGCATAAAGGGTTGAAAAATTGTTTTCCAAAACAAGGCTGTGGCTAACTACCGTTTTGCCCGAATCTTGAACGTCATAAGTAACAGTTGCATCAACTGAAAATTCGTTTTCTGCTTTAACCCGCGGGGAGACAAATGCAAAAAAGATTATTGATAATAAAAAGATTATAAAAAGACGAACTAATTTCATTCCTTTTAAGTATAAATCATATTGAAGCGTTTTATGTGTAGATTTTCCTTATTTAAGATATCCACCCGTGTAAGACAATTTGTTTTTTGCTATATCCTCCGGTCTTCCCATGGCAACGACCTCTCCTCCGGCATCTCCGCCTTCGGGCCCCAAGTCGATTATATAATCGCTGTTTTTAATAACATCCAAATTGTGCTCAATTACAAAAACTGAGTTACCTTTTTGAACGAGTAGTTTTAATACCCGCATTAGACGCTCAACATCGGCAAAATGCAGGCCCGTTGTGGGTTCGTCCAGTATGTAAATGGTTTTGCCGGTTGCCCTTCTGGAAAGCTCTGTTGCCAATTTTACTCTTTGGGCCTCGCCTCCCGAAAGAGTTGTAGCGGGCTGTCCCAGCTCTATATACCCAAGTCCCACGAGGGACAATGTTTCAAGTTTGCTTTCAATTTGGGGGTGTGCATGAAAAAATTCGAGCCCTTCGTCAACAGTCATGGCCAGTACCTCGGCAATATTTTTTCCTCTATAGGTAACCTCAAGAGTTTGTGCGTTGTATCTTTTTCCGTGACATACATCGCAAGTTACCCAAATATCGCTCATAAATTGCATTTCAATCTTGGTCTGTCCCTGACCCTCGCACGCCTCACATCTGCCTCCGCGGACATTGAAAGAAAACCTACCTTTCTTATAACCTGCTGTTTTTGCGTCGTGAGTTAGGGTAAATACCTCACGGATGGGATCAAAAAGACCGGTATATGTTGCAGGATTACTTCTTGGAGTCCTTCCGATGGGGCTTTGATCTATCAGTATGGCTTTATCGACATTTTCTAATCCCTCGATTTTTGTGTATCCGCCCGCTTCTCCCCTGTAATTATAATTTAGTTCCTTTTGAAGAGCGGGATAAAGGGTCTCAACAAGTAAGGTTGACTTACCGGATCCCGAAACACCCGTAATTGCAATTAATTTTCCAAGGGGGAAGGTTACGTCAATATTTTTCAGGTTAAACATTCCGGCACCGAATATTCTTAAAGACTCGCTTTTTATCGGCAGTTGGTCGGGGAGACCTCTTCCCAACTCAATCTTCTTTTTTCCGGATAAATATTTTCCGGTGATTGATTTTGGGTTTCTTTCTACCTCTTTTGGGGTACCTGTTGCCACCACTTCCCCGCCGCTTTTGCCCGCACCGGGGCCAAAGTCGCAAATCCAATCACTTTGCTTCATCATTGTCGCGTCGTGTTCCACTACAACCACGGTATTGCCCAAATCCCTTAAATTTTTGAGGGTGTCGATTAGTTTTTGATCGTCCCGCGGGTGAAGTCCGATTGTGGGTTCATCCAGCACATACAAAACCCCTGTTAATCCGGAACCTATTTGAGAAGCAAGCCTGATTCTTTGGGCCTCACCCCCTGAAAGGGATCCCGCAACACGGTTTAGAGTCAGATATTCCAACCCGACGGAAATTAGAAATCTGAGTCTCCCGAGTGTCTCTTTAACAACAAGTTTACCTATCTCCTTTTCCCTTGTATTTAAAATGCCGGGGAGCGTTTCTATCCATTCAATGCACTTATTTATGGAGAATTCTGTTACTTCCGAAATAGATAGCCCACCGATAGTGATAGAAAGGGCTTCCTTTTTAAGCCTTGTTCCGTTGCACTCGGGACAAACTTTCTCTCTCATATACTTTCTTATTTCTTCCCTCACCCAATCGCTTTCGCTCTCCGCATACTTCCGTTCAAGTTCAGCCGTAAATCCCGAAAACTTTTCCCAAATGTAAGTTTCTTTTCCGAATCGATTTGTGCCATATACTTGGTAGAGTCTTTCTCCGGTTCCGTTTAAAAGAATTTCAATTTGTGGACCTGTTAATTTCCCAATCGGTGTCTGCATATCAATATTGTTTTCTTCACACATCTTTTTAATTAAACGCCCGTACCATGTCTCGTGTTCAAACATGTTGGCAAATGGCAAAATTCCGCCTTCCATGATAGTCAAGTCG
>LCIL01000015.1 GCA_001001045.1 Candidatus Woesebacteria bacterium GW2011_GWA1_44_23 | reverse complement strand
TTCCATGATAGTCAAGTCGGAAGAGAACAATAATTTGGGATCAACTTTTAAGATTTTACCCAAGCCCGTACATGTTGGGCATGCACCCTGGGGAGAATTAAAAGAAAAAGATCTGGGTTCTATTTCGGGGAGGCTAATATTGTCAACCGGGCATGAGAATTTTTCCGAAAAAAGATGGTCCTTAAACTTTTTGGGGATAGCCGGCATTGTAAACTCCTTATCTAAAACCCGTGCGAGTTTTACCACTCCTTCGGATAAGTTTAGAGCTTGCTGCATCGAGTCGGCTAGTCTGTTTTTTACCTCAGCTCTCGCTGGCTCTCCCTTGAAGCTGCCGGCAGTGAGGGCGATGCGGTCGACCACTGCCTCAACCGTGTGTTTGTTGGTTTTAATTAGTACCAGGTCTTCCGATAAATCATGTATATATCCGTCGATTCTAACCTGCCTGTATCCTTTTGATTTTAAATTTCCAAAAAGCTGGGAAAACTCCCCTTTTCTTGCCTCAACCATGGGGGAAAGAACCAAAAACCAGGCTTTCTTTTGATCTTTTGCCGTTTCTTCAATTAGGGCAAGTGCCTGGTCAACAATCTGGTCTAGCGTTTGATGGGAAATCTCCCGTCCGCAAATCGGACAGTGTGGGTGACCGATTCTTGCAAAAAGCAGCCTTAAATAGTCGTAAATTTCGGTAACCGTTCCTACCGTGCTCCTTGGGTTGTGGGAGGTGGTTTTTTGGTCGATTGAAATTGCCGGTGAAAGACCCTCTATGGAATCCACGTCCGGTTTTTCCATTATTCCCAAAAATTGCCTTGCGTATGAAGATAATGATTCTACATATCTTCTTTGACCCTCCGCATATAAAGTGTCAAAAGCCAGAGAACTTTTTCCGCTTCCGGAAACTCCCGTAAGAACAACTAATTTATTCTTGGGAATGTCCAAGTCAACATTTTTTAAATTGTGCTGGCGTGCGCCGCGTATTTTTATGTAATTATCCATGCCAAAAGCCCGCCGGTTTTATCCGGTGGAGTAAAAATTATAACACAGAGTCTAATTCTGCTTAATCTTGAGGCAACTTCCGTTTACGTAAGCATCCGCTTTAGACAGACTCCCTCTTCAGGATTGCAGGCGAAAGACTCCTTCTTGCCATCCACCCAGGCATGTATTTTATAAGTACAAATTCTTTCCGCCATTTGAGTCACTATTATACCAGATGTCTGAGCGTATTAATCCTTATCAATATCTCGGAGAGATTTAACTTTATCGCGGATTTCTGCGGCTAATTCAAAATTCAGATCCTGGGCGGCAAGACGCATTTCGGTTGCTAAGTTTTTAATCAACCTCTTTTTCTCCATCGGAGTCATTGAATCAACCTCCAAATGCGGCAAACTCTCATATACAGGTTCCTTTGATCCAAAAACCCAGGGTGCCCGCGTTCCTTCCTCCCTGTCGGTCAATTTCTCGCGGATGGGCTTTTCTACGCTTACAGGGGTAATATTGTACTTTTTGTTATATGCCAGCTGGTACTTTCTGCGTCTTTTGACTTCTTTAAGCGCCCGCTCCATCGAACCAGTCACACGGTCGGCATACATGACTACGCGGCCCTCAACGTGTCTGGCGGCCCTACCCATCGTTTGGATAAGGGTTACGTCGCTTCTCAAAAAACCTTCTTTATCCGCATCCAAAATCGCCACAAGACTTACCTCGGGCAGGTCAAGTCCCTCTCTGAGAAGATTGATCCCCACCAGTACGTCGTATTTGCCGCCTCGAAGGTCATCAAGAATGTCGGTTCTATCCAGTGTCGCCACATCCGAATGCAGATATTGAACCTTCAAACCCTGTTCATTTAAGTAGGATGTTAAATCCTCGGCGGTCCTTTTGGTTAAGGTTGTAACCAACGTTCTTTGCTTTTTGGCAACTGTTTTTTTTATCTCCTCTATTACATCGGCAACCTGATTTTTTACGGGACGTATTTCGCAAAGAGGATCCGGAATCCCCGTAGGGCGGACCAGAAGTTCCACCGTTTTCCCTTTACTCATGCTGACTTCCCATTCATTTGGCGTTGCCGAACTGGCGATGAAATTCGGGATCCTGCGCATAAATTCCTCAAATCTTAAGGGCCTATTGTCAAGTGCCGAAGGAAGGCGGAATCCGTAATCTATCAATGTTTGTTTCCGGGCCAAGTCTCCGTTATACATCCCCCGGATCTGGGGAAAAGTCATATGAGATTCGTCAACAAGAAGCATCCACTTGCCTTTGTAGGGTTCGTTGAAATAGTCCAAAAGAGAAAACGGCGCATCCCCGGGGCTTCTTCCGTCAAAATATCTTGAGTAATTTTCAATTCCCTTGACATAACCGACTTCTTTAATCATTTCAAGGTCGTATGTAACTTTTTGAGCAATTCTGTGGGCTTCCAAAACCTTTCCTTCTTTTTTAAGCTGGGCAACACGGATTTCCAGGTCATTTTTAATTGCATCAAATGCGTCAGTATGAACGGTCGGGTCTGTCATAAAGTGCTTCGCAGGGTATAAAACAAAATTAGAAGGATCAAAGCCTTCTTTTTTCTCGGTTTTACTGCCTGTAACGGCGTTTATCAGTTCGACCTTTTCAATTCTTTCTTCACCAAACTCTATATGAACGCCTTCATCAAGATAGGCGGGATAAACATCTATTGCATTGCCCCTAATCCTGAAGGTTCCCCTGTTAAAACCAAAGTCGCTTCTTTCATACTGCAAGTCAACTAAACGGTCGATGATCTGTTCTCTTTTTATCTTCATTCCCTCGG
The DNA here is from genome assembly GCA_001001045.1 of Candidatus Woesebacteria bacterium GW2011_GWA1_44_23. GTDB lineage: Bacteria > Patescibacteriota > Microgenomatia > UBA8517 > UBA8517 > LCIL01. The sequence goes on along the minus strand of LCIL01000015.1, from coordinate 10,186 downwards.
TAAACTCTAAAACAAAATGGCCGTATTCACGGGGTGATCCTATATTGTAGATGCAGGAAACTGATGCCACGACGATTGTATCCGCACGGGTTAAAAGATTGGTTGTTGCCGCGAGACGTAGTTTATCTATAGTTTCATTTATATCCGCATCCTTTTCGATATAGGTATCTGTAGAAGGAATGTAGGCTTCCGGTTGGTAGTAATCATAATAGGATACAAAGTAGCTTACGGCGTTTTCGGGAAAGAAATCCCTTAGCTCTTGATAAAGTTGTGCGGCTAGAGTTTTGTTATGGGAAATAATGAGAGTCGGACGCTGAATTTTTTCAATAACCCCCGCCATGGCAAAAGTTTTACCCGAACCAGTAACTCCTAAGAGCGTTTGGTATTTTTCTCCACGTAGGACTGTTTGCGACAATGTTGCTATCGCTTTTTCCTGATCGGGAATAGCTTTGTATTTTGACTCAAGTTTAAATTTCACTTTATTCATTTTAACATACATATGGATTATGTTCGGGTTTGCGTAAGAAAGATCCAGTTGACGCGTTCGGGTAATATTCGTATATTGTACATATGCCGATAATTATTTATAAAAGGCAAAAACAGATACTTGGATTTATCAAACAATATATTCAGTCAAATGGGACGGCGCCCACTTTAAAGCAAATAGCGGAAGCTATCGGAGTTTCTTCACTGGCTACGGTTCATGAGCACCTGCAAGCTTTGGAGGCAAAGGGCCTAATTACCAGAAAGTCCGGCAAAATGCGCTCAATAGATTTGGCTAAAAGTGATGTCAATCTCGGCCAGCCCGAAGGTTTTGACGCCCCTATTCTGGGGTTTATTGCGGCGGGGGCTCCGATTGAACCTTACACCGATCCGAATGCAACCATGAATATTCCGGCAAGTTTTGTAAGCGGCAAGAAAAGAACATATGTTTTGCAGGTGCGGGGAGAAAGTATGATTGAGGATGGGATCATGGACGGGGACCATGTAATTATTGAGCAGGCGGAAGCGGCAACCAACGGTGAAATAGTTGTTGCCCTTCTTGATAATGGAATGGCTACCCTCAAAAGGTTTTTCAGAGAAACCACGAGGATCAGGCTTGAACCCGCAAATGCCAAAATGCAGCCGATTTTTGTCAAAAATGTGAGAATTCAGGGAAAAGTGGTGGGACTTGTTAGAAGATACAAAAACTAATCAAACTTCGAATCAAGCAGGTTGTGCCCAGTCATGCTTGAGGGTGCTTCAATATTCATCAATTTAAGTACGGTCGGCGCAACGTCCGCAAGGATGCCGGCGGTAAGGGTGACTGATTTGCCTGCAAGTTTTTGCGAAATAATTATGAAGGGAACGGGATTTTTATTGTGTTCCGTATCAATTGCCCCTGTCTCATTATTTATCATTTCCTCACAATTGCCGTGATCCGCGGTTATTATCATACTGCCCCCGTACGCCAAAACCCAGTCGCTGAGTTTGCCCAGACAGTCATCAACAATCTCACAAGCCATTGCCGCCGCGCCGATATTTCCTGTGTGGGCAACCATATCGGGGTTGGCAAAATTAAGAAGAACGAATTTGTAATCGGGAGATTCTTTCAGTTTCTGCAAAAGTTTCTCCGTCATCTCCCTAGCGCTCATTTCGGGTTTAAGGTCATATGTTGCCACTTTGGGAGAGGGGATAATCAGCCGGTCTTCACCCTCAAATGCCACTTCCTGCTGACCGTTAAAGTAAAAGGTGACAAATCTTTCTTTTTCGCTTTCGGAAACCCTTAACTGCTTATACCCTGCCTGAGAAACAATCAAGCCTAAAGGCAATTTAACAACTTCCGGGGGAAAGGCTATTTTGGCGTCCGCTTCTACGATGGCTTTTTCGTATTCGGTCATGGTTGCAAAATAGAGATTGTTGAGTCTGGGGCCGCGGACGAAGGGTTCCGCTACGTTGGCGAGAGGTTGGATTAAATGAGTTTTTTGATATTTAACCAGGTAAGGGTCGAAACCGACAGGAAGATTGGCTTTCGAAAAATCCTCGAAAACAAAAGCCCGGGAAAGTTGTCTGGGTCTATCTATTCTGAAATTGAAAAAAACTACCGAATCGTTGTCTTTAATAAGTCCCAGGGGGCTGCCGTTGGCATCTGTCATTATGCAGGGTTCAATAAACTCATCGGTTTTGCCCTCCGCATAGGAGGCATCTATCCCCTCCTCGGGAGTTTTAACAAGCTGCCCGGCCCCTCTAGTAAGGGCAAAATAGGCCTTTGCGGTTCTTTCCCACCTCATGTCCCTGTCCATTGCCCAGTATCTGCCCATCAATGATGCAATCTTGCCGATTCCCTGTCTTACCAAAAGCTGCCTAAGCTGGCCGATGTAAACTTTGGCAGCGGTCGGCGGAGAATCCCTCCCGTCAGTAAAAAGGTGCAGAAAAACCCTGTCGAAGTTATTTTGTTTGCAAAGGTCTATCAGGGCAAAAAGATGCTCCATATTGCTATGGACCCCTCCTGCACCAATAAGTCCCATAAAATGAATATTGCCTCCACTTGCTTTTGCATGTTCGATTGCCCCCTTTAAAACAGGGTTATGGTAAAAAGTGCCGTCCGCTATACTCAAATTAATTCTTTGAAGGTCCTGGTAGACGATTCTGCCGGCGCCGAGATTAAGATGTCCGGTTTCTGTATTGCCGCTTTCACCCCTGGGAAGTCCTACTTCCTCTCCCGAGGCCTGCAGGGAGGTGTGAGGGTAGGAGGCAATAAATTTATTCATATTTGGTGTTTCGGACTTGGAAATTGCGTTTCCCGGTCCCGAGGCCGCAAGCCCCCAACCATCAAGGACTACCAGAAGAACGAAATTTGAAGTATTGCCTTCCATATTATTTCATCTGCATTAACTCTGTCTCGATCGCGGCGAGACGGTTGTATTTGGCCACGCGCTCGCCTCTGGCTGGAGCCCCGGATTTTATGTAATCAGCCGCCACTCCTACAGCAAAATCGGATATAAAACTGTCATTGGTCTCGCCGGACCTGTGGGAAACCACAACTTTCCAGCCCGCATCTTTAGTAACTTTTACCACTTTCAGTGTCTCGGTTATGGTTCCTATCTGGTTGGGTTTTATAATTGCCGCATTGCATGCTTTTTCCTGTATTGCCTTTTCCACCCTTTTGATATTCGTTGCAAGTAAGTCGTCACCGACTATCACCAACCCGTTCCCAAGCTCCGAAGTCATCTTCTTCCAACTGTCCCAACCGTCTTCATAGAAAGCATCTTCAATTATCCCCAGCTTATATTGGTCGAATAGTGATTTATAGTATTCGAGGAATTGAAAGTCGTCCATTCCGCTACTTTTATCCCTGATCAAATATTGTCCGTCCTTATAAAATGAGTTCGCGGCAACATCCAGGCCAAGAAAGACATCCCGTCCCAGAGAATATTTGGTTTCTTTTATCGATTCGATGAATACTTCAAATGCGTCCGTATTCGTAAAAAGATTAGGTGCATATCCTCCTTCCTGGCCAACGGAGTGAATAGCACCCCTGTGGGCTAAGTTATTCCCTATTGTCTGATAAATTTCCGCACCCATCTCAAGGCCCTGAATAAAGCTTTTATTGCTTGCCGGAACCACCCAAAATTCCTGAAAGTCCAGGTTACCGGCTCCGTGCTTACCTCCGTTTATCATGTTGAATAAGGGAATGGGCATTTTTACTTTTTGGGTTATGCCCACTTTTGAGGCCAGGGTATAAATCCACCCGTAAAGAGGTTGGGCTGAAGAAACCGCTCCGCACTTTGTGACAGCCTCGGAGACGGAAAGAATCGAATTTGCACCGTATTTGGACTTATTTTCGGTTCCGTCCAGTTCAATAAGTTTTTTGTCGATTCCGAATTGATCCACGGGGTCCATACCGGTAACTGCAGGTCCCAAAACCGAATTAACATTATTGACGGCCTTCAAAACCCCAAGGCCCAAATGTCTGGCGCTTTCCGTATCCCTGAGCTCGAGGGCTTCATGGGTTCCCGTGGAAGTTCCTGCAGGAACGGATGATACACAGACCTGTCCGTCTTCAAGCATGCAGGCGGTTTCCACGGTCGGAATTCCTCTTGAATCCAGGATTTCCCTTGCCCAAACATGTTTAATTGCACTCATAAAAATTAGAAATCGCTTTCGGCTTTAGCTATTACACCGCGCACCCTGTCTATTGAATCGGGATTAATTGAAATACTTGTCACTCCCCATCTTACCAGTTTTTGAACCAGGTCTTCATACTCACTCGGGGCCTGCCCGCAGATGGAGGTGGTTACCCCCGCAGCCGAGCATTTTCTGATGACACGCCGCAGGGCCCATAAAACCGCCGGTGTTCTTTCATTAAACTCCTGGGCCACCTCCGAATTATCCCTATCCGTTCCCAGGATAAGCATGGTTAGGTCGTTGCTGCCGATTGAAACGCCGTCAATTCCCACCTTAATGAAATCTTCTATTTGAATGATATTAACCGGTATCTCCACCATCATTAAAAATTTAAAGGAAGCTTTCTCGAAAAGACCTTCAACAGCCACCAGTCTTCGAACTTTGGCAAGTTCCTCGGGCGATCTCACAAAAGGTATCATGAGGTGCAGGTTGTCGTATTTTTCGCGGACGGCTTTAATCGCCTGAAGTTCCAAATTAAAAACTTCAGGACTTGAAATATACCTGAACGCTCCGCGGAAACCCAACATCGGATTAGGTTCAACGGGTTCCCAGCTTTTACCGCCCTCAAGAGATCTATATTCATTCGTCTTAAAATCCGTTGCCCTATATATAACAGGCCGGGGGTGAAAAGCTTTGCAAAAAACTTCAATGTCCTTTGTAAGTTTTTCGACAAACTTTCCCTGAACTTTTCTTTTAATAGCCTCTTTGGGGTGAATTCCTATGTTTGCGATCATGAATTCCGCCCTAAGTAGTCCCACCCCGTCAATATTTTTCTTGGCGATTTCTTTTGCTCTTTCGGGCTCGGCCAGGTTTACATATAATTTCGTGGCGGTTTTTGTATTTTTGTACTTCGGTTTATCATCGGTTTTGACTTCGGAAACCTGGGTTTTGACATTGGCACCCATAAATATTTGTCCCGCTTCACCGTTAACCGTTACGATTTCCCCGTCTTTCAGTTTTTTGGTGGCTTCCTCGGTTCCCACCACGCACGGAATTCCGAGCTCTCTTGAAACGATGGCGGCATGGGAAGTTTGGCCCCCTTGATCGGTGATTATTGCTGCGGATTTTTTCATGGCAGGAACATAGTCGGGTGAGGTCATGGGGGCAACCAATACGTCCCCCTTCGAAATTTTGCCGATTTCTTTGGGGCTTTTAAGAATTTTTACGGGACCCGTTCCTATTCCCGGGGAAGCCGGGCTGCCGCTTAAAATTGGAGAAACAGCAATCTTAAATCCTTCCTTATTTTCCTTTTGGTTTTTGGTTGTAGTGGCGATTGCCGTAACCGGACGGGTTTGAACTATGTAGAGCTTGCCTTTTTCCTTTGCCCATTCCGAATCCTGGGGGAAGTAATAGTGTGTATGTAATTTTGCCGAAAGCTTGGCCAACTCACTTTAACCTCTTTATTTTCACCGCTGCCGGTTCTGACCAACTGGATTGTCTGATCGGAGATTTCTTTCGAAAGAATTGCAAAAGTTCCCTTTTGAACAACGTAAGTATCGGGAACAACCGAACCCTGGACAATCATTTCCCCCAATCCCCAAACGGACTCGATGACAATCCTGTCTTTATCATTTTTAACGGGATCAACCGAAAACATCACACCCGAAACTTCCGACTCCACCATTTTTTGCACAGCAACGGAAATTTTGACTTTTTCGTGAGGAATTTTATTTTCAACTCTGTAATAAATCGACCTTCCGGTAAAAAGGGAGGCCCAGCATTCCCTGACTGCCGTAAGAAGATTTGCCTCACCCTTTACGTTCAAAACGGTAGTTCCCATTCCCGCAAAAGAACTTTGAGGCATGTCTTCGGCTGTTGCGGAAGTACGTACCGCGACCAAACTTTTTTTAAACCGTCCGGAAAGCTTTTTGTACGAAGAAATAATCTCGGCGGCAACTTCATCCGGAATCTTGCCGTTAACGATCATTTTTTCAATTCTTTTTGAGGCGCTGTCAAGCTGTGCGGGATCGTTTGCGTCGATGGAAGCCAAAATATCGTAAATTTTTTTAACGATATCGTTTTCCTTTAAAAAGAGATCGTACGCTTTAATTGTAATTGCAAAACCGTTCGGAACGGGAAATCCCGCCTGGGTCATTTCACCCAAATTTGCGCATTTCCCCCCAACTAGAGGGGTATCATTCTTATCTATATCCTTGAAGAAAACGGTTATCGGTTGGGCAGACATATATCCATTATATAGTTAATGCACGGGTTGAGAAAGGGATTCTTTGAGTTTGATTATCCAAGGCTCCGGACCCGGATCTTCTCCATTTAAAAACGAAATGTTTAAGGCAACCCATGCCGCGAAATGGGGAATTTCCAAACTTTGAGTCAATTTAGTTTTCCCCTGAAGTTTGAATCCTCCGTATTTCAGTTTTTGGGTATCGAATAGCTCTTTGGTAACTTCGATTCTTTTTTTGACCCTTTCGTTATATAAATCGCTTTCAAAAAAAAGATAATAAATATTTTGAAAAAGATTCTTTGGGTATAGGGTAGCTTCTACCAAATGATGGTCCAGCTCCGGTAAATCAAAATAAACGGCGAAAGTACGGCCTATTTCGTTTATTACATTCCTGCCCGCATGCACCGCGCCCAAAAGCGGCCTTGCCCCTATCAATACGGGAAGTGAAGTAACAAAATTGGCGGCAACCCCCTTGGCGTCCCAGCTTTTTCTGATTTCGGTAAGTTCATTAACCGACTCTTCAAACTTTTCCGGAATAAGATTAATTAACCCCGCTTTTGACATCAACCCGGCCAAACCCCCAAGAGAAACTCCCAATGCCGATTTGGGATAGCCGGAAGGATTTGTTGTGGGAGTCAAAATTGCCCCGGGAATTTCCCCATTTTCTATCATCTCGCCGATTTTTCCTCCGGTAGCAATGCCGACTATTTGCATCCCGAGCTTTTTTGCAGCCTCAACCCCCGAAAGAGTCTCCTCGGTATTACCCGAGTAGCTGTTGGCTATTAAAACCCAGTCTTTATCTATAAATGCGGGCAAACCGTAGTCGTTATAGACAACAATTTCGCAGTTTGATTCGGATTCATAGATTCCGGCAATAATTCTTCCTGCCAGAGAGGACCCTCCCATGCCGCTTATTACCACCTTTTTCGAAGTAAATTGAGGAATATCCGCGGTATATGCCTGTCCCCAAGATTCTTTAAGCTGATCCGGAAAAAGCGTTAGTGCCTTTTCGATTCCAAGTGTGTCATTCATATAAGTATGATTATGCTCCCGATCTGATTATAGCTAAAACTTCGTCTCTTTTAACCTCCATTAGATCTTTTGACTTTGCCTCAAGGGTCAGACGCAAAAGGGATTCGGTGTTTGACGGGCGTACCACAAAGCGGAAGTCGCTGTATTCAACCGCCACGCCGTCAAGTCTTGAGACATTGCCGTCCGCATACTTTTCGGCTATTTCTTCCATTTTGCCTTCTTTATCAGTTACTTCAGTATTGATTTCGCCGGAAATAAAATATTTATTGATTACAGGTTGAATTACTTCGGAAAGCTTTACGTCATTTTCGGTTAAAAACTCCAGTATTTGCATAACGGGGATCATTCCGTTATCCGCATACCAAAAATCCCTAAAGTAGGTGTGGCCGCTGCTTTCGGTTGCGTAAAGAGCATTTACCTCGCGCATTTTTTCCTTGATATACGAATGCCCGACTTTGGAAATAACCGGTTCGCCGCCGTTTTCCTTAATAGCGTCGATAAGAGCCCATGTATAGCGGGGGTCATAAATAATTTTTTCTTTGGGATATTTTTTCAACATCTGCTTGATTAGCACCGTATTTAGGTAGTAAGGTTCCGCAAAAAGCCCTCCGTCCGCGCAGAAGAAAACCCTGTCCGCGTCGGCGTCCCAGGCAATTCCGAAGTCTGCTTCGGACGATTTTACAAGCTCGGATATTTCAATTCTATTGTCCGGTATGAAAGGGTCGGGTCTTCCTTTGGGAAAAGTTCCGTCGGGTTCGTCGTTAAGTCCTATTATTTCGATGGGCAGCTTCCCCCTTTCGACAATTTTTCTAAACATTACCCCGGCATAGCCAAAGTTGGGGTTTATAACCACTTTAAAATGCTTTATGTCTTTAAGCTTAAGCCAGCTTAAAATGTAATCGACATAATCGTCGTCGATATTGAGTTTGCGTATTTTCCCTTTGGTTTCGGATTTTACAAATTCGTCTTTTACGATGAGGTCGCGTATTTGCGAAATTCCGTCCTCAAATGTTAAGGGGATTACTTTTTCCCTTATCATCTTGAAACCATGAAACTCGGGGGGGTTGTGGGAGGCCGAGGACTGTATCCCTCCGGCAAAACCGTAATTACCTACAGCAAAGTAATACATGTCCGTGGAAATGAGGCCGATGTCGACAACATCCACCCCCGAATCCGTCAAACCCTCGGCGACTTTCATCTTTAGTTCTTCGGAATGAAGCCGGACGTCGTTTCCGACAACAACTTCCCCTTTGGGTTTGATAAATTCCGCATACGCCTGGCCGATTTTATAGGCAAGCTCGGGGGTAATACTATCCGGATAAATTCCTCTTACGTCATATGCTTTGAAAATTGAGGGGTCAATTGTCATTTAGATGAATTTACCAAATTCATATTTGGTCAAGCCATGCTTATTCTAATTGCTTGATAATAAGAAGGTCAAGTTCCGATACCAAATCGGCTTTGGAAGTTTTAACTTTAATGTCTATTTCTGCAAGGCTTTCTATTAAAAATATTAGTTTGTCTGCCGTAAATTTTGACGAATGTGCTTTCAATTTTCCCACTCTCCAATCGGGATAGGGGAGGGATTTTGCATCAATCTTTACCCAGTAAAGATCCCTGAAAAGTTTTGCAATTAAAGTAAAAATGAATTCGGGCGCCTCCTTTTCCAGAAGCATTCTCAGTTTTGTGATAGTTTTAGCGGAATTTCCCGGATATATTCCGTCCAAAAAGTTCCAAAGAATTACCGGTAATTTAAATTCTTCTACTTTTATGTCTTTGGGAAGGGATTTAAGAGTGGCCTGGGGGATATAACCTTCGTGATAGATAATTAAGTTCCCCGCCAAGTCCCCAGACTTTTTTTTGAGCCAGTCGGTTTCAATCCTACCCAATTTTTTTATGTCCCTGAGAATAAAAAAACGCTCCGCTCCGAAAAGAGACGGGGCACTAAGTTCCTCCCGGATGGACAGACTGCGGCTATCAAGGAATGCCACTTCCCAGCTTCTGCTTTTGGCGGTTTCCGTGAATTTGGTAAGCCTTCCGTAAAGCTTTCTTTCGTCATCTCCATGCAAAACTATTATTTTCATATATTGTACGACTATGTGTCGGTGTCTGATGAACCCTTACCGCTCAGATTTTCAAAGTATCTCTGAATAAGCTCGTCAACTTTACCCCGGAAATTTCCTTTGCCGTGCCTTGTGTGCGGCAAAAGGGCCCCAGAAAAATTTTTAGGTATGTGCCCTATCTCGTGAAGAAGCACTTTGTCCTGATCCTTTTGGGACAAATTGTCAAAATAGCGGGAGATAACTTCGATAATATATGCGGGCTCAACCTGGAGTGCATTCTGCCAAATTTTTGGTAATCCCCAGGTTCTTGCGTAGGCGCGTGATTTTGACCCTGCGGACCTATAGAAGAAAAGCCTTTCCCCCAGAACATAATCAAGATCCAGGTTCTCCATCAAACGGAGAACGCGGGCTTTAATGTCAGGCGCTTCCTGCCACTCAAACTTTGAATACTTCCGTCCCTTCCTTAACCGCCTCATTAGTCTTCAATCCTATCACATCTCCTTTGCCTGCGGAATCCTTCTTTTCGTGTTCTATCTGGATAGATTCGACTTTCTGTTCAAAAAGATCCTCACCCCCGCGGATAAACTTAATGTTATCCCCGACACTCAAAGTGCCGTCAAGATCAATTATGGCAACACTTAGCTTATCGTAGTAATGAGAAACTTTTCCGACTTTAAACAATTTCTTTCACCCCCTCCCCTATTTTAAATGCGTGAGTCAAGGCTACTGCCAATGCATCGGC
>LCIL01000014.1 GCA_001001045.1 Candidatus Woesebacteria bacterium GW2011_GWA1_44_23 | reverse complement strand
TGTGAAGGCTGCGGCGAAATAGCCGATGAATTTACATTGAAGGGAGTTTACCAAGTAAGCTCAAGCGAAAACTATGAACGCCAGGAGGCCTCAGCAATATTCCTGATCAAAAAATGACGAAAAAGGCTTTGGTGGTACTTCCCGCGATTACTTTAATTGGTATAGGTTTTTATTTTATTTTTGCCACGAGCCCTCTCGTCCGCTATTGGGTAGACGATTTTTGTTCGGCCACCCTGCTTCGTAATAACGGGTATTTTGCCTCCCAAGTTATCTGGTGGAAAAGTTGGACGGGAAGATTTTCATATATCGCCGCCCTGGATTTTTTTGAACTGATCGGCCCCTGGGCGGTACGGGTACTTCCGGTTCTTTTACTGGGTTTTTTGATAGTCAGCCTAAAAAGTTTTTACCGTTTCGGAAAGATACTGCCGGTACTTTTTATTTTTTTAACCTTATTTAATGCCCCGAACATAATTCAATCTTTTTATTGGCAAACCGGATCACTTAATTACATTGCCCCTTTTATCTTCTTAAATGTATTTTTGGGCATACTTGCCTTTCCTCCAAAGAACATAAAGATATTTTTACCTGCGGTCCTTCTTTTCATCGCCGGAGGTTTTTCCGAAGCATATGCCCTTGCCCAGATAGTCCTTCTTACTTTTGCATTAGCCGCGGTTAGGCTGACGACGTTTGCCAAAAAAGAACAAAGGCTGAAAATAGTTCTATCCGGTATAGTGGGGGCGATTTTAACATTGGGGATAATGTCCCTTTCTCCCGGGAACGCCGCGAGGGCCAATACCGTAACCCACCCCGAAAGCATTAAGTTTGTTATTGTATCAACCCTTTACGGCACAAAGTGGTATTTATTGCGGATGCTTTCCATAAAACCGTTTGTTTACTCATTATTTAGCTTGTTTACCTCGATACTGGTTCTCGTTAAACCCATTAAAATTAAAATGCGTGACTCGTTAGTACTGGGAGGCTTATCAATTCTTACGGTAATTTTCACAACAGCCGCAGTCGTTGGGTCCGGATTTTATTCCATGGCAATCATTCCTCCAGAAAGAACCCTTTTTATCGCTATTTACATGATTTTTCTTAGCTTCACGGTTTTTTCATTCGTGCTGGCACCCCTCATTCAAAAGAACTCGAAACTCATTTGGGTAGTGGCAGCAGTAAATTTAATCACTTCCTTTTTCTTAATTAAGTCCGTAATTTCAAACTGGTCGGGAGTTTACAAAGAGGTAAAAACATATGCCGTTACCTGGGACGGTGCGGAAAAAGATTTGCCGCTATTGAAAGACATTCCCCCCGTCGGGGGGCTTGACAGCTTCACGGATAACAAAGGATGGGTCGCTTCATGTGTGGCCGGTTATTACAAACTCCCTGGTGTAAAAATACGGCCGCATGATGATAAAATAACTAAGTGAAAAGATATTATGACCTGGGAAAGTCGATGCTTCTTTCGGGTACCGCAAAGGACACCTTTATTCTTTTTACGGGGAACGTAGGGTCCGCTTTTTGGAGTTTTTTATTCACGCTTTTTGTCGCCCGCTCTTTAAGTATCTATGATTTTGGCATCTTTTCGGCGGCGCTTAACCTTGTCATGATTCTTGCATCCATTGCCGACATAGGGATTTCAACAGGGTCAGTAAACTTTGTTTCCGCTCATACCGCCCGGGGAGAACACGAGAAAGCCGACCAATACATAAAAGCAGCCTTTGTAACAAGACTTCTAATTGTCCTGGCAGTCTCGGCCGTTATTATTATCTTTGCCCCGTTTATTTCAAAAACATTTTTGGCCACGCGCGATCCTAAAATCGCCATCTGGTCGGCCATTATTCCGATTTTTCTTTTTCCCGATTTATTCTTTCCCTTTATACTGCAGGCAAAGAAAAAATTTCTTCACTCAACCCTAATTGATAATGCTTTTTACTTTGTAAGACTTTTATTTGCATTCGCCTTTTATGCAGTGGGGGCTCTGACCATGACGAAAGCATTTTGGGCGTTCGGGGCAGGATTTGTAGTGTCTTTACTACTCATCCTTTATTTTATGAAAACCGGTTTTTTGCGGGCAAAGCCCAGAAAAGAAGAGTATAAAAAACTCCTTAAGTTTTCGGGATGGATCGGAGTTAATAGAATAATATCCTCGATATCAGGGCGTCTTGACATCCAAATGCTTGCAGTTATGGCCGGCGCTTTCACCACGGGGCTATATTCCATTCCTTCAAGGCTTGCATCTTTCATAGTAGTTTTGGCTGCAAGTTTTTCTTCCGTCCTTGCTCCAAGGCTTGCCGGGTTTGGGGATAAACAAACCGAGAAAAAATATATAGTTAAGTCCCTTTTGGCATTAATTCCCATTACCGTCGGAATAATATTTTGGATAATTATTGCCAAGCCGTTTATCCTTACCCTTTTTGGAGACAAGTATCTGGAATCCGTCCCGGTTTTTCAAGCACTGGCTGCTGCACAAATTCCTTTCTTGTTTACGGTACCCTCTGTCTCCGCAATTATTTATTCAATGAAGAAAACAATATTTATCGGTGCGTTTTCCTTTTTCCAAATTGCGGCAATCTTTCTTTTAAACTTCATCCTGATTCCTAAATTCGGCGTATTCGGACCGACAATTACTTTGGGTGTAACCAATACCATCCTCGCTATCTATACCTGGGCGGTGGTTATTAAACATTACTGGATCAAAAAATGACTATCTGGGCGCATACACTCGTAAAAAATGAGGCCAACTGGATTTGGTATGCGGTTACGAGTATTGTCGGCCATGTGGATAGGATCCTTCTTTGGGATACGGGAAGTACGGACGGAAGTTTGGAGATAGAAAAAAAATTAGAAAAAGAATTTCCTGAAAAAATTACCTTGAGACAAAGAAAACAGGAAACAGCAGAAGAATTTACCAGAGTCCGCCAGGAAATGCTTGATGAAACAAAATCCGACTGGTTTATTATTTTGGACGGCGACGAAATATGGTTTGAGGATTCCATAAAGAAGGTTACCCGGACAATAAATGAGGCAGAAGGAATAATCGAATCGGTCATTGTCCCGACAATAAATTTAGTCGGGGACATTTTCCACTATCAGGAGAAAGCCGCCGGCAGGTATAAATTTGGCGACAAAGTCGGGCATTACAATCTGCGCGCTATAAAAAGAAGTATCCCCGGACTTCACTCGCAAGGTGTCCACGGTGTCTGGGGATGGGCGGATGATAAAGGCAGAATGATACAGGACAGGGGTTCTTACAAGTTTGTTGATGCCCCTTACCTCCATGCCACCGGTTTAAGACGGTCAACCGCTGACGTCCAAGTGATCAAAAGAGGTAAAAAATACCGGTATGAGATCGGGGAGGAGTTTTCCAAGGATTATTATTACCCCGAGGCTTTTTTCAGGGATAAACCGGATGAATTGATAAGCCCTTGGATTCCGATACCTGCCGATTACAAGTTCAGAGCATTTATTGAGACTCCTCTCAGAAAAATAAAAAGGAGAGTTTGGCAGGGGAGGCCCGGATACTAATATGCTTAAGTTTATAAGAAAACACATAGTATTTTCGGTTTCGATGGTCGTTTTTTTGCATCTCATTCTTTTGATCAGCCTGAAGTTTACAGCCTGGCCTGAAACGTCTCTTTGGCCCTATCTGATGACAAAAGGCTGGCTGCCTTATAGAGATATTGCGATTGCCCACACTCCTCTGATGTTGGTTAAGCTAGCAATTTTCTATAAGATCTTTGGCGCAGGCATCCTCCAGTTAAAAATATTCACATGGCTTCTGATTTTATTTCTCGACGGAATAATTTTTGTTATAGCCAAAAAACTCTGGAATATTAAAACCGCGTCTACAGCCGTTAGCGCCTTCGCTTTCTGGCAGGTGTTATTTGACGGAAACGGACTCTGGTTTGATCTTTTTATGGGGGGAGTTGCTTTTGTCTCCTTCTACTTTATTCAAAAGAAAAAATATCTCCTGGCAGGCATTTTTTGGGCACTGGCCTTCTTATCTAAACAAACGGCAATATGGTTTTTGTTGCCGATTTTATTTGCAGCAATTAGCGGCAAACGGTCAACAGTAAAAGAAAGCATTGTAAAATTTGCCCTGGGTGTCCTGCCGGTAATATCATTTGGAATCTTCATTCTTCCCAATGCCCAGGGACAGATTCTGCTGCCGGATCTGAAAAACCTAATTGTCTCGGCTTTCCCGTTTCTTATTTTCATTCCCTTAATTTTGAAAACCGGCCGGAAAAATATCCATTTGCTCATCTGGGCAGTTGCAGGAAGTCTTGGAGCATACCCGAGATTTGAATATTTTCACTTTCAACCGGCAATTCCCTTTTTAGCAATTGCAACAGCCCAATTTCTAAACACGTTCAAAAAGCCTGATAAGCTGATGCGATCTTTCATCCTCATATACCTTTTGGGAAGCCTTTACCTTTTTGGAGGATTTTTTATGAGGAACTATAAGGAAGGGACAAGGTTCTACGAAACCAATGTTTCCAATGTCGTAACTTTCGTAAATTACAACACAAAAGTCGGGGACAGGATATTCGTTCTTAATTGGTGGGATAACATTTACGCCCTTACCGGTACGGAACCCGCAACCAAGCCCTGGACTCCCCAGCTTTCCTGGTATATGGATATACCCGGAGTTCAGGAAAAGATGATAGAGAGTTTGGAGAGCGATCCACCCAAGTTAATCATTTATAATCCCTATACGATATCGGGTTTATCCTCATACGTTCCCCAGAAGGTTTATGATTTTGTCACCGAAAATTATAGAATCAGGCAAAGAGTGGATAATCTGGAGATATTAATCAAAAAGTGAAAATTGCTTTTTTAAACAAATACCAAAATAAAGTTTTCCGCGGTTCAGAGACTTTTGTCTACGAGTTATCCCGGAGGCTATCAAAAAATCATGAAGTTGATGTTATAAGCAAAATTAATTACCTAACCCTTCTAAAGAAAAAATATGACTTGATTATTCCGACAAACGGCAGATGCCAAGTTATCATTATCCGGATAGTTGCCTGGCTAACCGGAGCAAAAATGATTGTTTCAGGACAATCGGGTATGGGTTGGGACGACAGACTAAATCTTTACAGCTTTCCCGACTCTTTTATCGCCCTTTCTTCTAAAGCCTTAGATTGGGCAAAGAAGGTAAACCCCTTGGTTAAGTCCGTGTATATTTCCAACGGAGTGGATCTGGAAAAGTTCACCTATGGCGGAGAGTCCTTCCAGTCGGGGTTATCCAAGCCCATCATCCTGGCCGTTGGAGCATTCACCGCACAAAAAAGAATGGATTTACCGATTAAAGCAGTTGCCGAAATGTCCGGGGTGAGCTTACTGATGGTAGGCGGGGGAGGGGAGATGAAAACCGAACTTGAAAAATACGGAGAAGGTGCCTTGGGCAAAGACAGATTTAGGCTAATTTCTGTTCCATTTGGGGAAATGCCTGAGGTCTATAGAGCAGCCGACGTTTTTACCTTACCGTCCCGTTCAACCGAGTCATTCGGAAATGTTCTGGTTGAGGCTATGGCGACCAATCTCCCCGTTGTTGCCACAATTGACCCTATTCGCAAGGAAATAGTCGGCGAGGCAGGAATTCTCGTCGACCCGACGGACACAAATGCCTATGCAGATGCTCTTAAAAAGGCTTTAAGTACCAACTGGGGCGATAAACCCAGGAAACAGGCAGAAAAGTTTTCCTGGGACGGGATTGCAGAAAAGTATGAAGAACTTTTTAAAAAGCTTATTAAAGAAAAATAGTTTGATTCTGGTATCCATTTTTATCTTGGCCATCCTCGTCAGGTTTTACAACTTTCCCAACCGGGTTACTTTTTGGTCAGAACAAGCCAGAAGCCTAATTGTAGCCGGCAACTATTTGGAAGAGCCAAGCCTTCTCGGTCAGGAGTATTTCCGGGTGAACTCCTTCGGACATAAGCTGTTTGCAAGCGCACTTTTTAATTACAGTCTGGTTCCCCTATTACTATTATCAAAGTTTGACCCAATTCCGATAACCGCTTACTTTGCACTACTGAATATTTTTAGCGGTTTTGCCCTTTATTACGTGGTTCTGAAAATATTTAAACACAAAGAGATTGCAGCTTTTTCGTTAATTTTGTTTTTGTTTAATAACTACATGATTTATCACTCTCTTTTTATTTGGATTTTGGACTACCTTCCCATTCTTGGTGTTTTGTTGATTTACCTTTTTTATAATTATTTCAAAACAGGGAGAATAAGATTCGTTTTCCTGTTGGGGATCGCGAGCGGTCTTTCTTTCGGATTGGAGTATTTTTATCTTTTTACGGCAATACCGATATTGGGGTACATTATTTACAGGGCAAAGAAAAAAATTCTCTCCGTTTTAATATTCGGGCTTGGTGCGATATTGGGAAATTTACCGATGGTTGTGTTTGATGCCAGACACGATTTCTATCACGTCCGTACATTTTTCCAGTTTTTTATGGATACGCTAGAAGGAAATTCCGGCGGAAATATAACCTATTACCAATTTTTACATCTCTGGCCCCTTCTTGCCCTGCTATCAGGTTATTTGCTTTTCCTACTTTACAAAAATAATAAAATTCTGGCATTTGTTGCGCTGGTTATCTATGTGGCCTTAAATATACGGTCTCCTTTAGTGTCGTTTAAATCAGCAGTTGGGATGCCTGTAGGAATGGTAACACAAAACGTAGACGATGCGTCAAAAATAATTGCCCAAGATGCAAACGGCGATTTTAACGTTGCGGAAGTTTTGGATTTTGACAAGAGAGCATACGTTTTTAGGTATTACCTGCAATTTAAGTACGACAAAGAACCGCTCGATGAAGTAAGTTATCAAAATCCGGGTTTTCTATATGTATTGAGTGAAAAAGATTATAATTTTGGAAAATCAGATGTTTGGGAGATTAATGCCGGTGGACCGTATAAAATAAGTTTATTGACCGATGTTGGCCAGGGCCACGCAGTTTATGGAGCACAGTCTCATAAAGATTTTGACACGATCGTGGTTGATGACGGATCTACCGACGGGACGCTGGAAATACTAAAAAACCTAAAAAGGCCTTTACCCAATTTCAATTTTTCCAAACAAAACCACAAGGGCCCGGGTGCCGCAAGAAACCTCGGGGCAAGTTTGGCGAAAGGAGAAATCCTGGTATTTGTGGATGCGGATATGACGTTTGACGAAAACTTTTTAACGAATCTGGTTGAACCGATTGAAAAGAAGAACGCAAAGGGAACCTTCAGTAAAGAGGAGTTTGTGGCCAATTGGGATAACGTTTGGGCAAGGTGCTGGAGTATAAACGAGGGATGGGAACCGCATAGGCGTCACCCCAAAAATTATCCGGACTTTCAGCCTGTTTTTAGAGCGATTTTAAAAAGTGAATTTGACAGGGTGGAAGGGTTTACCCCGGGTGGATATGACGACGACTGGAGCCTTTATAGAAAGCTGGGATATGAAGCAATGAACGCTCCAGGTGCAATTTATTACCACAAAAATCCGGACAATCTTATCGAAATTTTTAAGCATGCCAAATGGGTTTCAAAAAGGAAATATAAATTGGGAATTATTGGTAAAATTTACAACCTGCTGGTTTATTCGTTCCCCATTTCCGTCTGGCAGGGCTTACGCAAATCAATTTTAAAAAGGGAACCGCTATTTTTAGTATTTAAAATCGTTTATGATTTCGGAGCCTTTGTCGGAATTCTGGAATTTGTTCTTAAAAGAAACGGGGCAAAGTGATTCCAATTTATCCTTCTTCAATGATAAAATCACAGGGCAGATACCAAAAGTGAAAATTGCAATCGACATCAGTCAAATAGTCTACGGAACAGGCGTCTCTACGTACACCGAGAATCTCGTGAAGTCCCTACTGAAGCTTGATACGGACGACGAATATATACTCTTTGCGGGGGCTTTCAGAAGGCGTGGAGACATTCTGGGTAAGTTTCCCCAGACCAAAGTATTTCCGATCCCACCGGTTGCGGCCGATCTCATTTGGAATAAACTTCATGTGTTTCCAATCGAAAAGTTGATAGGTAATGTTGACGTATTTCACACCTCAGATTGGGCCGAGCCGCCTTCAAGTGCTTTCAAGGTTACAACCGTTCATGATTTGTACGCGTTGAAATATCCCAAAATGGTTCATCCGAAAGTTTTAGAAGTTCATAAAAGAAAACTGTCATGGGTAATACGCGAAAGCAGGCGGATAATCGTTCCTTCAAATTCAACAAAAGAGGACCTGACGGATTTGGGAGTCGACGGAAGTATTATCAGAATAATCCCCGAAGCGCCGTCTTTTTCGAAGGCAAGTGGGGCGGAAGTAACAAGCGCCAAGAAAAAATATCGAATTCAGGGCGATTACTTGATTTCTATCGGAGTTACGGAGCTGAAAAACACAAAAAGAATTATCGAAGCATTTCATTTATCAACCGCAGGCAAGGAACTCAAAATGGTTCTTGTCGGACGACCTTCCGAAACTGAAATAAAACCGGAAAGGAATATAAGGATATTGGGCCATGTGCCGCAGGACGATTTAAGAGGTCTCCTTACTGGTTCCAGGGGTCTGATCTTTGCGTCTTTGTATGAAGGATATGGAATTCCGATTTTGGACGGCTTTGTCTGCGGTACACCCGTAGTTACCTCAAACACCTCTTCAATGCCGGAAGTAGCAGGGGAGGCAGCCGTACTTGTAGATCCCTACGACGCCGCCTCAATTGCGGACGGTATTACCAAAATCCTGAACGGACCCAAGGGATTTATAGAAAAGGGGTTTGCGCGTGTAACGGAATTTTCCTGGGAAAAGACCGCAAAAATGACACTTGCTGTATATAAGGAGGCCGCAAAATGATAATCGGTATTGACGGAAATGAGGCTAATATCAGCCAAAGAGTGGGTGTAAACACATATTCTTTCGAATTACTGAAAAATCTACGTAAACTACAGGATGAGTGGAAAAATAAGCATACGATCATAGTTTACCTGAAGGATAAGCCCAAAAAAGACATGCCGGAAGAGTCCGGGCACTTCAAGTACAAGGTCATAGGGGGTAGGGCACTCTGGATTCTGACAAAACTTACGCCTCATCTGTTTTTTGACAAGCCGAAATGTGATATTTTCTTTTCTCCCAGCCACTATGTGCCACCCATATCTCCGATACCGAGAATATGTTCCATAATGGACCTTGGATACCTCGAATATACGGATCAATTTAGAAAAAAAGACTTTTGGCAGTTAAAGATCTGGACTGCTATAAGCATTTTTGTATCAAAAGCTATCATTGCGATATCAAATAGCACAAAAGAAGATATTGTACGACACTATCCGATTGCTAAGAACAAAATTTACGTTACACCACTGGCATATGATGCAAGTAAGTTTAATACCAACATTATCGAAAATGATGTGCGACGTGTGAGGGATAGGTACTCCATAGTTACGGACTATGTATTATATTTGGGTACGCTCAAACCCAGTAAGAACATAATGGGCCTT
The DNA here is from genome assembly GCA_001001045.1 of Candidatus Woesebacteria bacterium GW2011_GWA1_44_23. Lineage (GTDB taxonomy): Bacteria > Patescibacteriota > Microgenomatia > UBA8517 > UBA8517 > LCIL01. Next base: position 5,183 of record LCIL01000014.1, on the reverse strand, counting down.
GTTGAGGCTTTTTCGAAAGTTCCGGTTCCGGATTCCGGACTGCAACTTGTCATTGCAGGCAAAAAAGGCTGGCTTTTTGAGCCTATTTTTGAAAAAGTGAAGGAATTGGGCATAACCGACCGGGTAGTATTCACAGATTTTGTCAGTGAGGAGGATAAACCCGCATTGATTAAAGGATCCAGGCTCTTTGTCCTCCCGTCTTTTTGGGAGGGCTTCGGTCTGGACATACTTAACGCAATGGCATCAGGTGTGCCTGTTGTTGCCTCCAACAAAGGAAGCCTGCCTGAGGTGGTGGGCGAGGCCGGGGTGTTGGTTAACCCCAATGATATAGATAGTATAGTCGCGGGCATGAAAGAAGTGCTTTTGGCATCCGTTACGAAGTATAATACTTTTATAGAGAAAGGCCTTAGGCAGGCCAAGAAGTTCTCCTGGGAAAAAACAGCCAGGGAAACTCTTAGAATAATTACCGGTTCATAAAGTCATGTTTAAAGACAAATCGGGCAATAAATTATCGGCAGACCAAGCCCAACGCAAAATTCTTAACCGTATTTATAACTACGTTTTGGATTTTGAGTTGATGGTCCTAAGGTGGGTTTCTCATGTTCCCTCGCACCTTATACGTAAACTGTTTTACGCTCTGGCCGGGGTGAAAATTGGCAAGGGATCCGTTATCCATATGTGGGCTAATTTTTTTGAACCCGGCGGAGTCAAAATAGGAGATGATTCAATCATCGGCGACCACGCTTTCCTGGACGGACGTGCCCCCCTTACCATCGGGAATCATGTTGACATTGCGTCTTCGGTAATGATTTACAATTCTGAGCACGATTTGGAAAACGCCGATTTTTCGGCAAGGGTTGAACCCGTTGAGATAGGGGATTATGTTTTTATAGGCCCCAGGGTGATAATTCTGCCCGGAGTCAAAGTCGGCAAGGGTGCCGTTATCGCAGCCGGAGCGGTTGTAACCAAAGACGTGCCTGATTTTATGATAGTTGGAGGAGTACCGGCAAGAGAGATAGGGGAGCGCAAAAACAAAAATCCAAATTATATTTTGGGCCGGGCCCGCCTCTTTCAATAATGAAAAACCTGGTGAAAATTGTATTTGCTCTTTTTGGCATTACCCTTCTGGTTTATTTAGCCTGGCCAGCTCCTCCGTTTCCAAAAACCCTGTGGGATTTTGAACCCTCAACCGAGCCTGCGGATAAAGAAAGCACGCTAAGGCGCGGATACTACACGAATATAACCAGAGGGCAACTGATGGATCACTATTCTCAGCAATTAGGCTGGGGCGAAAGATTGAACTATCCGCCGGAAGACGCACAGACTTTAATCCGCGACCAAACACACGCCACTTTTTTGGAGGAGATAGTTCACCCCATGCGAGAGTCTCTATTTGTAGCCGGCAATGAATTGGGACCCAAGGAGGGGGCATTTGTGGCCGGGGGTAAAGAATTTAAACAGAAAGTGATCGTTAAGTATGTAACCTCAAATGTTTTTGTTCGGATTCTTACGGGACTTTTAACTTTGGGGTTAATCTGGATTTTAGGCACTGAGTGGGTAAAAACGGTAAAAGTGCTCAAAAAGACCGTACATTTATGAAGAAAATTAATTTGCCTTTCAGTCAAATTGCCAAGTACCTTATCGCGACACTACTTGTAATAGTTCCTCTTTTGCCGAAATTTCCCTTTATTGACGTCCCCGGAACATATGTGTCGATACGGTTTGAGGATTTTTTGTTAGCAATCACTGCAGTTTTTACCTTTTTCAAAATCACTCGGAGCGCCAAAAGTGTAAAAAACGTATTCAGTGACGATATCATCCGGGCCATAACCCTATTTATCCTTATCGCTTCGGTGTCTCTTTTTGCCGGAATATTTTTGACACAAACCGTGGTTCCCAATGTCGGACTGCTTCACCTTCTTAGGCGTGTGGAATACTTTGTGCCGTTTTTTGCCGTCCTGGCCTTTTTCCCCCAGGATAAAGACAAAAATGTGGAGTTTTACATAAAGATTCTAATGATTGTCGTATTTGTGGCTTTTCTGTACGGAGTAGGAGAAAAATATTTTAATCTTCCCGTCATCGTGACTCAAAACTCGGAGTACTCAAAAGGGATTGCCTTAAACTGGATTCCCGGCAGCCAGATTACTTCAACTTTTGCGGGGCACTACGACCTTGCCGCTTTCATGGTTTTGGTTCTACCCATTTTTATAAGTCTTTTCTTCATAGTTAAAGACAGAATGTCCAAAATCTTTCTGCTTCTGGCCTCACTATCCGGTTACTGGTTACTCATTAATACCGCTTCCAGAATTTCGTTTGTCTCTTACTTGGGTGCGGTTTGTATTTCGCTTTTCCTGATTAAAAAGAGTAAGGCCATCATCGCGGTGGTTATAATAAGCGTTATTTTAAGCGGATTTTCTACAAGTCTTTTTGCAAGATACACAAATTTGATTAACGTCTATCTCCAAAAAGTCAAAAACGTCAAAATAGTAAACGCAAGACCTTTTAATCTTAATATCTCCGCACAGGAACTTACCCCACCGCCCGAGGCCCCCAAACCCGTAATAGAAGACAGGTCCACTTCGATCAGATTAAACGTGGAGTGGCCAAGGGCAATACGGGCTTTCATGAAAAACCCCCTCATCGGTACCGGCTATTCTTCAATCGGTCTTGCAGCCGATAACGATTACCTAAGACTTCTTGCCGAGGTGGGAATCCTCGGTTTTGCCAGCTTCGCCCTGATAATTGTCCGGATAATGCTTGTTTTTGCTTCATCCCTCCCTCTTACCGAAAAATTATTCGGTATTAACTTGGGTTTTGTGGCGGGGACCGTCGGCGGGCTTTTCGGCGTACTTTTGAATGCCGTTTTTATCGATGTTTTTGAAGCATCCAAGTTTGCTATAATATTCTGGCTACTTATGGGGTTGGCCGTATACTTGGTAAAAGATCGATCTTATGTACAAAAAAATTAATCGTTTTTACAGAGGAAAATATTTTGAGTACTTATTATTAGCAATTATATTGGTATTGGGCTTAGCCCTGAGATTATATAAAATCAATAACCCAATTGCCGACTGGCATTCATGGAGACAGGCGGACACGGCTTCTGTAAGTAGGGTCTATGTCCAGCAAGGTGTTAATCTTTTAATTCCCCGCTACCATGACATTTCCAGTATTCAAACAGGGATATTTAATCCAAACGGCTACAGGGTTGTGGAGTTTCCGTTTTATAACGCAATTACGGCGGTAGCCTTCAATTCCTTTCCTAAATTTTCTTTGGAAGTCTGGTCCAGACTAATTACAATTTCAACTGCCCTTGTTACATCCTTTTTTCTCTATTTGATCGGAAAAAATCTGATGGGAAGGTGGGGCGGACTTTTAAGCGCCTTCTTTTACCTTGCCATTCCTTTTAACATTTACTTTACAAGGGTCATTTTGCCCGATCCGATGGGTGTCATGTTCGGGATAATTTCCCTTTGGGCATTTCTGGGGTTCACAACCAACAACAAAAAACTACTTTTTCCCGTCTCGGCAATATTCATGGGAGCCGCCATGCTTGTTAAACCGTATTTAGGATTTTACCTATTTCCGGTAATTTACCTGGCTTTGAAAAAATACGGTATCAAGAAGTTACTGAACGATAAGAAAGTAATTACCGGTGCCGCAGCCTACCTTGTTTTGGCCTTTGTCCCGTTTTTCCTTTGGAGAATATGGGAAGCACGATTCCCTGAAGGAATTCCCTTTTACGAATGGGCATTTAACGGAAATCGTATCCGTTTTAAACCCTCATTTTTTTACTGGATATTCGGAGAAAGACTGGGGCACCTAATTCTGGGTTCGCTGGGCTTGATTCCATTTATTTTTGGAGTAATTAATACAAAAGTAAAAAATTTATTTATCCACGCGTTTTTGGCAGGCGCACTTTTTTATGTGATAGTGGTTGCAGACGCCAACGTCATGCATGATTACTATCAAATACTAACTATCCCGGCAATTTCACTGGGACTTGCGGCCGGGACAATTTATCTTTGGACAACAGAGACGTATAACAAGATACTAACCAGGATAATTGTAATTTTATCCGTTATCGTGATGCTTATCACAGGTTGGAATCAAATTGTAGGCAACTATCAGATAAACCACCCAGAAATTATTGAGGCGGGGCACAGGGTAGATAAAATTACTCCGAAGGATGCTCTCGTTATTGCGCCTTATAACGGGGATACAGCTTTCCTGTATGCAACCAACCGTTGGGGTTGGCCAGCAATTGAAGACTCTGTAGACAATATCATTAAAAAGGGTGCTGATTACTACGTATCGGTGGATTTGGGAAGCAAAGATACCAAAATGATTCAGGCGGGGTTTAAAACCATAGAGAAGACCGATAAATATATTATTATTGATCTTCACTCTCCCTTAACAATTAAATGAAGATATTAATGCTTACTCCGTACCTGCCTTTTCCCCTGATGTCGGGCGGGCAGACAAGATCGTACAACCTGATTAAAAATCTTTCAAAAAAGCATGAAATAACACTTTTTTCTTTAGTCAAAGACGATAAAGAGAGGAAATATATACCCGAACTTGAAAAATTTTGCAAAAAAGTCAGGGTTTTTAATAGACCCGCAAAACCGTGGACACTTAGTAATATCCTAAGAACCGGTTTTAGCACTTACCCCTTTTTGGTAATCAGAAACCTGGCCACCAAGGAAAACAAAGCCATAAAAGATGAGCTTTTGTCGGGCAATTATGATCTGATCCACGCGGAGACATTTTACGTCATGCCCCATATTCCAAAAACCGAAGTTCCAATTCTTCTTGTTGAACAGACCGTGGAATACCTGGTTTATAAACATTATGTCGAAAAACAAGCGCCGAAAATTCTGGCACCCCTTCTTGAAATAGATGTCATGAAGTTGAAATTCTGGGAAACATATTATTGGAAACACGCAAAAAAAGTTGTTGCCATGTCGGATTCGGATAGAAGCCAAATGGAAAAACTTTGCCCGGGGCTTTCCATCGATATCGTACCAAACGGGATTGATGCAAATTACTTTCTGGCCAAAAAGAAGGAGGATGTAGATCCTCCCAGGGTTCTTTACGTCGGAAATTTTACCTGGCTGCAAAATATTGAGGCTGTCGAGGATTTGGTAAATAAAGTCTGGCCGAAAATCAAAAAGGACGTA
>LCIL01000013.1 GCA_001001045.1 Candidatus Woesebacteria bacterium GW2011_GWA1_44_23 | reverse complement strand
GGAGTACGACCGCAAGGTTAAAACTCAAAGGAATTGACGGGGACCCGCACAACCAGTGGAGCATGTGGTTTAATTCGAGACGAAACGAAGAACCTTACCAAGCCTTGACATACTACCGTTTATGCATCCAGAAATGGGAGCAAATCTATAGAAATATCGATGGTAGAACAGGTGTTGCATGGCCGTCGTCAGCTCGTGCCGTAGGGTGTTCCCTTCAGTGGGGTAACGAGCGCAACCCTTGCCCTGAGTTGAATATTCTCAGGGGACTTCTTAAATTTATTTTAGGAGGAAGTGAGGACGACGTCAGGTCAGCATGGCCCTTATAGCTTGGGCTACACACATGCTACAATGGAGCCGACAGAGGGTATAGCCAAGTCGCAAGACGGAGCTAATCCCAGAAACGGCTTCTCAGTGGGGATTGGGGGCTGCAATTCGCCCCCATGAACGCGGAATTGGTAGTAATCGCGAATCAGCTACGTCGCGGTGAATACGTTCTCGGGTCTTGTACACACCGCCGAAATTTAATTAAAGCGCGTGGCAGTTATTTTTTCTAAGTGGTTTAAATCCATTCTCCGACTTCTTGTCGGAGTAGCCAAAAAATTTTGACAGTCCTATCAGGGTAACCGGGTAGGGCGGAGGGTCTGAGGCAAAGAGCAGGGATGAATTAAAAAAAGGTAGACGACTTTTGCAGGGCGGTCCTAAGGAAGTCAATCGCAAACGCCTTTCATTCATGTTTGGAACAGAAAATTTAATAACCCACGGAGATCCTATCAGGATTGAAGTAATTGCCTGTTAGGAAGTCAGCTTATCCGTAGTAGTACTAATATATAATTAGTATGAAGGGATATCCGTAATGATCACGCCAGATTATATAGTTGGTATGACTGATGGAGAGGGATGTTTTCTTGTTAGTTTGAGACGCGATAATAGAATCGATCTTCGATTTTTTATCGTTCAAGCTATTGGAAACAGATCACTTCTTGAAAGTATACAGAAATTTTTTAATGTAGGCACTGTTTATCAAAAAGCAGATCGTTCAGGACGACTGCCTGCCTGTATCTTTGAAGTAACCAAAAGAGATGACATATATAATGTTATTATTCCTTTCTTTAAAGAACATAAACCGATGGGGATAAAAGCAATTTCATTTTCAGTTTTTGAAGAAATTGACCGAATCGTCAAAGGAAGACAGGATAAACGGAAACTTACGTCTAAAGAATTAGAGTACGTTACCAATTTAAGATCAGGTATGAACAAACATTATGGCTCGCCCGGTGCGGTAAAGTCCGCTCGCCGAGGTGGGAACACGAAATAACTTCAAAATTATCGTAATCCGTCAAGTCAATAAAGTTGGAAATACCTTAAGCCCCGTTGTACGGGGCCAAGGTAGAGCCAGCGATAGGGACTAAGTCGTAACAAGGTATCCGTACTGGAAGGTGCGGATGGATCACCTCCTTTCTAAGGAGTGTGAATATAACACACCCAGTTTTTAAGTACGCCGTTTTGACTTTCCTAGATTGATAGGCAAATAAAACGGGTTCAAACGCTTCCGGCCATATCTTGGATTCAGTAAATTAACTTTTTAGTAATCTTTACTTTTTTGAGACCAAAGAAAAATCCCGCTTTTTAGCGGGATTTTTGTTGGGAAAACACTTATTGTTTAGGGCTTTTGTACCTCAAGGGCCATGATGAATCTTCCGTATGAGGCAGGAATTACAGCGTTTCCGTCCGCATCTATATCGGGGGCGGGAGCATCACCCGCAAGACGTCTTAAACAAAATTTCGCCAGTACGAGATTTGGACGGGGAAGGGATGAGAATAATTTGCTTGTTTGACCATGATCTTTGGGATCATCGGGATAAACTTTTTTAATCCAGCCTATTACATCATTTGTATGTTTGTTGTATCCGTTGGTCACAAAATCTACCGTAAGGCCGTTTCTATCAAAAACCACCCTGCTCTTATTGGTTGGCATTCCGGCTCCATCTAAGTTAGACATTACTTGCCACCTTGGTATAAAAACGCCGGCAACAACTTTTGCTTTTATCGTTTTTACATTGGGGTCTAAGTTTCTGATGCCATCGGGTGACATAGGAAGGATGGCGGCATCGGGTGATTGGAGCAAATAGACACTCGCGCCAATTATATTAGCCAGCATTGCCTTTTGGGCTTCAGCTCTGGTGGCGGTGTAGCCATTATCGCCCGGTTTACAAAGCAAGTTTGCCCAATGATCAAAAAACAAGGAAGGAATACCCGAATGTCCCCAAACAACCGGGAGACCATTCTCTTCCAGATAGGTGTAGGTTGTTAAGTTTTGCCAATCGAAAACATTATTCTTTTCATTTTCAACTGTATATGCATAAGCTTTGGCGGAAGGAGTTAGAACTGCTTTATTGTCGTTTGTCACGATCAACCATTTCATAGGATCACCGCTTGAAAGATCAATTTTTTCCGCAATTTTGAATTGATCTACAAGAGGTCTATTTTCGGGAGTTGATGTGGGAGAGGGTTCGTTAGTTGCTTCAATCTCCGTGCTTTCGGGAGTTTCTGTACATTTAGGGGTTGGGGTAGATGACGCTTCCGGTTGAAACGGTGTTTTGGTTATTTCTGGAAGAACAAAATTATCTGTGACATCTTCGGATGGGGTGTTATCTAATATTAATTTGCCCAAAGCAGAACCGGCAACCATGAGAGATCCGCTTCCAATTAGACCAATTTTTAAAAAATCCTTTCTGGACAGGTTTGGTTTTTTTTCCATTTTTATTATTCATGACTTTTCGTCCTTAAATTTAGGACTCATCAGTCCCGCTTTCAGCGAGAGAAGTCGAACGGGAGCAGCAAGGAAAAACCAAAACAGGTAGGTCTGTAGGAAGTCCCTACCTGTTTTTTCTGGTTTAATCTTTCCCTTTCAACTTCTCTGCGTTTCTGTAATTACCTTACTTCCTAACGATATTCTTCGCCCAGCTCTTGGGAAAAAAGATCCCCAAAAGAATTAGGGTTACTCCCAAAAGTCCGAATAGCAAAGTCATATTAGGTCTTCCGCTAACTGTACCACCAGCTGTGTTTTTCTCCGGTGGAGTAGCAGTTGCAGTTGGACTTGGTCCGGGCGTGTTGGTACTTGTTGGTACCGGTGTATCAGTTGCAGTTGGACTTGGTCCGGGCGTGTTGGTACTCGTCGGCATTGGTGTATTTGTGCTCGTCGGGGTAGGCCCGGGTGGTGTATTGGTACTGGTTGGTGTTGGTTCGGGCGGTGTGTTTGTTGGTGTGGGTTCAGTGCCCTCTGTACAGTGGCTTAATTGGAGGTGATTTTGATCACTTCCTTCACCAGTGTAGCTTACATACGCAGTTAAACCCGCGTCAAGTGGACCCACACTATCAGCAGACCAACTCCCCCCACCACTCGGGGACATAGTATAGTTATCCCCATTAACGGTTAAAATTGCACTATCAATATTTAATGCTGGTGCAAGGACCCAGTGTCCTCCGAACTCACATGGTAGGTTTTGACCTCCTTGGCCTTCCCACGGAATGACTCCGTCTGCCAAGGCTGTACCATATACGCCGATTAACATAAAGAGCGTGCCAATAATAATGCAAGTTACTCTTGCAAAAAGCTTCATATTCCACCTCACTTTTCTTGCCTACAGATTTGAAAATGAAACGCAGAGAAATGTATTCCACAGGAATGTGAATCACATTGTTCTGCGTTTATTTCCTTTTGCAGATTAGTTGAAACAGGATGCAAGATATATTTGATATCTTGCAGCTGCTCTTCGTTTTTAATGTGCTAAAAAACTGATTTCCTACCTACGCCAGCAATAATCGGCGTTTAAGGAACTAGAGGAAAGTATACCACTTTTTCTTTGGGAATCAATTACTATGGGTGCTGTCTTGAGGGTTTGACGAAGCCGGGATTCCTGGTTTGCCAAAGTGGCGTGGACCTCCAAATTTCCTATGAGAGGAGTGGGGATATTGATGCGCCACAGCTGGAATCGGTGTTTGGCTGCCGAAGTTGCCCGCTATCGGCTCCTGGTTAGCAGTAATTTTGGTCCAGTGTTCCCGTGAAGCCTGAATCACTTTTTCCCTATTTTCATTATTTGAAATTGGAAGCGGAAGCGTCGTTGCCACAAACGGGCGGGTTACCTGAGAGTCGATTGTCATTTTTGCGGCTATCTGGAAACGCCCCAGATTAACCAAATCGTTTTGGGTAAAAACCTCGGCAAATTCCTTAAAAAGTATTTCGGCGTCGGAGGCCCCAACCGCAAAGGTCATGACTGTGCCGGCATTACCTAAAATTGCACGGGTAACCTCCTCAGGAAGCTGGGCCATATATTGATTTGCAAGCATGATGTCAAGTCTATATTTCCTGGCCTCGGACATGATTTTAATAAATGACCCCGTGGCAAAATTCTGAAATTCATCAACGTATAAATAAAAATCCCGTCTTTGTTCCTCGGGAACCTCGACCCTATGCATTGCTGCCAGTTGGAATTTGGTGATTAGCATGGCGCCGAGAAGAGCCGCATTGTCTTCGCCAAGACGTCCCTGCGACATATTGGCAATGAGAATTTTACCGTTATTCATAACATCATCTAGTTTGATTGAGCTTTTTGGATGACCTATGACGGTTCTGATGAGGGGAGAAGTTACAAACTGCCCAACCTTATTCAGAATGGGGGAGATGGCTTCCTGTTGAAGTCTTTCCGGCATCTTATCAAACTCATCCCGCCAAAACTGCCTCATTGTTTCATCCTGAATGGTCTCTTCTATTCTTTGCCTGAATAGCTTATTGGTAAGCAGTAGCGGAACGTCTTTAAGAGTTGAATTGGGAACTTGGGCTAAAGTAAAAAGAGAGTTGCGCAGTATATATTCAAGCCTCGGGCCCCAGGAAAAGCCAAAGATTTTATTAAAGATGGAGACGATCCCGGAAACGACCAACTCCGCTTCCTCCTTGTTGGTTACTTCCAGGGGATTAATGGCGATGGGGTAGTCGGTGTCTGCAGGGTTAAAATAAATTACATCATTAATTCTTCTTTTCGGGATGTAATCAAGAATTATCTCTGATAAATCCCCATGAGGATCAATAATTGCCATACCCCGGTCCTTTTTGATGTCGTCTATCGCCATGTTGGCAATTAAAGTTGATTTACCGGTTCCGGTCTTTCCGATTGCCCATATGTGGCGGCGCCTATCGACGTCCTTGATCCCAAATATGGTATCGCGGTTTTTAAAGACGGTTTTTCCAAAAAAATTGATATGTGTCTTATCCTCGTCTGTTGCCGTTATAGCGTTGGGAAGATTTTCCGGAGGCTCCGAAAGAACTTTAGTTCCCCAGGCAATTCCGGTTGTTTTGATTTTGTCGCTCGGAAGATGCCAAAGGGTAGCGAGCTCAAGAATATTAAGGATGTTGCCACCGGTAACTTTCCGCCCGAGAGTATCTTTGATAACACTCTTTCTTCTAAAGACCCCGGGTTTAGCAGTGCCGAAATGATTGCCGTCGGATCTTGTGTAAACTCCGAAGGATCCCGTAAGTTCTGTTAGGGATTTATTTGTGTCTCCGATGAGCCGTATAGAAGTCTTGAAACCTGGGTAAGAAATTTTCTCAGTAATTATCATTTTGTCCGCTCTTGGGGAGCAACTCCCATCCTCATTCTTGGTACCGCGCTCGGCATAAGAAGAACCTGCCGACTGCCATCCTGTGCCGGCAGACTCAAGCGCTATTTGAATAACAATAAGTTCTGTCGGCTCGGCTTTTGAAAGTACCGAAAGGACCGAGCTTAGAGGGTCTACATCAGTAAACTTGTCATAGGAGGCGATCGGATAGTAATTTCCCTTACTAAGCTTTAGTTCTTTAACGACTAAAGGGATTCCGGTAAGCGGGTCGGTAATCTTTTCTATAACAACGAGAGGGTAATTGCTTTGAAGTTGAGCCTGTACAAAAGGAACCAAAGAAGGGTCGCAGGTAATCATAAACCTTATTTGTTGATTGATCGAAGCTATTTCAAGGGCGAGGGCAAGAGGGCGGGTGCCGAATAGTTTCTGTAAACCTGAGACGGAATTAATCTGAGTCAAAGCGGATAAAAAAGTTTTGGCGGCCTCGGGGGTTACTTCGATATTCCTAGGCAGTTTCAAAAAAAGGGTGGTCAGGGGATTTTCCATAGAATTAGTATCTATTATATTATATTCATTACTTCCCGGTTGTCCAAAAAAACTCCCCGTAGTCTCGAAACTCGATTAATAAATCGATTTGATGTTCCGGCTTGCGGGGATTGTTATAAAAAAGTGGGAAGATTAAGCTTTCTCAAGCCAATTTAGAGGTTCCCAGTTCCTGTCGTCACAACGGATTACCGAATAATCCTTTAAATAAATAGTTCCTACTTGAGGTTCTTGCCCTTTGCAATGCTGATAGTCAAGTTTCAGGTGACCGTTTTCTTTATACACACAGATGACTCTTGCTTTGATTTCGCTCTCCTCCGGACCATGAATGATAATTTTTTGATTGGGAGTCAACTGGTGCAGATTTCGGATTTGCCGTTTTCCAAAATATGGTCTACTTTCCAGTTGGAACAGTGGTAGTTCCAATACTTCTGGATTCTTCAAAACGCTTGCGACGGACATTTTTAGCCTCCTCTATCTCGTTTTTTAGTGTACCTTTCGACGCAATTGTCGGAATTGGGGAGATTTTACTATGGGAGACACCGGAAGTCAATCCTGCACAAAAACCATTGGGTGGGTGCGCATGGGATCGAACCATGGACCTCGTTCTTATCAGGAACGCGCTCTACCACTGAGCCACGCACCCCCACACACTAGCGGTATTTTACCATTTGTTATACAAATGGCCAAGATCTTCTTACTGGGGCTTCGGCTAGTCATGCGTCTGTAAATTGATTCCAGGGGCACCTTATAGTATACTTCCACTGTCCATTTGCGGACGGCACCTTTTAATTAAAAAGCAATTTAACCGTTTTCCCAAAGGAGGAAAAATATTGATCGCTAATATTGTTTTTGCAGTAACAGTTATCATCTTTGTAGCCGGTTTAATACCAATATTAACAAATCGAATAACAGGACGACTGTTCGGAATTTGGGTAATTTTGGTATTAATTGGAAGTGCAATCTATCTTTCACTATCCTGTGATCACATTCTTTGGGTAGGAAAAATACCGATGTGCATTGAATCTAAACCCTAATATACATTTTTCCAAAGGAGGAAAAAATGGCAAAAATAGTGAACTACAATGTTTGCAAAAACAAGGGAGACATGTCCCTTGTAGAGTATTTGTATGAAAAGCGCAATGACTGCCAAGATTGGATTATGGTTAGAGCCAACGGTACAGTTCCGGTTATTATTCCCGAGGTTTCTGACTGGCTATTACTCGTTATTAGTTCAGAGGAGAGTATCGATACACCGAACATAAAACGGATAGCCGCAATTCCGATGGATAACCCTTTCAAAATAATGCTGTTTGACGGATCGGAAGACTCGTACACAACCATTTGGGCATGGGTCAAAGATTTCCAATCCGATAAAACGGTTATTATCGAAACTCAGTGAAACAAGCTCGTGGCAGGCGCCTAATTAATCCTTAGGTGTCCTGCCTTTTTTTTGGCAAAATGGGGGCTTGACGCATGCCTTTACGTTTTGAGTTCGGAAGACTTAATGGAAACCTTAAAGAAATTTTTCAAAAAAATCTTAGCGGCCTTACGTGGCTGAATTTTAAAGGTATTTAAGGATCTAACCGACCTCTGACGGCCGGTTTTTTTATTGTATGAAAACTGTCCTAACGGATCAAGAAAGATTGGCGGCACTTTTGAAAAAATTAGATGAATATGAGGCTAAAGTTACCTTTCGATTAGCTCACTTCAGGGGAGTGGCTCATGAATCGGCGTCGGGAGAGCTGGCCTCAAGTGAACTCAGGGTATTGCAAGATCATGTTGCAAGCCTGAAAGCCGAAGTTGAAGTTTTGAAAGCCAAACTCGGGCCCAAAGTTTAACTGGCTGAACACCTCATTTGCAATGAGGAGGTAGTGGGTTCGACCCCCACTGGGTCCACAAAGTTTGAAAAGTATTAGGGCTTAAATTGGTTTAACCGTAGGTTCGATTCCTACTAAGTCCGCACTGTTCCGCTAGCGCGGGATACTAGAACTTTAAAATTTGAAAATTTTAGGTCTTTTTACAGTATTCATTCTGAATACTGGTTTATGCGACGGCCTCCGGGGGGAGGGTGTCGTAAAAATGTAGGTGGATCTTTTAAGGATCTACCAATGACTTCCCCTAAAGTAGGGAAGTTTAGAAGAGGAAGGTCGCGTCCTATATCCATATTCTTTTTGAATGTGGAGTGTGGGATCGCAAGTTGAATAATGCAGACAGTGGATGCCTTGCTTCTTATCTCCGAAAAAGGACGTACATAGCCACGAAAGTCGCCGGGTAGCTGCTACGAAGCTTTGATCCGACGGTGTCCGAATGGGGAAACCCATCGCGTTTTACGCGATACTCTGTGGTAAAAACGTCGACGCAAGTCGATGTATAGCCGCTGAGGGGAAACCGCCCGAACTGAAACATCTAAGTAGGGCGAGGAATATAAATCAAATCGAGATTCCGCCAGTAGCGGCGAGCGAAAACGGAATAGTCTAAATTGTTCTTTGTTCTACGAACTGTGTTCTGCATGCTGCGCATGCACGTTGCGGGAGCCCAATATGGGATTAGTATTTAATAGCAGAATGGTCTGGAATGGCCAATCATAGGGAGTGAAAATCTCGTATGCAAAATTAAATATTACCCTAGGGATTTCCCAAGTACCACGGAGCACATACTCTGTGGGAATCGGGGGGAACCATCCTCCAAGACTAAATAAGATAAGAGAGCGATAGTGAACTAGTACCGTGAGGGAAAGGTGAAAAGCTGGGTGAGACACCCAATGAAATAGAACCTGAAACTGTTTGCAGTCAAACCGTGAGAGCCCCAATTTATTGGGGTGATCGCGTGCCTATTGAAGAATGAGCCGGCGAGTTTTCAATTATTTCCAGTCTAAGTCGTCTAAGACGATGGAGGCGTAGGGAAACCGAGTGTTAATAGCGCGTCAGAAATAATTGGAAGACCCGAAACCAGGTGAGCTAACCTCGAGCAGGGTGAACCAAGCAGAAATGCTTGTGGGAGGCCCGAACCCGTTGTTGTTGCAATAACATGGGATGACTTGTGGTTAGGGGCAATATACTTATCGAACCTGGAGATAGCTGGTTCTCCCCGAAAGGTCTATGGGGACCGTGGCACGTAACGTTCTGTTGGTTGTAGAGCACTGGATGGGTAAGAGAGCGTAAGCAATTTTACTCAATCAAACTCCGAATGCCAGCGTGAGAAAGCCGCATCGGGCTAAGCTGATGCGACGAAAGGGAAACAACCCTTGACTCTCAGTTAAGGCCTCTAAATTACAACTAAGTTTGAAAGGAAGTTTCTTTTCTCAGACAGCCAGGAGGTTGGCTCAGAAGCAGCCACCCTTTAAAGATAGCGTAACAGCTCACTGGTCGATGGGAGGAAGCGCCGAAGATTTATCGAGGATAAGTTGTATGCCGAAGCTAGAGATTTTACACCGTGAGGTGTGGAGTGGTAGGGGAGCGTTCCAATTGCGGTGAAGCTCTGGCTGTAAGGCCGGGTGGGTTTCCACTGCAAGATTCGTTCTCAGTGGGTTATTCGGTACCTAAGGCGAGGCCGTTTTGGCGTAGTCGAATGGATGATTGGTTAAAATTCCAATATTTGTGTTAAATCGTTATCAACTAGGGATTTACTAAGCAGGAATTTCGGAGCTTTTTCGTGAAGTAAAGTGCAGAAGCCAAAACAGTTGTGATTGGAAAATCCGTCGCAGCGTTTAATTAAGGTGGTGCAAAGTCTTCCGCGAGGGAGGCGATTCCGAACGTTTCAGTTTACGAGAAAAGATTCGTAGTGAGAGTTAACATAAGCCGTACCGCAAACCGACACAGGTGGACTGGGGGAGTACCCTAAGACGATCGAGAGACAAATCCTCAAGGAACTCGGCAAAAAAACTACCCGTAACCTCGGGAGATGGGTTGCCTTGCTTAAAAACAAGGTGGCAC
>LCIL01000012.1 GCA_001001045.1 Candidatus Woesebacteria bacterium GW2011_GWA1_44_23 | reverse complement strand
TTCACCGGAATATGATTGGGAAAAATACGGATGTGAAGATCCCAGAATCACAAAAATTGGTGATGCCTACTATATTTTTTATACCGCCCTGGGCGGATACCCGTTTGGGCCGGATAACATAAAAGTCGGGGTAGCGGTGACAAGGGATTTGAAAAATATCGAGGAGAAGCATTTGGTTACCCCATTCAACGCAAAAGGCACATGTCTCCTTCCCGAAAAAATTAACGGCAAATATGCAGTGCTTCTTACCGTGAATACCGACAAACCCCCGGTTCCTTCATCAATCGGGGTAGCTTATTTTGACAAGTTGGAAGACATTTGGGATACCGATAAATGGGATAAATGGTATTCGGAACTGGATAACCACAAAATAGATCTTTTAAGGGATCCGTCCCACCAGGTTGAAGTCGGCGCGGTTCCCGTCAAAACAAAGTTCGGGTGGCTTTTGGTGCATTCATATACCAGGGATTACTTTACGCCGAATAAGAAATTTGGAATCGAAGCTGCCCTCTTGGGTTCCAATGACCTGCAAAAAATTATAGCCCGTACGGAAGAATCTCTTCTTGCTCCAAAAGAGCAATATGAACTTTTTGGTGAAGTACCGTATACGATTTTCCCCAGCGGTTCGGTGGTCAGCGGGGACGAGCTCTATGTTTATTACGGGGCAGCCGATACGGTTTCTGCGGTTGCCAGCGTAAACCTGAATGCTCTTACCAACGACATGATTGCTTCTTCAAAGTCAGTTGAACAAATCAAGAATGAACAAGTCCGTTTGACCAGATATTCCAAAAATCCGATAATTTCCCCGATTAAATCTCACGACTGGGAGTCAAAATATACTCTAAACGCAGCGGCAATTTATCTTGAAGGGAAAACCCACATTCTTTATAGAGCTCAGGGCAAAAGCGGCGTTTCCACTCTTGGCTACGCATCGGCTAAGGACGGGGTAGAAATTGACGAAAGAATCGATACACCCGTTTATAAACCCCGGATTGATGCCGAAGTAGACGGTTGTGAGGACGCCAGAATTACAAAGATAGAGGATACTTTGTATTTGTTTTACACCGCCTTTAAAAACGGAATGACGCATATAGCCATAAGTACAATTTCCGTATCTGATTTCCTGCAGAAAAACTGGGAGTGGTCTGCCCCTGTCATTATTTCACCGACGGAATTGAATGATAAGAATGCATGCGTTGTTTCCGAGAAAATTAACGGAAAATATATCATTTTTCACAGGACCAACCACAGAATCTGGATCGCTGAAGAAGAAAATTTGGATTTTACTGACGGCAGATGGATTCAGGGAAATATTCTTTTTGAACCTGACGACGGCAAATGGTATTCGGAAAAAGTCGGAATAGCCGCTCCTCCCATCAAAACAACCGACGGTTGGCTCCTGATTTTCCACGGATTATCCAAATCCGACGGGAAGTACAGGTTGGGAGCAATGCTTCTCGACCTGAAAAAACCCTTAGTTATCACCGACCTTTTGGACTATCCGATTTTGGAGCCCGAAGCGCCCTATGAAAAAAGCGGGTTTCGTCCCGACACTGTCTTTTCCTGCGGAGCCGTTGTTATTAAAGATGACCTTTTTGTTTACTACGGAGCGGGGGATTCCACTGTCGCTGTTGCCTCGGTCAGCCTTGAAAAACTTCTGGACGCCCTTAAAAATAGCCCATATAAATCGTAAGAGTAAATTTTTAATTAAATCTAGAGGGTGGCGGATTCCAGGAAGGCAAGAATCTGTTTTAGAAGATCGGCAATCCGGCCAAGCGGTCCTCCCGTTTCTTCGTCTGATTCATCAAATTCTTCTTCTGAAAGTTCCGGTGTTGCGGTTGGGGTTGGGGAAACCGTTGGACTGCTTGTTGGGGTTTCTGTCGGTGTAGGAGTCGGTGTTCCGGATCCTGTGGGTGTAGCCGTCGGTGTCGGGGTAGGACTTTCTGTCAAACTTTCATCTTCTTCTAAATCCTCGAATTCCTCCAAATCCCACGCCTCTTTGTCATGAAGTTCTCCCTGTTCCGATTTATGTTCATCCCCTCGGCTATGGAACATGGCTTGGGAATGATAGGGTGCCTGAGAAGCCTGCACGATAACCTTGGGCATAACCAAGAGCGAAATTATTACCAGTGCTAAGGCAAATGTTTTCATTGCAATAAGTACAACGAAAACCTTGTCAAAATGTTACATTTTGATTTTTCATGCGTTCTATGTATAGAATGGTTACTTATCATGCCAGACGATTACGGTGAGTATGTCAAAAGTGCAATCGCGGGAGATAAGGAAGCATTCGGTGAACTTTATAGGATTTTTTTAAATAGGATTTATCGATTTGTTTATTATCTGGTTGGAGATGAATTTTCTGCAGAGGATATTACGCAAAATACTTTTCTTAGGGCTTGGAGGGGTTTGGCTAGTTTTTCGATGGACAGCGGAACGTTTCAGTCATACCTTTACACAATAGCCAGGAATTTGGTGATCGACAGTCAGCGTAAAAAGAAAGCTTACCCGCTGAATGGACTTGAAGAGGTTATTGAATCGCAAGAGGATCCGGTAACCGAGGTTTGGAAGGGTGAAATTTCGGAAAAGATCCGTCAAGCGTTGGCAGATTTGGATACGGAAGACCGACAGATTATAATCCTAAGATATTTTGAAGAAATGCAATTCGGCGAGATTTCCGAAGTAGTCGGTAGCAATCCCGGAGCGATCCGGGTTAAAGTTCACAGATTGATGGGACTGCTGAAACAAAAATTGGAGGGTAAAATATGAAAATAGAAGAATATTTAAACGATTTAAAAAAAGAATATGAAAAAACTGAGGCCACGCTGCATCTTAAGGCGTTCGGTTGGGATGAGCTGTCGCGCCAGATAGATCCCACCGGAACCTGGGTATCGTTTTTGCCGTATTGGTAATTTTTTTGATGGGAACATATAGGATTTCTTTGGCTGCCCTCCCGGGAGAAATCCTCTATCCGGTTAAGCTCCTATCGGAAGAAATTATCCAAAAAACAAGCGGAAGTAACCAGGTAATAATAGACCACAGGGCAAGCGAGATTATTGAGCTGTCCGAGAAACAGAAAATTGATGATCAAAATTTGGAGGAGGTTGTAACGGAATACAGGGCCAATGTCGAACAAGCCAGGCAAAATTTGAAAGTGACAGGCAAATCAAATGAGGATCTTCAGAATAATCTTGACGAACACCACTCGGAGTTCGAACGGATTGGTCGCGACCATCCGGAAATTGAAGATAAAATAAAAGAGGCAAGAGACGCTTCAGATCGGGAGGATGATGAAACCGATGACTAAGCGGTAGTGGAATAGAGCCCTGATCCGTGATAGTATTCTTCTCGTGAACAAGAAGTATTTATTTGCATCAATTTTACTTGGAACTCTTGTCGTTGCCGGTGGGGTTGGTTTGCTTTTTACAAAAAAACCCCCCCAAACGGAGCTATTGGCAACACCGACTCCAACCAGTACAATTGAAAGTACGGTAGAGCCGATTGCTACGGCTTCCGCAAAACCGCTTATGGAAGTAGACAAACTTATTATTCAAGACGAAAGAATCGGGACGGGAGAGACGGCCGTAGCCGGTAAAAAAGTAACGGTCAATTATGTCGGTACTTTGACCGACGGGACGAAATTTGACAGCTCCTACGACAGGGGGACTCCTTTTAGCTTTAGCCTCGGAGCGGGTGAGGTTATTGAAGGTTGGGACCAGGGAGTGGCAGGAATGAAAGTCGGAGGCAAAAGAAAACTTACAATTCCGTCTTCATTAGGTTATGGCCCACAAGGGATTGGAGCGATCCCGGGAGGAGCGACACTGGTTTTCGAAGTTGAGCTTTTGGCTGTTGAATGAATAAGGTAACCATCAAGAATTTTTTTAAGAAATATTCATCCGTCCTCGGTTTATCATTTGCCATCGCAATTTCAGTTATTGTTTTTACGGTTCCCATAATCCTAACCGCATTTCTCGGAGGTGCCGTATTTAATCCCCTCATCGTCGGAGTCGTGGTTTCTTTAGGCGCCACGATAGGGGAATTGACTGGCTATTTGGCAGGAGCGGGCGGGGGTGAAATTATTGAAAAAGATAAAAAAGTGCAAAAAGTAAAAAAGTGGATGGAAAAATACGGACTCTGGACACTTTTTGCCCTCGCCGTCATCCCAAATCCGCTTTTTGACTTGGCCGGAATCGTTGCGGGCGCGACAAAAATCTCAGTTCATAAATATTTAATTGTGGTTTGGCTGGGAAAATTAATTAAATTTGTCGCGATTTCATATATAGGAGCCGGGTCGATAAATGTAATCGATAAGTTCGTATAAAATCTGCCTTTTTTGTAAGGTTATTCATTCTTTCCCGATATGGCGCAACAATTTTTCAAATCACGTAATGGCAACATTCCCTTGCCCGTTTTTTTCCCCGACGCCACGCGCGCGGTTGTCCGATCCATCGACACTTCGGATCTGGAAGAGACAAAAACCACCGGAATTTTGGTAAACACATTTCATCTTTGGCGGGAGTTGGGACCAGCAATGATGAAAAAATTTGCCGGGATTGGGAACTTCATGGGTTGGGGAGGGGGAATAATTTCCGATTCGGGTGGATTTCAGGTGATGTCGGTAGTCAAATCGGGCGCAATGAAGGGGAAGGTAACGGATGAGGGAGTTATCTTTTACCCCGCAAGAAACAGGAAAGTTGTTTTGACTCCTGAAGAGTCGATCCGGTTTCAGATGAGTTTGAAAACGGATATGGTGGTCGTACTTGATGATTTTACCGATCCCGGAGTTGGCAGGGAAAAGGCAGAAGAGTCCGTCGAAAGAACAATTACGTGGGCGATTAGAAGCAAGGACGAATTTCTGAGAATATGCAAAAAGGAGAAACTGTCAAAAAAGGACAGACCATATATTTTGGGTGTTGTTCAAGGAGGCCGTTTTCAGGACTTGAGAAAATATTGTGCGGAAAGCCTAGTTAAAATCGGTTTTGACGGATTCGGCTATGGAGGCTGGCCCATGACCGAAAAGGGTAAATTTGATTTTGATTCGGCAAAAACCATCGCCGAGTCTGCCCCCGAGAATTATTTTCTTTACGGACTTGGAGTAGGCAAACCCGACGACATTACCGCCTGTGCGCGTCTTGGATACAATATTTTTGATTGCGTTCTACCGACCCGAGACGCCCGGCACGGCAGGCTCTATGTCTACAATTTTAAATCAATCGCCGAAATCGATCTGACTAAGCCAAATTTCTATTCATTTTATAATCCTCTCGGGGAAAAACATTTTTCGGATGACTCTCCGGTCAGCTCTGCATGCGATTGCCTGCTTTGCACAAAATATTCAAAGGCATATCTGGCACACCTTTTCCGGGTGGGAGATTTCACCGCGGGCAGACTGGCAACGATTCACAATTTACGTTTTTATTCCATTCTTATGGAAAAGCTTCGGGAAGCACTTGACAGAAAGTAACGGATGCGTTTATACTTCGGCACCTATATGGAAGAAGGTCAAAATCAAGAAACGCAGACTCAGGCAGTTACTCAGGAAACCAGCACACGTCCTTCAAGCGGAGTTTCTTTCCCCACAGTTGGCGAACCTAAAAAGTCCGGAGGAGCAAAGACTCTTCTCATTATCGGAGTTTTAATTTTAATCGGGATTTTGGGTTTTGTCATTTACAAAAACGCAAGTGATAATAATGAGGAAGGGTTGGGAGAGCCGACTCCTTTTGAAAATTTGAATGCTCCCAGCCAAAACGAGACGGTTTCCTCACCGACCCCAACCGCCGCTCCCTCAACGGTTGATAAAACAAAGGTAAAAATCCAAATTCAGAACGGAACGGGTATAACGGGAGAGGCAGCCTATCTTCAGACACAACTAAAGGATCTGGGGTATACCAATATAGTTCTCGGGAATTCGACACAACAGGACTTAACCGCGACCCAAGTCGGTTTCGCAGGTTCGCTTTCCAGCGAAGTAGTCAGGGAAATAACGGCCGAACTTAATACGATTTATCAGAGCGTAACTACCATAACCCCCACATCCACAACTTACGATGTGGTAATTATTACCGGTCTTAGGAAGGGTGCAACGCCAAAGCCCTCCACCAGTCCCAGGCCTTCTGCTACTCCGACACCAACTCCGACGGCTACTCCGTAATAACCCGCCCCTTGTGCTAAAATAAATCGTCATGGGAAAGGTTATCAGTTTGCTTTTTGGCCAGTTTAATTTGAATCTCGGAAAGATGTCGTTTCCCGTTTCCTATGCCCAAGCAGCCCTCATAGTTTTTTTAATCTTCGTTCTCATATTGATGATGGCCCAATTCCGCCGCCATTATGTTAATTGGTCGCTTAAAGGAGCGGTTTTTGGAATTTTCTTCGGATTTTTACTTGCGCTTATCCTGGAGGGATTTTTGATAATAGGTGGCCGGACCGCCATAACCGGAATTCTCGGTTGGAAGAATGCCCCGGCTCCGATTTCGATTGCCTTGGACGCAGGAAGAAACAAATTAATTCAGGTTTTGGGAATCAAAGACCAGATCCCCTCGTCTTTTGCCAAAGAAAACGCAAATGTTGCCGGTGCCGTTGATCTTCTTCAAAGCCTAAACCCCGCCGATATGAAAAAAGTCAAAACCATTTTTTGCCAGCAGTAGTCAACATTATCTTCTTTAGCTATACTTCACTTGTATGCAGGATCATAAGCAAAAAATCACCGAGCTTAGGGCACGACTTGATAAGCTAATCGAGGTTATTAAACTTTCCGAAAAAAAGAAAAAGATTGAAGAGCTGGAAGTTAAGGCCTCCGAGTCTGCCCTTTGGAGCGATCCTGTTAACGCCAGGGCAGTTACACAGGAGCTGTCGGATCTCAAAAAAGAGGTTGAGGAAGTCGCCGAGATCGGTGGGACTTTGGAAATACTCAAAGAGGTGCCCGATGAGGCCGAGGTAAAAAAGGCAGAAAAAGACCTGGCCAGGATTGAGCTTTTGTCTTACCTTTCGGGTGAATATGACGTTAAAAATGCCCTAATTTCAATCCACGCTGGCCAGGGAGGTACCGAAGCCATGGATTGGGCTAAGATGCTACTTCGCATGTACCTTCGTTTTTGTGAGCGTAGGGGATGGGCTACGGAGACTTTGGACTACACCGCAGGGGAGGAAGCCGGTGTCAAAAGCGTGACTTTTAAGGTTACGGGGCATTATGCCTACGGTTACCTCAAAGGGGAGGCCGGCACCCACAGACTGGTCAGGCAATCGCCCTTTAACGCGGATAAGCTTAGGCAGACCTCCTTTGCCCTCGTTGAAGTCATGCCTGAACTTGCGGATGTCGATCTTCACGACATTCAAATAAAAGATGAAGACCTTGACTGGCAGTTTATCCACGCAGGCGGGCACGGCGGACAAAATGTAAATAAAGTTGCCACGGCGGTACGGCTTACGCATATTCCGACCGGTATTGTCATTACCGCCTCAACCGAGCGCTTTCAGGAACAAAACAGAAAAGCGGCCCTGGAACTACTCCGTGGCAAACTCTGGCTTAGGCAGGAGGAAGTTGCAAAGGGATTGAAAAAGGAGATTAAAGGAGCCTACCGCCCGGCCTCCTGGGGAACCCAGATCCGTTCATATGTACTCCACCCGTATAAAATGGTTAAAGATTTGCGCACCGATTTTGAAACCGGGAATACCGAGGCCGTTCTTGACGGAGAAATTGAGGAGTTTATCGATGCCGAGCTGAAACACTAGATTTTAGATTTGCATTTTAACTTTTTTAAATGCTATATTGTGGTAGGAATATGATATCCCAGAACAAGAAAGTACTGCCGTACGTAGTCGGAGCTTTTCTGGTGGTTTTACTGGGTGTCGGAACAGCCTGGATGATTTACGGAAACATGTCGAAGTCGGGTTCTTCCGCAGCCCCCGGAGCAAAGACAACCTCAACGGAAGCGGGAGCGCTTGATCCCGAAGTCAAATACGATACCGCTGAGGGAGTTATAAAGGAGGGAGGCTCAAACGGTGAGGGGACTTTTCATCTGGAGCGTGAGGGGGGACCTTCCAAAAACGTATATCTGACATCAAGCGTTGTTGATTTGGACAAATTTGTTGACAAAAAGGTACAGATTTGGGGACAGACCCTTGCTTCAAAAAAGGTCGGCTGGCTGATGGATGTGGCCAAAGTCCAGGTGGCTCGGTAACGCATTAGCACTAGATTACCTTGTTTTCACTTGCTACTCTAGAACTACTCATACTATACATATGTCGCAAGAAGAAACCGGAATTGTTCATTTTAAGGGTGTTACCAAAAAATTTGGTTCGCAGGTAGCATTAAATGACGTTTCCTTCGACGTCAAAAAAGGTGAGTTTGTGTTTGTCACGGGTCCTTCCGGTGCCGGCAAAACCACAATTCTGAAATTGATATTGGGGCAACTGACCCCGGATAGTGGGGACGTGGTGGTTGACGGATTTAATATGACGCGTTTAGCAAGCAAGGATATACCAGCCTTCCGCCAGAAAATCGGAACTGTTTTTCAGGATTTCAAAGTTCTTCACGAACGCACCGTTTTTGAAAATGTAGCCGTGGCCTTGGCTGTCGTCGGGCTTCCGGAAGAGGAATGGAATGAACGGGTGAAGCATGTTTTAAGGCTGACGGGACTTTCGGGACAAACCAATCTTTTCCCCTCCCAACTTTCAGGAGGGGAACTCCAAAGAGTTTCTCTTGCCAGGGCTCTCGCGGTTAATCCCAAGATCCTTTTGGCGGATGAACCGACGGGGAACCTGGATTGGGAAACTTCAGACAATCTGATGGATCTTTTTGAAAAAATAAATAAAGAAGGCAAGACAATTATCATGGCTACCCATAATTTGGAGATTGTCAAAAAATACAAAAAAAGAGTTATAAATATAGTCGGTGGTACAATTAAGGACAAATGAATATCCATTTTAAAACTGCCTGGGACTATGTAAGACGGTCGCCCTTTCAGGCCTTGTCCGCCTCCTTCGTTCTTACGCTGACTTTTTTTGTTATTACATTGGTTTTCCTTCTGGTTTATTCCTCTTCAAAACTGATTACCTATTTTGAAACACGGCCCCAAGTCATTGCTTTTTTGAAGGCAGACGCCAAAGATAGCGATATTGCCGATTTGCAGCACAGCCTTGCTCTTGATCTTCACATAAGTAACGTCAAATATGTGAGTAAGGAGGAAGCCTTATCGATTTATAAAAAAGCAACAAGTGATAACCCTCTTTTGGGGCAACTCGTAAGCCCCTCAATTTTTCCGGCATCGCTTGAATTTTCCGTAACGGATTTATCTTTTGCCCAAGGCATTATAGATAAAGTCAAAACAGAAGGTATTGTTGATTCGGTAGGTTTTACCGCTGCCGTCGGCGGGGAATCGAGTTTAAATGACGTTGTTGCCAGATTAAAAACAATTACGTCTTACGTCAGGATTGGAGGGATTGTCTTTGTAGGGCTTCTTGTTGCAACCTCTCTGGTTGTTCTTCTTGTAATAACAAGTATGCGGGTTGTGGGCAGGCGCGAAGAGGTTGATATTCTTAAACTGATCGGAGCAACAAAAGGTTTCATCAGAAGACCCATCATTATCGAAGCCTTCATTTATACCTATAGCGGAGTTATCCTTGGCTGGGCGATAGCCTTTATTGCGATTCTTTATCTGGCTCCGGCCGCGGTAACCTATTTCGGAGAAATTCCGATTCTTCCCAGAGACGCTCTGGGCATTTTTAAATTATTTGGAATAATCTTTGCCATTGAGATAATTACCGGTACGGTCCTAGCCCTTTCCGGAAGTTTGCTGGCAATTTCAAGAGTCAAAAAAGTGAGATGAAAATAAATGGAAAGAAAATTTTTTTCTTCATATCAACCTCAATATTATTTTTGGGATCTGTAGTTTTTGTTCGTGCCCAGACATGCAGCAATCCGGAAGAGTGTAATAATTTGATACAACAGTATACGGACCAGATAAGCAAACTTCAGGGCCAAGCAAACACACTAAAGAATCAGATTGCGCAATTTGATGCACAAATCAAATTAACGACATTAAAAATTGCACAGACCCAGGATAAGATTGTCCTTTTGGGAGGAAGAATTGATCAACTGGGGGATTCGCTGACGTCTTTAACCATCGCCTTTTCCTCCAGGGCTGTCGAAACATACAAATTATCGAGATTTGAGAATAATTTTGCCCTCATCCTTTCGGCTTCCGATATGACCGATGCGGTATCCCGGCTTCATTATCTTCAAAAAATTCAAGAGGAGGACAGAAATTTACTTGAGAAACTGCAAACCGCGCAAACTACTTACCAAGGCGAAAAAACCGATCAGGAAGCATTGCAAAAACAACTGAAGGCTCAACAGGCAAGTCTAAATGCCCAGAAAACCGCCAAAAATAATCTGCTATCTGCGACAAGAAATGATGAATCGAGATATCAGTCCCTTCTGTCACAGGCGAAGGCTCAGTTGGCAGCTTTTCAAAACTTCGTCTCAAGACAGGGTGGCGCCTCAATTCTCAGTAACCAGACGAAATGCAATGACTGGGGATGCTACTATAACCAAAGAGATTCCCAGTGGGGTAATATTGGTATGGGAGGTTCACCCTATACAATGGCCAATTACGGGTGTCTCGTAACATCCGTTTCGATGTTGGCCAGTCATTACGGAAAAAACATTAAGCCCAATGATATAGCTGTAAGTAGTGACGCGTTTGTACCGGGTACGGGATACCTTTATCACTCCTTCTCGGCAAACGGAATTTCGGTTTCCGTTTCCTCCGCCTCCAAAAGTTTACTGGACTCGGAACTGGCCGCGGGAAGACCAGTAATAGCGGGACTTTATTCAGGTCCTGACCATTTCATTGTTATTACCCGCAAAGATGGAGATAAATATATTATGAGAGATCCGTTTTTGGAAAACGGAGCTGGTTCGGATGGGGCAGGCAGGCCGTTGACGGACGAATACAACTTCTCGGATATAACCAGTCTGCGACTGGTTAGCTTCAATTGATAATCTGATACTATAGTTTCAATAGTTCTAAACTTCACCACATGATGTATGTGATATGATGTATATATAGTGAATCGGGTAGTCAAGGGCGTATTAACGATTGTTTTATATATAGGTATTAATTTCTCTTTTTGCCCGAATGTTAGGGCAGCAATTTATATTAATGAAATTTCTCCATCAACAAATCCTGAATGGGTTGAACTCTACAATGATGCTGACTCGTCTGAAAGCCTCACAGGTTTTTTACTTGAGGATGGTAATTCCAACCATTCAGATGACCTAAATTTAACTGGTGTGATTTCCGGAAAAGGCTATCTGGTTTTTACACACAATGAAGGCTGGCTTAACAATAGTGGAGACACTCTAAAACTTTATAACAATGCATCCCCTTCGGCAGTTATAGACCAGTATGCCTTTAATAATATAGATGCTACAAAGAGTATTATCCGTAGTCCGGATGGTAGCGAAAATTGGGTAGTTACGACCATACCATCAAGAGGTTCTGCCAACCCAACTCCGACACCTTCTCCTGCCCCGACTTCGGCTCCGGCCCCGGCAACCAATCCACCATCAACTCCTTCGCCAACCAAAACTCCAACGCCCGTCCCCACGCCGACTCGCAAGCCAACTCCTTTTCCAACAAAAACCCCGGTTCCAAACCCGACAATCACGCCGGCGGGAAACGTTTTGGGAGATGTTGTAGTTTATCCAAGCCCCACAGCGGAAAAGCTTGAGCAAATAGAAGACAAAAAGCCCGAAGGACGGTTCCCTTTTTTGGCAATAATCTTTGTAATTACGGGGAC
>LCIL01000011.1 GCA_001001045.1 Candidatus Woesebacteria bacterium GW2011_GWA1_44_23 | reverse complement strand
ACCCAGAAATACCAAATTAAAAACCCCCTTCGGGTTTGTGATTGAAGCGGGGGTGGCTTCGGAGTAGGAATTGGGTGTAGGAGACGTAATAGCGGCCGACTTTTTAACAAAAACTTTTGAAAATGTAAGAGTCAGATAAGTAGCCGCAAAACCCAAAACAAAAACACCGGCCAGAACGAGTCTTAAAATATTTTTCTTCATATTGAATATTATTATACAGTAGAGTTATTATTGATTATGGTTAAATTCCTGAGATATTTTTTGTCGATCGGAATTTGTTTGGTGGCGGGAGGTCTTGGAACGATATTCACGATTTCTTCAATTCCGACCTGGTACGCTACCCTAAATAAGCCGTTTTTCAGTCCCCCCAATTACCTCTTCGGTCCTGTCTGGACAATTCTTTACATATTAATGGGAGTAAGCCTGGCACTTATCTGGCAGAAAGGCATTAAGAAAAAAACAGTCCGTGACGCGATGTTTCTTTTCGGAATACAGCTTTTACTAAACGCCCTCTGGTCTCCGGTATTTTTCGGAGCCAAAAATCTTTTCCTGGCCCTCATAATAATTGTTCTAATGTGGATTTTTATTCTAAAAACGATTTTGGCCTTTGCCAAAATAGACAAAACCGCAAGTTATCTTCTTTATCCGTATATCGCCTGGGTGAGTTTTGCCACAATTCTTAATTTCTCCGTTTGGTTTTTGAACCGTTAGATAATATAATTCTTCTTAGTATGGATTTGATGGAAAAAATTACTTCTTTGGCCAAAAGGCGCGGCTTTATTTTTCAGGGCAGCGAAATTTACGGCGGATATCAGGGCTTCTGGGACTACGGACCTCTCGGAGTTGAATTAAAAAACAATATAAAAAAGGAGTGGTGGAAAAGCATGGTTTACGAAAGGGAAGACGTTGTCGGAATGGATGCAGCAGTTATCATGAATCCCACCGTTTGGGAAAAATCGGGACATCTTAAATCCTTTACCGATCCGATGGTGGAATGCAAGATTTGCCACAAAAGATTCAAAGCGGAGGACAAAAAGGCTCTTTCCTCCCACGGGTCCGAACATGACGGGGAGACGGACTGGACGGAAACAAAAACTTTTAATCTGATGACGGAGGTTCTTCTGGGAACCACCGAACCGAAAGAAAAGTCATATCTCAGGGGTGAAATTACGCAAGGGGTCTTCGTAAACTTCAAAAATGTGGTGGACTCGACGCGCATTAAGGTTCCTTTTGGCATTGCTCAAATCGGAAAAGCTTTCAGAAATGAAATTACTCCGGGCAACTTAACTTTCAGGTCACGAGAGTTTGAACAAATGGAGCTTGAGTATTTTGTCCGCCCCGACGAGGATAAAAGCAAAGACACTTTCGAGTTTTGGAAAGACGCCCGTAAAAAATGGTATTTAGACCTCGGAATTTCCCCTGATAAACTGAGATTTCATGACCACGAGCCGGAAAAAAGAGCCCACTACGCCAAATTTGCAACGGATTTGGAATACGAAGCTCCTTTTGGTTGGAGTGAATTTGAAGGGATCCACCACCGGGGCGACTATGACCTCGGGAATCACGGTTTGAAATACAAAGACGAAATTACTGGTGAAGAATTCACCCCTTGGGTCATTGAAACTTCAGGGGGAGTCGACCGGGCCATGTTATTTTTCCTGATTGATTCATATCAAGAAGACGGAGAAAGAGTAGTACTTAAACTTAATCCCAAATTAGCTCCTTATAAAGTTGCGGTATTTCCTCTACTAAAGAACAAACCGGATCTGATTGAAAAAGCCAGGGAGGTTTATTTTAGTTTGAAAAAGAATCTCAACGTAGTCTGGGATGACCGGGGCAATATCGGCAAGCGCTACTTTGCCCAGGACGAGATAGGAACGCCCTGGTGTGTAACCGTTGATTTCCAAAGTCTTGATGACGCCACAGTCACCGTGCGCGACAGGGATTCCGCCAAACAGGAACGGGTGAGTATTGACAAACTAGCGGAATACTTTGAAAATAGGTTGAAATGAAAAAATATATTCCCTTTATCGGCATTGGTGTCCTAATTCTTTTAACCGCGGTCTTTTTTGTTGCCAAAGGCTTAAAGAATAAGACCTCGCCGGCCGGTGAGGAAGAAACCAATGTCAGTGTTCTTCCCCAGTCCCAGTGGCCGGCAGTTACGCTTACGCCTACGGATAAGTCCGATGTTAAAGGTTCCTTGGGCCATTGGCTGGTTTTAAAGGTTCAGAAGATAAACGTTCCCGGGGCAGCCTCCATGGACTACTTGCTTGTATATAGTACCAGCGACGGGGGACAACAGGGAGTTCCCGGAACGGTAGCCCTGACGGGATCTGATGTAGAAAGGAAACTACTTCTGGGTTCGGAATCGTCCGGAAAATTCAGGTATGATGCGGGGGTTTCGCAGGGAACAATGACTTTAACCTTTAGGGATGAGGGCGGTAAGTCCATTGGCAGACTGTCTACGGATTTTCATCTGCAAACTGGGGAAGTGGCATTAACCTCCATCGACGGCAAATTTACCTACACGCTTGATAAAATAGCCAAGGACGTATTTTTTGTTACCATGCAAACCTTTCTTGAGCCCGATCCTTCGGCCTATGTGGTTTGGCAGAACGGCTACGGAGTTTTTGCATCCGACGGAAAACCTCACCCGGGAAAGTTAGCTCAGTAACTTCAAACTTTCTCACTTTCGAAACTGCGTGGCATTTCTTAGTGAAAATCGTGAAGTAATACTTGACAACATTGTGAAAACATTGCAGAATGGTGTCTAGTGGTAAAAAGTGGTGAGTCCCTGCCCAAGGACTAACATGCTA
Organism: Candidatus Woesebacteria bacterium GW2011_GWA1_44_23; assembly: GCA_001001045.1. Lineage (GTDB taxonomy): Bacteria > Patescibacteriota > Microgenomatia > UBA8517 > UBA8517 > LCIL01. The sequence continues at coordinate 9,100 of LCIL01000011.1, read as the reverse complement.
ATCGGATCATATTTGGGCAACTTAAGCGACGCGAGACGCGTTGCAGTACCTAAAAAATTTTTAAAAGAACTTGGGACAAGTCCCATCGTAGCGAAGTGGTATGAAGACTGTTTGATTCTTGTAAGTTCCGCTTTCTGGCAAAGGCTTTTGGAAAGACTGACGGGCGGAAGAAAAACAGCCGGCATCGGAGTACGCGATATTGAACGATTTATCCTGGGAAGTGCTTTTGAAACCGAGCCGGACGAGCAAGGCAGGATAGTTATACCAGAGATCCTGTCAGACTATGCCGCGTTAGGCAAAGAAGCCGTATTTGTAGGACTTGTTGACAGGGTAGAAATTTGGTCAAAAGCCGCTTGGGATAAAAAATCGGCAGAGCTGGCCAAGTCGACCAAGGAATACATTGAAAACTTAAGCAGGAATGAGAAATAACAATTACCACGAGTCGGTGCTGGTAGATGAGACTATTGAGGTTTTGCACATTGAAAAGACCCGCAAATATATTGACGCAACCCTAGGTAACGGCGGACATGCTTTGGAGATAGTTAAAAGGGGCGGACATGTTCTGGGAATAGAACTTGACCCAGAAATGCTGAAAGTGGCAGAAAAAAGACTCGCAAGCTATATAGAAGAAGGCAAATGCAGGCTGGTGAACGACAATTTTATAAACATTGATGCGTTAGCCAAAAAGTACGCCTGGGAGCCGGTTGACGGAATTTTACTGGATCTTGGGGTAACAAATATCCATCTTAAGGATCTGACGAGGGGTTTTTCTTTTGAAAATCCGTCGGCAGAACTTGACATGAGAATAAGTCCCGAGGCCCAGGGAGTGAAGGCCGCGGATTTACTCAACGTCCTAAGGGAGGACCAACTGGAGGAGCTTTTTAAGATAACTCTTGATCCGGGGTCCGCAAAATGGATTACCGGCAGGGTTTTACATTCAAGAGCCGCCAAACCGATTGCAAATGTCGGAGACATGTTGGAAATTTCCGAAGATTTAAAAACCGGTAAAAAAAGATTGCATAAAGCAACACTACCCTTTCTGGCTTTAAGAATAGCCGTCAATAGTGAACTTTCAAATTTAAAAGAGGTTTTGCCTAAAGCATTCGGACTACTGGCCAAAGGAGGCCGGCTGGCTGTCATAAGCTTCCATTCAGGGGAAGATGCCATAGTCAAAGACTTTTTTAGACAGAAAAGCAAAGAAGGAGGAAAGATCCTGACTTTTAAGCCGATCCTGGCGGGGGCGGCCGAGTTGGGTGAAAATAGACGCGCAAGAAGCGCAAAAATGCGGGTTTTACAGAAAATTTGAAGTTTTGATCATAAGAATAAAAATTCAAAAAATGAAAAACATAAAAAAATACATGCTCATATTCTTCCTGGGAGCGATGGCTGTTTCATCCATACTCATGACCGTGGCGACCGCAACCTCGGGAGCCGAAGTTGCCAACCTCCAAAAGGAGCAGGCACGGCTTGCCGATCAAAAAAGGTACCTTGAAAGTACATTGGTTAAAACTCTTTCGATGGACCAGCTGGACGAAAAAAGCGGAAGTTTGGGTTATGTTAAACCCGCCAATCTTGTGTACGTAGCTTTGCCCGAATCGGTGGCTAAGCTTCCGTAAACAAAAAAATGCTTCTTAAAATCCGGATACTTTCCATAGTATTTCTGGCTCTTTTCGTGGCTCTTTCCGTAAGGCTTTTTTACTGGCAGGTTATTAAAAGAGCCAGCCTGTCGGATCAAGCCAAAAGCCAATATACTTCATCCCAGATAATTGCTGCCCCCAGAGGAAATATTTTGGCTTCGGATAAAAGCTTTTGGGTAGTAAGAACCCAGGCTTGGCTCATTTGGGTTAATCCGCGTCAGATGGAACTTACACCGCGCGAAATAGCGAATAAGCTTTCCCCGTTTTTTGTTGATGACACGCAGGATAAAGAAGCACTACTTGCGGAAACCCAAAGGCTTGAGACTATCCTCGGGAAAGAAGGCGTCAGCTGGATTGCCCTGAAACAGAAAGTAAACGAGGAAGTAAAAAGAAACATAGAAGCCCTGAAAATAGAAGGCTTGGGATTTGATGCGCAGGAATCTTCATACTATCCCGAAGCCAGCAGCGCCGCCCAGATCTTGGGTTTTGTAGGAAAAGACGAGAGGGGAAGCGACATAGGGTATTTTGGCATTGAAGGCTATTACGACCTGCCCTTAAGCGGGAAGCCCGGTTTTGTCGGAGGTCAAAAAGACGCTTTCGGTTCCCCCATCCTTTTGGGGGGAACGAAAGAAGTAAACGCCATTTCCGGGGTGGATCTTGAGATAAACGTTGATAAGAGGATTCAGGTAGCGGTTGAAAAAGGCCTGGCCGCAGGCATTGAAAAGTATGGCGCTTTGGGGGGAAGCGTTACCGTGATGGATCCTGCCGACGGTAGCGTCATGGCAATGGCCAGCCTGCCTTCTTTCGACCCGGCAAGGTACTCGGAGTATAGCGACTCTTTATTCAAAAACCCCATCATCTCGGATTCCTTCGAACCCGGATCGATCCTTAAAGTTGCGGTAATGGCAGCCGGGCTTGATGCCGGGGTAGTTCAACCCGACACAAGCTGCGATATCTGCAGCAGTGCTCTTAAAGTAGACAAGTATTTAATCAAAACCTGGAACGACAGGTATCATCCGGGCATAACCATGACAGACGTGATAGTGGAGTCGGATAATGTGGGAATGTCTTTTGTCGGACAGAAATTGGGGGCGGATAGACTCTATGACTATTTACATAAATTCGGAATCGGAGAAAAAACAGGAATCGATCTGCAGGGGGAAATTGCCCCCAGGCTCAGGGAGAGAGGAACCTGGAACGTGGTGGATCTGGCAACCGCCAGTTTCGGCCAGGGAGTGGCCGTAACCGGCATAGAAATGGTGAGGGCCGTGGCGGCTATAGCAAACGGAGGCTACCTGGTGACTCCAAGGGTAGTGGAAGTAATAAGAAGTGACGGTTGGGAAGAAAAGGTCAAGCCGTCCCCTCAGACACGGATTATAAGCGAGAAAGCCGCCAGTGAGGTTACCCAAATGATGGTTGAAGCGGTAGAAAGGGGAGAAGCAAAATGGACAAGGATACCAGGATTCAAAGTCGCGGGAAAAACCGGAACGGCACAGATTCCCGTTGCGGGACACTACGATGCAGCCAACACAAACCATTCATTTATAGGCTTTGCCCCCGCGGAAAACCCCAAGTTTGTGATGCTTGTGACGCTTAATTCGCCTCAGTCTTCCCCCTGGGCGGCCGAAACCGCAGCCCCCGTCTGGTTTTCCATTGCCAAAGAACTTTTCCCATATTTGGGCGTTGCACCCAGTCAGTGATACAATACAGATTATTAAATGTCTAAATTCATAGTCACGGGAGGCAAGAAGCTTGAGGGAACCATAAAGCTTTCGGGCAACAAAAACGCGGCCTTGAAGCTTATCCCCGCGGCTCTTCTGGCCGACTCCCCCACAACCTTAACAAACGTCCCCGATATTTCCGACGTGTCCGTCATGCTTGATCTTATTACAAAGCTTGGGGTAAAGGTCACGCGTGAAGACCATGCCGTCACGATCGACCCTTCAGGTTTATCGTCCTTTGACCTTGATCCGGATCTTTCAAGCCAATTTAGGGCTTCCGTGGTTCTTGCGGCTCCTCTTTTGGTCCGTTTCGGAAGAGCGGTAGTTACTCCGCCGGGAGGAGACCAGATAGGAGAAAGGCTTCTTGATACCCACTTTGCCATGATGCAAAAAATGGGAGTGGAAATTAACCGTAAAGACGGAAGGTATTTCCTGGAATGGAAAAAGAAAAAGAACGTAGACATCTTTCTTGACGAACCCTCGGTAACGGCAACCGAAATGGGAATAATGATATCCTCCGCAATTCCCGGCGTGATGAAGATAGAGGACGCCGCAACCGAACCTCACGTAACGGATTTGTCTAACTTTTTGGTAAAAATGGGAGCGAAAATCGAAGGAATCGGTTCAAACATCCTCTATGTTGACGGCGGCAAACTTAAGGGAACGGAGCACAAAGTCTGTTCCGATCACATTGAGGGAGGAACTTTCGCGATTGCCGCGGCCATAACAGGAGGACATATAGAAATTGAAGATTTTAAGGCGACTGAGTGCCCCATGATTCTGAACTACCTTTCCTACATGGGAGTAAACTTCAAAGCCGGGAAAAATTCCCTTACCGTGCTACCCTCAAAACTGGTTTCTTCCCGGGGGAAGTTTCAAACCAGGCCCTGGCCGGGATTTCCCACAGACCTTATGAGCCCTTTTATAGTTCTTGCAACCCAAACCGCAGGAACGGTTGTTTGCCACGACTGGATGTATGAATGGAGAATGTTTTTCGTTGACGATTTGATTTCAATGGGAGCCAAAATCTTCATTGCAGACCCCCACAGGGTCATAGTCAGTGGCCCCACCCCGCTTCTCAGTGACAGACTTTTTTGCAAAGACATAAGAGCGGGAATTTCGGTAATTCTTGCGGCACTTACCGCCAACGGCAGAAGCGAGATAGAAAATGTGGAGGTTGTAGCAAGAGGATACGAAAAAATCGACGAAAGGCTTAAGTCACTTGGGGCGGAAATAACCTCCAGAGGCTAAAATGATTGCACGACCTAAATACCGGGAGAGGATAGTTACCTTTGGAGGAAAAACCGGTCATTTCCAACTTCTGAACGGTCTTAAAAAATATAACGACACCTCACTCATTACGGCCGTTGTGGGAACCTGGGACAGCGGAGGAAGTTCGGGGATTCTCAGAAGCGAGCTTGGAGTTCTCCCGCCCGGGGATATAAGAGCCTGCCTTCTGGCCCTTATGGAGGATGCCGAACAGCAAAGAATCGCGCAGAGACTTTTTGACGACAGACTCAAAGAAGCTTCGGGGCCTTTGAAAGGCCACTCGCTCGGAAACCTGATAGGAGTGAGGCTGGACCATATTTTTCATGGTCAGGACAGGGGAACCGATGCGGAGCGGGCACTTTTCAGAATCCGCTCGCAGGTGCTTCCCGCCACCTTAACCGACCTTAACCTGGTGGGTATGACCAAGAAAGGAAATGAGATAAACGGGGAGGCCAATATCGACAACCGCAAGGAAAAACCCGGTTTCGAGCCCAAAGACAGAATTATGAGAATATATTTCACCACCCGCGCGGACAGCAACCCCCGGGTAATCAAAGCCATTAAAAATGCCGACAAAATAGTTTTTGCTCCCGGCGATCTTTACACAAGCGTTTTACCCCACTTACTGATCGACGGAGTTTCCGAGGCGATTATAAAATCAAAGGCGAAAGTCTATTTCGTTTTAAACTTGATAGAAAAGGAAGGGGAAACGGATTACTTTAAAGCATCCGATTTTATAAAAGCATTCGTTTTCTACCTGGGTAACCCAAAAAGACTCAACTTTTTGATTGCAAACGATAAGAAATTCGGCAGGGAAATAGTAAAAGTATATGAAGGCGAGAAAAAGAGGGCAATTATTCTCGACGAGGCTTTAACCAAAAAGACCGCTCCCAACGTCAGGATAATTAAGGGAAATTTCGGCGAGTACCTTAAGGCGGTTCATCTTCTGAGGCACAACTCAGAAAATTTAGCCCTTGCCATCCTTCGGAGTGGCTGATTTCCGCGACCCCTCCTCAAAATCCCCGCGGACTATTTCCGAGAATTTCCTGGCAACCCCTTTTTTGCGTCCGGGCGGATAAATTCTGAGAGTGCGGACCCCTTTATTAAACCAAATAATCCCAAAAAGCTTTCCGTGCCTGTTTATTAAGGAATAGACGGTTTTCCCCCGCCTCTTCCATGACAAAAAAGTCCTTTTGCTTTTAAAATAGTCCGTGTCATGGGTAGCGGTTCTTATCACCCTGTCGCTTTTTGTATAAGACAAAACCTGTCTGATGTCCCTACCCGAAACGCTTTTTAAAACCGATAATTTTGTATGCGTACCGGGAACAAGAACGGTTGATATAAACCTTTTTCGGTAATCCAAGGCATCGGAGGCGGAGCTTGTTTGATAGGCAATACTTGTCCGGAGGAGCGGAAACTTGTCCTTATACTTTCCGGATCTGACCCAAACGGTAACCGCATGAGGAGATTTTTTCAATGCCTCAGTCAAACTATCGGCCCGTTTGCTGACTACAAATATAGGTTTATTTAGCTTCACTTTGGTATAATAGCACAGATGTTCAAAAATATCGGGGAACTGAGGGAACATGTGGCCGAATTTACGGGAATTACGGCTGATTCGAGGCTGGTGAAACAGGGATTCATATTTGTTGCCACGCACGGGTTAACTTCGGATGGGCACGATTTTATCCCTCAGGCCGTAGAAAAAGGAGCCAAGGCCATCGTCGGGGAATCGGATTTGGCAAAAAGCTTCAAAAATTACATTAAAGTACCCGATTCAAAAGCCGCCTTGGGAGATCTTGCCTCGGAATTTTACGGCAACCCCTCAAAAAGACTCAAGGTCATAGGAGTAACCGGAACCAAAGGAAAAACTACCACCGCCCACCTTATTTACCACATTTTAAAAACACTGGGGAAAAAAGCGGGGATACTTTCTTCCATTTCGGTTCCCGGTCTTCATGTAACCACCCCGGACGTGATACTTCTCCAGAAGATGCTGAAGGAATTCGCGGATAAAGGCTACGAGTATGCCGTCATCGAGGTGAGTTCTCACGGAATCGACCAAAAAAGGATTGCGGGGGTTAAGTTTGACGCGGCCGTTTTGACCAATGTCGCCCCCGAGCACTTGGATTACCATAAAACTTTCAAGGAATACAAAAAAACAAAAATGTCATTCGTCAATTCCGCCGGCTTTAAAATCATAGCCCCCAAAAAAACCGCCATTAATCTACTTCCCGGCCTTTTTAATAATTTGAATGTAGAAGCCTCCGTAATGACTCTGGAAAAGTTCGGCATTAAAAGGGACGAGGTAATTGCCGCAGTTGAGTCTTTTGAACTTCCCGAAGGAAGACTTACCGAAGTTCCGAATAAATTGGGCATTAAAATAATCATAGATTTTGCCCACACTCCCGATTCTTTGGAAGCGGTTTTGACACACCTAAAAACACAAACGAAAGGAAAACTGATTTCGGTATTCGGCTGTGCCGGCGAGAGAGACACCCGGAAGCGTTTTAAAATGGGCAAGGTGTCAGTCAGACTTGCAGACAAATCGGTCTTTACTGCCGAAGACCCCAGGAGTGAGGATATTTTTAAAATTCTTGCCAATATGGCATCCGGGGCAAAAAGTGGCGGGAAAAAAGAAGGGGAAGATTTTTTCAGAATTGCCGAAAGGAGGGAAGCATTAGCTTTTGCCCTTTCGATAGCCCGCCCCGGAGATACGCTGGCAATTTTGGGAAAGGGTCATGAAAATAGCATGGCCTACGACGGATACGAACACCCATGGAAAGACAAAGAAGCAGTAATCACTCTACTTTCCGCCCAAGATAAAACCTCCGCAATTATCCTGGCTGCCGGAAAAGGAACAAGGATGGCATCCCTGGTGCCGAAAGTCTTAAGGAAAATCTGCGGAAAGCCGATGATAGCCTACACTTTGGAAAACCTCAGGAAGGCGGGTATTTCGGACATAACAATAGTGGTGGGATTCAGGAAAAACCTGGTTATCCGTGAAATCGGGGGAGCCGTTAAATTTGCGGTTCAGAAAAACCCCAAGGGGGGAACGGCGGATGCAGCCAAGGCCGGGTTTGAGAAGGTAAATAAAAAGTCCAGTACCCTCGTTGTCATTAACGGGGACGACAGCGCTTTTTATAAAGCCGAAACAATAAAAAATATTCTTAAGATCCATACTCAAAGGGAAAGAAAACTCACGTTTGTTTCCCTAATGAAAGAAAATCCCACGGGCTTAGGAAGAGTGATAAGGGGAGAAAACGGACTGATTACCAAAATAGTTGAAGAGAAAGATGCCACCCCCGAGGAAAGGGAAATAAAGGAGATTAATGACGGCCTATACATTTTTGATAAAGACTGGTTTGCCGGAAACATAAAAAAGATCCGGAAAGGCAAGCAGGGCGAATTTTATTTAGTTGACATGGTTAAGCTTGCAATCGACCAGGGCGAAAGGATGGCAACCTATACTTTACCCGACGATAGCGAGTGGCAGGGAGTCAATACCCCGGAGCAACTTGAAGAGGCAAATAAAAAAATGGCGAGGCTACTTACTACGGATGAATAATAAAACACTTCCGGCATCGAAGACGAAAGTTCATTTTATGGGAGTCGGGGGAAGCGGAATGGCGGGAATTTCCTTTCTTGCTTCCAAAATGGGCTACGAGGTAACGGGTTGTGATTTGGAAAAAAGCACCGCCTACTCCGATAAATTTTTCCACGGCCACTCACCCGATCATTTAAAAGACATTGATTTACTGGTTGTGACCCCCGCCGTGTATTTTCAAAAGGTCAAAGACCCCGAACTTATCCTAGGAGAAAATAGAAAGATAGTTATTACATGGCAGGAATTTTTGGGAAAGTACCTGCAAAAGGGTAAGAAGGTAATTTGCATTACAGGAACCCATGGAAAGTCCACTACAACTGCCATGGCCGGAAAACTTCTGACCGACGCCGGATTGGATCCTTCCGTTATCGTTGGAGCAAATGTTCCGGAATGGGGAGGCAACGCAAGATTCGGTGAAGGGGAATATTTCATTGCCGAGGCTGATGAATTTAACAACAATTTCTTACACTACTACCCCGACATTATTATTCTCAACAATATCGAGTTTGACCACCCGGATTTTTTCAAAAATGAAGAAGAGGTGCAAGAGTCTTTCAGGAAATTTATAGGAAACCTAAGGGGAGAAAAGATTTTGATTACCGAAAAAGACAATCCCGGAAAAAAGTTCAACCTCAAAGTTTTGGGCGAACACAACCAGAAAAACGCCAACATGGTTTACGTTTTGGGTAAAAAGTTGGGAATTGACCAAAAAATTATTATCAGGTCTTTGGAAAGTTTTACCGGGATAGGAAGAAGAATGGAACTTATCACTCAAAAGGGACACATAAAAGTTTTTGATGACTATGCACACCACCCCACAGCAATAAAAACAACGATAGAAGGGCTCCGTAAAGAATTTCCGGACT
>LCIL01000010.1 GCA_001001045.1 Candidatus Woesebacteria bacterium GW2011_GWA1_44_23 | reverse complement strand
TGTCAGCTTTCCCAGAAGGAAGAATGGAGCATTATAGGTGTTGACATTGTAAAAGGTATCTTCGGAGTGGGCGAAAAGGTAAACGTTTCCGGTCTCCCCAGGTACAGCCGTCTCCTTGGCCTGGGCCACTCCTTGCTTTAGAGCTCTTAGATATTCATATTTATTCTGCGGATCCACATCGGCGATAATTGGAGCCGCGACAGCAATTTTTGGAATTGCAATCGAAAAATCTTTGTTGGGAACCTTAAGAGTTCTTTCATAGGTTCCGCTGAATTCGGGATTTAAAGAATACTTGATATTCAGCGCATTGCTGTAACCATATTCGATTTCCGCTTGAGTTACGGGCCAAAAAATTGCACCCAGGACAGTCAAGGCACCGAAAATCAAAAGAGTTGATATTATCTTAAGAACTTATCTTAAGAACCGACATACCTATTAATAGTATTCCACTAAAACGGGGAAAAATCGAGTATCAGGATGTCGGTTTATTGTCCGATGAATTTAATAACAAAGGGGGCAATAAGAAGAGCAACTATTTGAACTATTTTCATCATGGGGTTTAAAGCCGGACCTGCGGTATCTTTTAAGGGATCTCCCACAGTATCTCCCACAACCGCCGCTTTATGGGTGTCACTTCCCTTTCCTCCCATATTTCCGTCCTCAATATACTTTTTGGCATTGTCCCAAGCTCCTCCGGTGTTGCACATATAAAAGGCAAGCATAAGCCCTACAGCCACCACCCCGCCCAAAAATCCGCCCAAAGCCTCAGCCCCGAGAAGTGAAACAATAACCGGCAAAGTTACAACAATAGCCGCCGGAATTATCAGTTCTTTTTGTGCAGCTGCTGTAACAATGGCAATGGCTTTTGAATAATCGGGAAGAGCCTTGCCTTCCATTATCCCTTTGATTTCTCTGAACTGGCGTCTGACTTCTTCAACGACTTCGAATGCGGCACGGCCTACCGAGCCGATCAATCTCGAAGAAAAAAGGAAAGGTAAAGACCCTCCGATAAGAAGCCCGATAAACACTTTAGGTATTGCAATATCAATGGAGGTTAAGCCCGTCGCCTCAAAGTATGTAGCAAAAAGCGAGGATGCAGCCACTGCGGCCGAGCCTACGGCAAATCCCTTGGTCAAAGCCTTTGTGGTATTTCCCACCGCGTCCAGGTCCCCGGTTACTTTAGGAGCCTTTCCCGTTAAACCCGCCATTTCAACCATCCCCTGAGCGTTGTCGGAAATCGGCCCAAAGGTATCCAGGGACATAATTATTCCGGTTGTTGCCAGCATTCCCATACCGGCTAAAGCAATCCCGTAGAATCCGAGAAGAAAGTATCCCGCAAAGATAGTGGCGGCGATTATAAGAACCGAGAAGAAAGTGGATTCCATTCCGATTGACATTCCCGCAATCAGGTTTGTTCCGGCCCCTGTTTTAGAAGCCTTGGCTATAGCCACAATCGGTTTTTCTCCCGGCCCAGTGTAATACTTGGTCAGATATAAAAGTGCCAGCATGGAGATAATTCCGGATACTGCCGCATAACCCGCGCGGGGTTCTTTGAGAAGAAATACGGCCAGGGCCATAAATATGACAACAGCGGCGACGGCCGATACAATAAAACCGCGGATTAAAGGTTTTAAGGCACTTTCCTTTTCAGATTTTGCCTTAACAAAAAAGGTTCCCAAAATTGAAGTTAAAATAGCTCCCGAACGGGCAAGAAGAGGAAAAACCACACCCGCAAGGCCAAAAATTGCACCGCCAAGAATCATGGCGGCAACAATCGTCAGGGCGTAGGATTCAAAAACATCGGCTGCCATTCCTGCACAGTCTCCCACATTGTCCCCAACGTTATCGGCAATGGTTGCGGGATTTCGTGGATCATCTTCAGGGATTCCTTTTTCTACTTTTCCGACCAGATCCGCCCCCACATCCGCGGCCTTAGTAAATATTCCTCCGCCGACCCTCATAAAAAGAGCCAGGAGGGCTGCACCAAACCCGTATCCGACTAAAACGCTGGTGGCGTTTTTAGCCACCACATCGGCTCCCAAGTCTATAAAAGTGAAATACGACCACATATAGATGAGTGATACTCCGAGAAGGCCCAGCCCAACCACCAGCATTCCGTTGACCGTTCCGGCACCGAATGCGGTTTTGAGTGCGGGTGATAAACCCTTGATGGCGTTATTGGCCGTACGCACATTGGCGCGGACCGCGATCCACATCCCGAAGTAGCCGATTATCGCGCTAAAAATCGCTCCCATCAAAAACGTTACAGCCACCCCTCCGCCCAAAGTTAAGGCGATGATGGCGGCCAGGACGGCCATGACGGGGAAAACCACGCTGAATTGTTTTTTAAGGTAGCTCATGGCTCCGTCCCTGACGGCACGTCCTATTTGCTGAAGTTTGGGGGAACCCTCCGAATCTTTGAGGATTCTTTTTGTTAGAAAAAAACCGTATGCCAAAGCGATGATTGAAGTAATCGGTGCCACAAAAAGAGCAACCAATTGGATATCCATGCGAGTATTCTAAAACAATGAATTCGATATTTCAATGGTTAGATATCCCTCTTGACACGATGCAGGGGTTGACACAATACTGATATGTGCGAATCCGGGAGGTGAGTATAAATGGCTAAAAGAAAAAGCGTAAAAAGAACAAAAAGAACTGCCAAAAGAACTCTGCATCGTAAGACAGTAGATAACAGTAGATTGAATCTGTTGTTGTTGACGCTTGTCCTTGCTCTTTTAGTATTGGCGGCGGTTACATTGACGAAAGGCGGCATCTAATCCTTCGACTCACTTGACTACGCTCGGGGTTATAGTTTGCCCAGGGCTTCGATATCGGGGTTATATATCAAGATTGGCTAACTTGGCATGGGTTTGGATATATTTCTTTCTCGGCGGAACCTCTTCCCCCATCAGCATTTCAAACATATTACCCGCCGCTTCGGCATCGTCAACCGTCACTCTTTTTAGGGTCCTTTTTTCCGGATCCATGGTTGTTTCCCAGAGCTGGGTCGGATTCATTTCTCCCAGACCTTTGTAACGCTGGATGGTGGACTTGGCTCCTTTTCCGGCGCTGACGATACTATCCCTTTCGGCTTCATCATAAGCATAAGTAACCTCTTTCCCTATCTGCACCCGGAAAAGAGGAGGAAGGGCAATGTACAAAAAGCCCCTCGTAATTATTTCCGGCATGTGGCGATAGAAAAAAGTCAGAAGCAGGGTCTTTATATGAGCCCCGTCCACGTCGGCGTCCGTCATGATAATGATCCGGTGGTACCTCATTTTATCGTAGTTGAGCGAATCCCCTATACCTGCACCGAGAGCAATAATGAGATCTTTAATTTCCTCGAACTTTACGATCTTGTCCAGTTGCGCCCGTTCGGTATTTAGAATTTTACCTCCGAGAGGCAAAATTGCCTGATGACGCCTGTCCCTTCCCTGTTTGGCACTGTTGTGGACAAAAATTCCCGCTGCGAGGGCAAAATTGTGAGTTTTTTCTACCTCCAAATCGTAAACATCAACTTTTCTTTTTAGAACAACGATTTTTTTAATTCTGTGGTTGAAATTACGGACAGCTTCTTCAAAATTTGACTTATCGTTTCGGAAAAATCTTGTCAAGATGGTCTCATACTTTATGAGACTTTTGTCGCCAGATTTTTTCCTGAAATTGTCATATTCTGTTTTGTTAATTTGGCCGTTATTTGAGTAAAAATTATAGAAAACAGAAAGGGCTTTTGTTAAATATGTTTTATTGTATGTTTGTTTTCTTTTTTGTCTGAATTCTGCTGTCCACTGTTCTTTCGTCTTTTCACTTCGCCAACTTCTTAGGTTTTGATTTTGCCATTGCTTATCTGACGTCATTCTCAAGATATCTATTTTTTCAGGATGCAAAATAAAATACTTTTTGGTTCTAAGTGACTGCGTGTTCCTGTTTTTGGCATTTGCCCAATACTTTTTTTGTTCCATATTTAATCTGGCATTATTTTGTACTCTGTATTCAGAATTTTTGTTATAAAATTCAAGGAATTTCTGAGTCATGTATCGTTTATATTCAGGATTTTTCCACTGCTCAATTGCCCTTTTGCTTAGCATAAGCTTCATTTTAGGGGAATTCATTATTGCCCTAATCTTTTCCTTGTATTCTTTTGTTTGGTGAACCATTTTACTTTTTAGTTTGATATCGCTTCTTCCGATTGTCCTCTCAACAATTTCCGAGTGGAGCCTTAAATGTTCTTTTCTTCCTAATCTAGTTAGGTTTGACGGATTATTGTTTAATTTATTGTAATCAATATGGTGTCTGTGATCGCCTAAAGATTTTTTATAAACTCCTCTTCCTAAATTGTATTGATCCGTAAGGAGATGGGTAAAAATCCATCTACTTTGTCCTGGATCAAAAATTAATTCATATCCTTTAATGGTTATATTCTTACCAATTTTTGAAAGCTGTCTTCTGAAAGGCATTAAAGAAATATTTGGGGTTAGATCCTTAGCTTTTGTATAATCTCCGGATCTATTCATGAAGAGATGGTTGGGTGTACAGATAATTTCTTCATCGTTATCTAAAACAATTTTAATGACCTCGGCGTTTTTCTCTGTGACTCTGGGGTTATTTATTTGAGCGATTTCGACAGAACCGTTTTTGTTTAATGTGTAGCAATAATTGATTTTCCCTTTTTTATATTCATTGACGAGATTTTTAAAGGAGATATCTCTGCCATCAGTTAATGCGACTTTCGTTTCTCCTGAAAAACAGCCTCCGGCACTGTCACCCTCCACTATATATAGTTCGGATATGGCAGGATCCGTGCTTTGGCAATCGGCGAGCTTCCCCGGAAGCGCCGCTCCCTCGAGAGCACCTTTCCGAAGAACGGCATCTTTGGCTGCCCGGGCGGCCAAGCGGGCGCGGGCGGCAAGCATTACTTTTTCTACAATTTTTCTTGCATCGGAAGGATGCTCCTCAAAATAAGTATCAAGCCCCTCCTTTACGGCCGCTGCCACAAAACCCTGAATTTCGGGGTTATTAAGTTTTGCCTTTGTCTGGGATTCAAATTGGAGAGCCTCTGAAGGCATTTTTATGTAAATTATTGCGGTTAACCCTTCCTTCATGTCATCCCCGGTAAAGACGGCTTCCTCTTTTCCGTTCCCGTTTTGGCTGCGTTTATAATAGTCTGTTATTGCACGGGTCAGGGCGATCCTAAATCCCGTAACATGGGTTCCCCCGTCGGTTGTGTAGATTCCGTTTACATACCCCTTTACATTTTCGTTAAACGAATCCGAGTACTGAAGAGCGGCTTCGCAGGAAATTGTGCCGTTATCTTTGGAAATATAAACAACGTCTGTTAAAACATCCTTGCCGCGGTTAGTGTGGGCAACCAGCGATTTAATTCCACCTTCAAAATAGAACGTTGCTTCATCCCCGTCGTTATCATCGGAGAAATGAAAAGTAAGCCCGGCAACAAGATATGCCCGGTCCCGGAGCAGGTTTTTGATTTTAGCGTTCTCAAGACTAATGTCCCCGAAAATTGCCTTGTCAGGGATAAAAGTGGTGATGGTTCCTGTCCCATCGGACTTTATTTTCCATTCGGCCAGCTGTTGGGGAGTAGCCTCCCCCACTTTCTTGAGCGGTTTACCCTGATGGTATTCCTGATAGTAGGCTTTGCCGTCTCTAAGAACAACAACCCTGAAATATGAGGAGAGGGCGTTTGTAACGGAAGCCCCGACTCCGTGCAGTCCTCCGGAGATTTTATATGCTCCCCCGCCGAATTTTCCGCCGGCGTGGAGTTTGGTCATGGTAAGTTCCAGTGCCGAGACTCCGCTTTTATGCTTCTCCACGGGGATTCCTCGTCCGTTATCTCTGATTGTTGCCGACCCGTCTTTGCTTAGACTGACCCAAATCGTGTTGGCTACACCGGCAAAACTTTCATCGACGGAGTTGTCCACAATTTCCCTAAGGCATTCATGCAGTCCCCTGCTGTCGGTTGAACCGATATACATTCCGGGTCTTTTTCTGACCGGTTCGAGCCCCTCAAGGACTTGAATTTGTTCTGCTGTATACGCATCAGTTATTGCCATACGAAGATTATCCTAACGTATATATTGTACTTCGGCAATGGGATCTAAACAAGGCTGACAACCATTGAGGTGAGATCAAGAGATACATTCCCGTTTGCCTTAAGGCGTCTCAGGGTTTTGCCCATAACTTCCAGGTTTTTTGCGGTTTCCGGTAAACCGTTCTTTTGTGAATGAAGAACCCCGTGCAACAAATTAATCAAATTTTCGGCTAATTCTATGGCTTTTTCCCTGTCTTTAATTTTATCCACGTATGCAAGTTTTTCCCCCGTAGTCATTTTGATAAATTCTTCCGCACCCAAGTTAACCGCTTGGCGTTTTATACCGGGTACCCTGATAACCTCGCACCTTGAAACGATTGTCGGTAAAACCTTGCGTACTGAGGGAGCGGTAAGAACGAAATAAATATTTTCCTGCGGTTCTTCTAAATTTTTAAGAAATGCGTTAAGTGCCGCATCCCCCGCCTCGTGGATGCCGGAACAAACTATAAGGGTCGGTTCGCTGAAACTTAAACGGATTAAATTATTTAAACTCCTGGTATCGTCAATTTTGGATAAGGGGAATTCCATTGTCTTTGCATGAAGTTTTTTTGCCAAACCGGAAATTGACTCTTCTAAATTGACACCCTCCTGTCCCACAAGCAAATAAGCATGCATACTAATAGTACATAACAATTAACATTTAACGATTTACAATGCAAGTTCTTGATCGCTTGATGCAAATACTTCATAATGACATGTAACTATGCCCGCTGCCAAACCTATCCCGACTTCAATTGACGGATCGGCCGGAACCCTCGCCGATGTACTGGTTGCTATCGGCGCTTTGGATCCCGCACGTGCCGAACAGGTAAAACTTGCCGAAATTCAGAGCGGGTCGACCCAGGAAGAGATCATCCGGAAAAGTGCAATGGTTACGGAGGATAAGTTGGTACAGGCAAAAGCACAGCTTTATAACGTTCCATATGTGGACCTAAGTACCATCCCAGTAGCCCCCGCCGCCCTCTCGATTTTACCCGCGCAGGTCGCGGAGCGTTTCAAAGTTTTCCCGGTTGGGATTGACAGAAAGGACAAAAGCCTGATCCTGGCAATGTCGGACCCCCTGGACCTTTCCACGATAGAGTTTATTGAGCAAAAAACAGGATACCACGTCAAACCCAGGGCGGCTCTACTGTCCCAAATAACCGACTTTATCCAAAACCGCTACGCATCAACCCTTACCCAGGAGGTCTCGGCTGCTCTTAAAGAAGTTGAACCGGAGAAAGACAGACTTGCGGCCCTCGGAGTAACCAGCGGAGGTTTTATCCGTGAAGAAAAGGTGGCCCAGATTGTATCCCAAATATTGGATTTTGCCATAAAATCGCGCGCATCCGACGTTCATATAGAGCCTCAGGAAAAGGTAACCCGTGTCCGCTACAGAATAGACGGAATACTGCAGGAAAAGCTTTCAATCCCGAGGGAGCTTCAGGATTCTTTAATTTCAAGAATAAAAATCCTGAGCGGAATGAAGATTGACGAAAAAAGGATTCCCCAAGACGGCAGATTTAATTTCAAGGGCAGCGAGGAAGAGGTGGACCTTCGTATTTCCTCCCTCCCCACCACATGGGGAGAAAAAATAGTCATGAGGCTTCTTAAAAAGTCGGGCGGGGTACCGGACCTTCCCGAGTTGGGCCTACGGGGGCGCGGCCTTAGAAGCCTGCAGGATGCAATCCTTAGACCGCATGGAATAATCCTCATCTGCGGACCTACGGGAAGCGGTAAAACGACTACCCTTTATTCCGTTCTTTCGAAGCTCAATACCCCCAAAGTAAACATTGTCACTCTGGAAGACCCCGTCGAGTATAAAATTCCCGGGGTTAATCAGGTTCAGATAAATCCCCCCGTGGGGCTTACGTTTGCATCCGGTCTTAGGGCATTCCTTAGGCAGGACCCCAACATAATCCTGGTAGGAGAAATCCGTGACAGGGAAACGGCCGATTTGGCTGTCCAGGCTTCCTTAACGGGGCATTTGGTCTTTTCCACTTTGCATACAAATGACGCCTCGGGGGCCCTTCCCCGTTTACTTGATATGGCAGCGGAGCCGTATCTTTTGGCCTCCTCAATAACCTGCATTGTGGCCCAGCGCGTTGTCAGGCAGATTCACGGAGCATGTAAGGAGGCCTATGCCCCCGATGCAAAAGTTCTGGCGGGCATAAAAACCGAATTGGGATCCCTTTGGCAGCCGCAGGGTGATGTTAAATTTTACAAAGGCAAAGGTGATACTGACTGCGGGAACTCGGGGTACTACGGAAGAATAGGTATCTTTGAGGTGATACCTGCTTCGGAAAGGATAGGAAAGCTGATTTTGGAGAGGGCTTCCGCGACGCAGATAGAAAAAATGGCCAGGGAGGAAGGAATGATAACACTGAAACAAGATGGGTACTTGAAAGTTACCGAAGGAATTACTACAGTAGAAGAGGTACTAAGAGTTGCCCAGGAATAACGGATTATGGATATCAAACAATTACTGCAGGCGGTAATAGACGCAAACGCAAGCGATCTTCATTTGGTAACGGGAATACCCCCCACCCTCCGTGTACAAGGAGAACTTATGCCCATTCCTTCACTTGGCATTCTTACGCCGGATGCAATCGAAGTTTTTCTTAAACAGGTACTGACCAGCGAGCAAATTGAAAGACTGACGGTAAATAAAGAGCTGGATTTTTCGCTTCCCTTTTCCGAAAAAGGAAGATTCAGGGTTAACGCCTATACGCAGAAAAATTCGCTGGCGGCCGCTTTTAGGCTTATCCCGTTGACCATTCCGACCATCGAGTCATTGGGCTTGCCTGCCCTCCTTCATTCGTTTACCAGTTTGCGCCAGGGCTTTGTTTTGGTGACAGGGCCTACCGGGCACGGCAAGTCAACCACGCTGGCATCGATGATTCAGGAAATCAATAAAACCCGCGCCGTTCACATAGTAACGATAGAAGATCCGGTCGAGTTTGTATTTAACCCCGTCAAGTCAATTATTTCCCAAAGAGAGATGCGGAGCGATACCCATTCCTGGGATATTGCCCTAAGGTCGGTTCTTCGTGAAGACCCAGACGTTGTTTTCATCGGCGAAATGCGGGATTATGAAACCATTGCGGCAGCCTTGACCGTTGCGGAAACCGGACATTTGGTTTTTGCGACATTGCATACCAATAACGCCGCGCAGTCGGTCGACAGAATCGTCGATGTTTTCCCCGAGGAACAGCAGCAGCAAATACGTTTGCAGCTAAGTAACGTGATCGAGGCGGTTTTCTCCCAAAGGCTTATACAAAGTACGACAAAAGGAAGAGTCGTGACCTATGAGGTAATGCTGGGAAGTACTGCCATAAGGACGGCCATCCGTGAGGGCAAAACTCATCAGATAGAGAGCATTCTTGAAACGTCGCACGAGGTCGGAATGAGTACCCTGGAAAGATCCCTTGCCGACTTGGTTAGAAAAGGAGTAGTGACGCTTGAGGTAGCCCAAAGCTGGTCCCTCCGTCCCGAGGAAATGATGAGGCTTGTGCGCGGTACGTAGGATAAAAGCTTCCTGTCCATGAAAAGGTTTAATTACAAAGCCAAAGACAAATCAGGCAATCTTGTCGTGGGTGAAGTCGAAGCCGCAAACCCCAGTGCGGCCGCCAAGCTGGTAAAAGGAAGGGGTCTTTACGTAATTTCAATATCTGCCAAAATGGACTCCCCCTTTGCGATAATCAGAAGGTTTAAAGAAAGAATTACCGTTGGGGACGTTGCCACTTTTACCCGTCAGCTTTCAACAATGATAAACGCGGGGCTTCCCATTACCGAGGCTATCTTAATTCTTAGGGCCCAGTCAAAAGGACCAATGCAAAAAATTGTCGCCCAGATCCTCGCGGATATTGAGGCGGGCGAATCTTTCTCAAACTCCCTTTCCAAGCACCCCAAAGTATTTACGCGCACTTATATAGCTCTTGTAAAGTCGGGCGAAGTAGGAGGGGTCATGGATGCGGTTCTTTTAAAGCTTGCCGATAACATGGAAAAGCAGCAGGAATTCGGGAACCGTGTGAGAGGGGCATTAATTTACCCCGTGATCATCATTGTCGGAATGGTGGTGGTGGCTTTTGTCATGATGATTTTTGTCATACCCAAACTGACGTCCATGTATACCGATTTTGGAGCAGACCTACCCCTTCCAACAAAGGTACTTATGGGTGTTTCAAACTTTCTTGTTCATTTTTGGTTTGTAATAGTAATTCTTCTGGGGCTGGGAATATATGTATACAAGTTGTACGTGGAGACCCCGGAAGGACGAAGAAAAGTTGACGCTCTCATGTTTAAGATTCCCGTTTACGGGGAGCTGGTGCGTCAAATTATCTTGACCGATCTTACCCGCACTCTTTCCCTGATGGTCGGAGCGGGTGTTCCCATTCTTGAGGCTTTGAACATTACTTCCGAGGTTGTGAGTAATACCGTAATTTCGGATGCCCTGAAAGACGCGGCAAAACAGGTCGAGAGGGGTTTCCCCATAGCATTCTCCTTCTCCAGACACCCGGAAGCTTTTCCCTTTTTACTCAGCCAAATGGTGGCGGTCGGAGAAGAAACCGGAAAAATGGATGAGGTTCTGACCAAAATCAGCCACATTTTTGAAGTGGAAAGCGATGATAAGGTAAAGGGATTAACCGCTGCGATTGAACCGATTGTCATGGTAGTTTTAGGAATAGGAGTCGGTTTTATGGTTATTGCGGTAATTCTTCCGATTTACAATTTAACAAGTCAATTCTAATGAAAATAGCCTCAAAATTGCCACTTGACAGGGAATTTTGGTTAGTTAATACTGAATATGTAATGAAAAAGTCACTTGCCCAAGGCTTCACACTGATCGAACTACTTATCGTCATCGCAGTCCTCGGTATTTTAGCAGTAGCCGTTCTTTCCGCTATTAACCCAATTGAACAAATCAACAGAAGCAGGGATACGGGAAGCCGGTCCGATTCCGAGCAATTGATTGGGGCTATTGACAGGTTTTATGCCACAAAGGGATATTATCCTTGGACTTCAGGGGCAAATCAAGACGACGATCTTGCGTGGAGTACAGTTGGAAGCGGTTTATGGACTACCAGTAGCGGCGGAGTCTTAGGGCAGCTTTCATCCGGAGGAACACAAGAGCTGAAGAGTTCTTTTACCGACAGAATAACAGGGCCCGGATACAATAATCTTTTTGTTTATAAGTCTGCTGGTCAGGGAAATTCGTTGTACGTGTGCTTCATCCCAAGGTCTGGGGCCTTTGAGAGCGATTCTACGACCAGGTGTTCGGGTACACTTCCTCCGGACTTCCCCGCGGAAGCATGCGGAACTGCCGACATGAGTTGTCTTCCTTGATACTTCTGCGATACATTTTGCCGTTGGATTTAATATAATGTTTGAATGAGGAAGTTATATGGCTTAATGTTGTATAAACTTAAACAGGAAAGGTACGTTTTTTTGCTTTTCGCCGTAGTCATATTTTTACTTTACGCAAAGTCATTATTTTTTAAATTTACGTACCTTGATGATAACCAGCTTCTCATAAACAGGACTCATTTTCTCGACAATTTCGCTAATATTATTAAGTCTTTTCAGGAGCCTGTTTTTTACCTTGCTGCATCAGGATCAACCTATTACAGGCCCATTCTAAACGTTTTCTTTATCCTTGAATACAATTTATTTTCTGACAACTTTTTTCTTTATCATCTTTTTAACATTATTCTCCACTTACTTAACACTTTTTTGGTTTATAAGTTTTTTACTAAATTTAAGGTTAAAAACACCACTAGCATTGCATCAGCCTTAATTTTTGGGGTCCACCCCGTTTTGACACAGGCAGTTGGTTGGGTTCCTGGAATTAACGACCTGCTGTTGGCACTTTTTCTGTTGCCCTCAATAATTTACTTTATTGATTATTTGGAGAATGGAAATAAAAAGAATTTATTTTTTTATATACTTTTCTTTTCATTATCTATATTTACCAAAGAAAGTGCCATTCTTTTAATATTTGTTTATGCTTTGATATTTTTCTTCGTGAAAAACAAAAGGAGTATCAAAAAGTTTTTAATAATCTTTTTACCTCAACTTTTAACAATCGGTGCTTTTCTTTATTTGCGGTTTAGAGCCGTTCAACTAGATGTTCCGGGGTCATATGCTATGAACTCGATTTTAACCAGTTTTGTAGGAGGCTTTTTGGTTAACATTGGCAAAATCCTTTTCCCAGTAAATCTTTTTGTAATCCCCATTCTTTATGAAAGCAATTACTTATACGGAATAGCTTCGATTGTTATTATTCTTTTAGTCATACTAATTTCTAAATACAAAAATGCCCGGCTTATCATTATTGGCGCAACATTATTTGTTGTTAGTTTTCTTCCAACCCTAATTAATCCAACGCCAGGAGATAAGCTGGTGATGTTTGAACATAGACTATATATACCCCTGATAGGCGTTCTTCTGGTGCTTATTGGGACCTCAGTTTACACAAAATACTTTATCGGTAAAAAGTTATACATTCTGGTAATTATTGTGTTTTCAGTACTTACATTTGTCCATTTGGATGATTTTCAAAACCAATATACGTTTTGGCGGAAAGCCGCCGCAATTGTAGACATTTTTCCTGTAGCCAAAGCTAATCTTGCCTACGTATATTACCGTGACGGCAAAGTTGACGACGCAAAAAGACTGCTTACGGAATTGGCGGAAACGGAGCACAGGGATTACGCCTACGACAATTTGGGTATGATTGCAACTTATGAAGGTGATTTTGATAAGGCAATGGATTATTTTAAAAAATCACTGAAGTTTAACCCACTAAACTCAACTACTTATTTATTTATGGCCTACGTCTACAAATATAAAAATGACATCCCCAATGCCAAAAATTACTTTTTATATGCCGTTTATACAGACAATGACAATATCGAAGCAATGATGAATTTGGCTTCAATATATCTCGACGAAGGAAATACACAAAGAGCCCAGCTCATTTACGATGAAGTGAAAAAGCATGGTGTAGAGTATTAAATTTTAGGTTAAAATGAAACATGGTCGTTATCCTTTTCGTTTTAGGTCTTGTCTTTGGTTCTTTCATCTCTGCTCTCACCTGGCGCTATCCCAGAGGGATTTCTGTTAAAAAGGGAAGAAGTGTTTGCCCAAAATGCAGGAAACAAATCGCTTGGTATGATAACATTCCCCTACTTTCATACATCCTTCTTGGAGGAAAATGCAGAAACTGCAGAAAGCCGATTTCCTGGCGTTACCCGGTAATCGAACTTGCAACCGGTATAGGATTTTTACTTATCGGACCTCAAATTCTATGGTTAATTATATTTTGCATACTTGAGATAATTTTCATTATTGATTTTGAGCACCAAATTATCCCCGATTCCTTTGTTTTCGCCGGACTTTTTTTGTCGTTATTCCTGATTCCCGATTCACTATTCGGTTCCTTGTTTGCCGGTTTTTTGGCCTCAACTCTACTTGTTCTGATTCACTTACTCACAAAAGGGCGCGGAATGGGTTTGGGGGATGTCAAGTTTGCCGTTTTGGGAGGAATGTTGGTTGGTCTTAGGCTTCTAACGGTCTGGTTTTTTCTGGCTTTCTTGACGGGAGCATTTATAGGTATCATACTGATTTTAGGCAGGAAAGCGCGTCTAAAAAGCCAGATTGCCTTTGGACCCTTTTTAGTCGTAGCTATTCCCCTGGCTTTACTATATGGCGAAAAAATACTTGCATGGCTTTACCTTAATTGAGGTAATAATGGCAGTTGCCATTGTTGCCATACTTGCCATACTTGTTATCGGTACGTTTACCAGACAAATTGTTAAGGGTAACGACGCCAAACGCAAGGCCAATTTGGACCGCATAAAAGTTGCAGTGGAAGAATATGAGAAAGATAAAAACTGCTACCCCTTAACCGTAACCTGCCCTACCGATGCAGGCATTGGGTCATATCTTAAAAATGTCCCCTGTGACCCGGTAACAGGGACTCCTTACTTTTACGAGCCCGAGCCCTTAAAGACCTGTCCGAGCTGGTTTAGGATGTATGCGGGTTTGCAGAATACGGACGAC
>LCIL01000009.1 GCA_001001045.1 Candidatus Woesebacteria bacterium GW2011_GWA1_44_23 | reverse complement strand
GGAAATGTCGCAACTTATGAGGCCGCATGCGATTTATTTAAGGCCGGGGCGGACTCTGTAAAAGTAGGTGTTGGGCCGGGTTCAATTTGCATTACCCGTGTTGAAACCGGTTTCGGTGTTCCCCAACTCACTGCAGTAATTGAAGCGGCCAGAGCGGCAAGACGTTACAAAAAAACCATTATCGCCGACGGAGGAATCAAAAACTCAGGTGACATTGTCAAAGCTTTGGCAGCCGGTGCCTCCGCTATTATGGCCGGCAATCTCTTTGCGGGTACGGACGAAGCACCAGGGAAAAAGCTTACGGTAAAAGGAGTCACGTTTAAGCAATATTTCGGCTCAACTTCTTTTTTGGAAAAAAAGAATCATTTGGATAACGAAAAAGACGGATATGCCAAAGACTATTCAAAACACATCGAGGGGGTTGAGGGTATGGTTATTTATATAGGTCCTGTTTCGGAAGTTGTCGAAAGACTTAGCGCCAATATAAGGTCCGGCTTTTCTTACGGGGGAGCTAAGAATATTTATACGCTCTGGAAAAATGCAAAATTCATCAGGATCACCGCCATGGGTCGGCGCGAAAGCGGCTCTCATGATGTAACCCCCGTTTAGTTTTAACTTTGTTTACCTCTTGTTATGGGTACCTATAAGTAAATATAATGAATTATGGTTAAGCGTTTGGGCGCCTTTTTTTTGGATATTTTGGAGGTGGTTGTTTTTGCTGTCGGGATATTTTTCTTTATTTATCTTCTTATCATGCGTCCCCATAAAATCAGCGGGCAATCCATGATGCCGAATTTTAACGACGGAGAGTTTCTTCTTACCGAAAAGGTTACGTATTACACGAGAGACCCGAAGCGGGGCGATGTCGTTGTTTTTATGCCGCCGGTATCGGACACGGATGAGTTCATTAAAAGAGTGGTGGGCCTTCCCGAAGAAAGAATTATGATTAAAGGCGGCCGCGTTTTTATAAACGGAATATTACTTCCCGAGTCTTATATTGATACCGGTGTTTTAACCGGGGGCGGGCCGTTTTTGAGTGACAATAAAGAGTATATGATCCCCGAAGACCAATATTTTGTTATGGGGGACAACCGTCCCAATTCTTCAGATTCACGCTATTGGGGACCGATCACCAAAAAAGTTATGACCGGGAGAGCATGGGTATCTTATTGGCCGATAAGTAGTTTGGGTGTGGTGCAAATTCCCGGCTACGACTTTTAAGCAGTCACCGCGTGGTATATCTTTTGAAGCGTACTTTCGGTTTCTTCCACTCCTCCCTTTAGAATAAATACGACTCTGGTTTCCCTTCTGGACCTTATAAGTTTTACGGAATTATTCCTGACTCCGTCCCCTTCCGTATTGTTTTTGAGCGCAGTTTCCATATCCTCCTGCATTTTGTCTATCTCTTCAGAAATTATTCTGACATGACCGCTGGGCCGTTCCACTTCCTGCTGGGATTTGACCTTCATTCTCCTTGCAAGCTCCTCAGCCCGTCTAACGGAGCCGCTTTCCCTCAAAATTATCTTATAGGCCTCTATCATCAAACCACTGTCGTCGATGGCTGCCAGAGCCCTAGCGTGGCCTTCGCTTATCAGTCCCGAAAGAAGCCCGTCTTTAAGGGCATCGGGAAGGGACAAGAGTCTCAGGGAGTTACTTACATAGGCTACACTTTTACCGATTCTTACCGCAATCTCACTTGTCGTCAGGCCAAACTCATTCATGAGCCTTTCAAAACCCTTGGCTCGGTCAAGGGGGTTAAGGTCAACCCTTTGAACGTTTTCCACAAGGGCCATTTCCAGCATTCCTTTGGGGGAAGTTTCGCGGATTATGGCGGGAACATGGGTAAGCCCTGCTAGTTTTGATGCCCTCCAGCGCCTTTCCCCTGCAATAATCTGAAAACCGGCGGGGGTTTTGGCAATGACCAGGGGCTCCAAGATTCCGTGTTCGCGGATTGAATCAACAAGATCAACCAGGCTTTCGGGGGTTATCGCACCACGCGGCTGAAGAGGGTTGGGTTGAAGCTGATTTATTTCGATTTGGATTACTTCTTCTGCCATTTTACTTGGAAACTACACTTATCACCTTTTTTCCTAATTTTTTACTGTATGTCGCTACCCCATCCGCTATGGAATATAGACTGTGGTCTCTTCCCTCTTTTACTCCGACACCCTTACTGAAATTATTTCCTCTTTGACGTACCAGAATTTGTCCCTTAACCACTTTTTCCCCACCAAACATTTTGACTCCAAGTCTTTTTCCTGCTGGACTAACATGTTGTGAAGCTTTTCCCCCTGCTTTATGAGTTGACATATCCTTCGCACAATATAAAGTATGTTTTCACAGTTGTCAAGAGGTCAGAAAGTTACAGTTTGATACCTATCCTATCTTCTCTACCAGGAGCCTGGAATATTGGGGTCTAAAGCCTGTGTGTCTTTTATATCTGCTTTTTGCCTTGAATTTGTAAATTTCAAGTTTCTTTCCCTTTTCCATATCGGCAACAACCTTAATTTTTATCTTGGCGTCTTTAACCACGGGCTTCCCTACTCTGACTTTTTCTCCGTCGGCCAAAAGAAGCGTCTCGACATCAAACTTTTTGGGGTCAGTTAGCTTATCGACAAGAATTTCCTCGCCTTCGGTAACTTTATACTGTTTCCCGCCAATCCGGACTACGGCATACTTCATATGGGGTATATTCTACCTTTTGTAGGCTCCGAGTGCAATCCCCAAGCCTGTCATTGTGGCCAGAAGTGACGAGCCCCCGGCCGACAAAAGAGGAAAGGGCAGACCCGTAATGGGAAGCATTCCCATATTCATTCCGACGTGTACGAAAATCTGGACAAGGTATATCAGAAAAAAGCCTGATATGTAGGCACGGGCCGCGGGTGAAACCGCTTTTTCCAGGAAAGCCGTCAGTCTGAAAAGAATGACAAAAGTTACCAAAAGTACCAAACCGGCGCCAATCATGCCAAGCTCTTCGGCCGTTGCCGCAAAAATAAAGTCCGTTTGTTTTTCAGGCAAAAAAGCAAGCTGCGTCTGGATTCCTTTCCCCAGACCCGTCCCAAAAATCTTTCCGGAGCCCACGGCTATTGTTGACTGAAGACTATTGTAACCCGCCCCCAAGGGATCTTCGGCGGGAGTCAAAAAGGTCAGTATTCTTTATCACGCCGGCCCCGAGGGCCAGAAGATGTTTTTTATCAAATTTAGAGGCAATCAGTACGCCGAAAAAACCCACCATGGTAAGAACCGATACTCCAAGACTTGGTTGAACCAAAATGAGAATAACCGGGATGGCCAAAAGTCCGACCGACTTAAACGCCTTTTGGGTATTGAGAGTCCCTTTGGTCAGGTAATTGGCAAAAAACACCAGAAGTAGCGGTCTGACTATTTCGGCAGGCTGAAGGCTGAAAGGGCCAATGGGAATCCAACGGAAGGTGCCCCTTGTAACCCTGCCTATAATCAAAGTCGAAAGAAGAAGGATTATGCTTGCAATATAGAAATGTTTTGAAAAAAGGGAAACGATATCAAAATTGATTTGTGAGAAAAACCAAAAAGCCCCGAGCGCGAGGAATATGTAGACAAAATATAAAGGAAAGGGGGATTTATCAAGAGAGTTTAATATGGCTACGCTGAAAATTATTAAAAAGAATACGGAAAATGACAGAGCCAAATCTTTAAAAAAGGGACCGAATATGGAACGCATGTTAACTGGATTGTACCACCCTGTACTTCCCTTTTTCCAAACTTGCGATCTGGGCCTTTTTCGTCATCCAGTCCACAAGTTCTTTTCTCACAGGAATTTTAGGGATTGTCACATCCACTTTCTGACCAAGATTAAGCCCTAATTTTTTTCTGTCTTCCTGGATGCTTCTTACAAGTTCCCTTACTTCCGCCTCTTCCGCCAACTCAGGAGTAATAACGGTATCCAGTTCTATTTTATCCGACCCTCCGAGAAATTGAATGCTTTTTACGTTCAACTCCGCACATGCCAGGTCTACTATTTCCTTGCTGATTTTTATGTTGGCTCCATACACCTTGGCTTTGGCCAGGGGCTGTCTTACCGGAATTCCCGATTCTTTCCGTTTGGCATGTATTTTTTCAACAAATTCCCTTATTTTTATCATTTCCTCAAGAAGTTTGGCGTCCGGCTGCGACAAACGCGAAGCTTGCTTAAATTCTGGCCAGTCGGCAAGATGAACGGACTTTTCCTTTGTGAGGTTTGTGAAAATCATCTCCGCGAGAAACGGGGTAAAAGGCGCCAATATTTTACAAAGGGTGGTAAGGGTGTAGTGGGTTGTCAGATAGAAATCGTTACGGTCTTTTTCCGACGAAGCAGCGGGTCCAACCCTGTCCCTTGAACGCCTTATGTACCAGGCAGAAAGGTCGTCCACAAACTTTTCGATTTCGCCGGTTGCGCCGACCGCATCGTATTTTTCCAGGAATCCGGTGACAAGGTCAACCGTTTGGTTAATCCTTACGGTAATCCACTTGTCCAAAATATTGGTAAGTTTTCCCGGCTTTGTATGGGATCCCGGAACCCATCCGTCAAGTACCGCGTAGGTAACAAAAAAGTTATATATATTCCAAAGCTTCAAATGGAACTGTCTCCTAACTTCATCGGCAATTCTATAACCAAAAAGCATATTTTCGGCGGGATTTTGGCGGGCATACATCCATCTCATGACATCGGCCCCGATTTTATCCGCACCCTCGTTAAACTCAATCATGTTGCCGGCACTTTTATGCATAACTTTCCGTAATAAAGTCAGCCGGGAACCATTTTTCCCAATCTTCCCTGTCCGTAAGATAAAGAGGTTTGGTTTTTGAAACCGTAAATCCGCAGGCTTTATTGTTTTCGCTTATCGTGGAGAAAGGAACTATGCCGGCATCAAGCCATGGGTTTCCCACGGGTTCAATCCTGGAAACCGTCGCGCCGCACTTGAAACATTTAATCTTGACCGCATCAATCTGAGGCTTGTGGGGGCTTTTACCCGAAAACCCGTTCCATCCTTCGACGGCTCTTTCTTTAAGTTCCTCTTTAGACCCGAAAACCTCGTAATTATGGCATTTTTTGCACTCCCAAATCGGAAGGGCCAGTCCCCAATACCTGTTTTTCTTACTAATAAGCCAGTCGTGCATGTTTGTCAGCCAGTCCATTTCGCGGTCCTGTCCGAAACTTGGAATCCATTGCGCCTTTTCCGCCACCGCCTTCATTCTTTCCCTGAAGGTTCTACTATCGTGAGGATTTTTGGTTTCCTCTTCGCCGTTTTTCCATTTTTCAATTTCTTTAGCCGTAATTTTTGTGTCAATTCTTTGAGCCGGCCGGTCCATTGCTATATACCACTCGTCCGTTACTTTCCAGACAAGTTCGGTTTTACATCTCCAACATGAAGGATAGCGGTGCTTGTAATTCAAGGTTTTGTAGAGGAATCTTCCGTCTTCGAAATCTCTTAAATAATCTAAAATCAGATTCGGGTCTTTCTTTGCGTTTTTGCCGGTTAGGGACCCAAAACCCGGAAGATAGTTGGCTTGGTCGTCTATGGCGGAAACAACGGGAAGCCCTATTTTTTTACCAAGGCGGTAGTCCTCCGTTCCTGTTCCCGTTGAAGTGTGGACTATACCTGTTCCTTCCTCTGTACTAATCGGAAGTATCATGGCATCGGTGGCGGCAACCGTATGGAATTTATCGTTTTTCGCCGTTCCCGATTTAACGGCTGGGAGATTATCAAAAGCGCCCGTATACCTTAATCCGATGAGTTTTAGTCCCCTGACGACTTTCAGCTCCCTTGCCTTTACACCCGCAAAAACCCTGTCCTTTGCCGTTTTTGCCACCCAGTATTTTTTTGAACCCACCTGCATAAATGAATACTCGGCATCCGCGTTTATGACGAGGGCTATATTGGCAGGAACCGTCCAGGGAGTTGTCGTCCAGGCGAGCAAATACTCGTCTACCTGCCCGACAATGGGAAAGGAAAGAAAAACGGATTCATGAGTGACCTCTTTATAGTCCTCCGTTAGTATTTCGTGTTCGGAAATTGCCGTCTCGCACCGCGGGCACCAGGGTACAACGTCGGCTCCCTTATAAATCCACCCCAGGTCCGAGCAGACCTTCAAAAAGTACCAAATCATGTAGTTGTTGTCCTCGCTTAACGTGTAGTAGGAATTATCCCAATCCATGAAATAGCCGAGGCGTTTACTTTGCTCGGTTTGAATATCCGAATATTTCTTAACACGGTCGCGGCAAAGTTGGACGAACTTGGCTACACCGAATTTTTCGATATCTTTTTTATTTTTAAAGCCAAGTTCCTTTTCAACCTCAACCTCAACCCAAAGTCCCTGGCAATCAAAGCCGTTTTGGAACCTTTGCCGATACCCCTGCATATTTTTAAATCTTTGCCAGAGATCTTTATATGTTCTTCCCCAGGCATGATGAACTCCCATGGGATTATTTGCGGTGATGGGGCCGTCGAGAAATGAGAAGTAATTCTTGCTCCGTTTATTCCGGTCAAGATATTTCCGGGTAAGACCTGTTTTTTTCCATTCCCCAAGAATGCGATTTTCCTCCTTGGGAAAGTCAATTTTAAGATCCACGGGCTCAAAGAAAGCCTTACTTTTGGCCATATGAACCTATTCTAGCGCACTTACCACCTTTCTTCCAGCCTACTTGATGATTTTGAGGCTGTGTGTTGGCTAATCAGCCTCCATTGGTTGGTTATGGTAGATAGCAATTATTGACTTCCCTTTCTGAATAATAAATACTAGATTGTGAGACAAAAAGGATTTGCCCCAATTATTATAGTTTTAGTTTTAGCTTTATTGGGTTCATTGGGATACATAGCCTATTTAAGGGGCTATTTAAGTTTCCATATTCCCAATAAAACGATTATTACACCCACTTCTTATCCCATTGAAACCAAAACTTCTTCAGGTACTATGCCAACAGAGAACCCTGCCGCAAACTGGAAGACATACACAAATGATCAATATCACTTCTCGTTTAAATATCCAGAATGGGTAATTCTGGATGATAAATCTGTAGCAGGTACGGCTCAAGTGCTTTTGATTGCCCAAGGTTTTAATGAAACGAAAATATCTGCAAGAAAAGATGATCAATCAGAGTATTATTTAGATACAGCCCCAGTAGGTAGAGCTGTTATTGGAAATCTATCTGGAAATAAATATCGTCTGCCACAAGGTTATTGTGATGGACCTGAGTGTAGTTCACCGATTCTTGCTGTTACTGTAGTAAATAATGGAATTAAATATATTTTTTCTGTCTACGTAGGTAAGGATGTAAATACTTTTACAGAATTAGAAAGTCAAATTCTTTCAACTTTTGAATTCACCCAATAGTTGATCTCAAATAATACGGCTTACAATCTCCATTGGTTGGTCGTAGTAGATAGTTATTTAATGTTCGAATTCGGCCCGTGGAACCATTGTGTTTAGCTTCAATTTCGTTCTGATATAATTGACCCATGAGGATAGGTATAGTTGGAAGTATGCAATTTACAGAAAAGATGATGGAACTAAGGGATGTTCTGGAAAAAATGGGTCACAATGTCTTTTTAACAAAGGCTGCAAGCCCGTTTGTTGGTAAATCTGACAGGGAAAAAGAAAAGATAAAAATATTTCAAAAAATGAATAAGGATGTAATAAGGGGGTTTTGGAAACAGATGCAGGGTGCTGACGCAATTCTTGTTGCCAATTATGACAAGAATGGAATTAAAAATTATATTGGAGGAAACACGCTAATGGAGATAGGTTTTGCCCACATATTGAATCAAAAGATTTATTTACTAAACCCTGTCCCAGACATTCCATATTACAAGACTGAAATAGAGGCTACAAAACCACTGGTACTAAATGGCGATTTGGGAAGACTATCTCAGCCAAAATAGATTTTGATTCTCTCCACCAGTTATTTGATCTCAAATACTACAATCATCACTCTTCATCGGTTGTCTATACATTTACCGGAGTATACTTAAATAATGATCATCAGAAGAAAAGACGGATATTTTGTCATTAGCGAAAAAGGAAAGAAAAAACTGGGCGGCCCTTACAAAAAACGTGTGGATGCCGAACGCCGGTTAATGCAGGTTGAGTACTTCAAACGTATCGGAAAAAAGTAAGTTAGCGGATTTTCCTGAGGAATGCGGGAATTTCAAATTTCTCTCCAAAAACGTCTTCGTCCTTTTGGGGTCCCGATTCGTCTTCGGGTGGTTTATCGTCACGCTCATCCTCATCTTCACTATATTTAGTGCTTACCTCACTAACCACTCCCTGAACGATGGGTTTTTGAACCTGTGTTTGGCTCATCTGGGCAAGACGCGATCTGGTTTCGTCAAATCCTGTTGCTATAACTGTAATTCTTACCTGGTCGGTCAGGTCGGATTTTATGACCGCTCCGAAAATCACGTTGGCATCGGGATCTGCGGCCGAGGAAATAATGCGGGCGGCCTCGTCAACCTCAAACATTGTCAAATCGGCTCCTCCTGCTATATTGAAAAGCACTCCGCGCGCACCTTCTATAGATAGATCCAGTAAGGGGGAAGATATGGCCGCCCGGGCCGCCATTTGGGCTCTATTTTCTCCGACTCCCGTTCCTATTCCAAGAAGTGCGCTTCCTGCGTCTTTCATAATTGCTTTAACGTCTGCAAAGTCAACGTTAATAAGACCGGGGGTTGTAATTATATCCGCAATTCCTCCCACTCCCTGGCCTAGCACCGAATCCACCACTTTAAATGCCTCAAGAAGAGTCATTTTTCTGTCAATCACATCCATCAGCCTTTGATTCGGGATAACTATTAATGTGTCTGTAGCCTCTCTCAGTTTTTCAATTCCATCCTCAGCCGCTACCATTCTTCTGGTTCCTTCAAAAGCGAAGGGTTTGGTAACAACTCCCACTGTTAAAGCACCCGCTTCCTTGGCAAGCTGGGCAATGACAGGGGAAGCCCCGGTTCCGGTTCCGCCACCCATACCCGCCGTAATAAATACCATGTCGGAATCAATAAGAAGTTCTTTAAGTCTTTCTACGGATTCTTCGGCAGCCGCACGTCCTACTTCCGGATTTCCCCCGACTCCGAGTCCTTTTGTTAATTTTTCCCCTATCTGAAGCTTGGTCGGGGCTTTGCTGTTGAGAAGAACCTGGGCGTCCGTATTTACGGCAATAAATTCCACGCCGTTAACCAAACCCGACTCGATCATTGAAGAAACCGCGTTTCCTCCTCCTCCGCCCACGCCAATGACCTTTATTTTTGCAATTCTGGCGGAATCAGGTTTAACAAGACCCATAAGTATCAGTTTCTAGTGGCAGCATTGTAACTTGGGCAGAAGAAAAACTCAAGGCAATAGATTTTTTATGTTATCTATAAGCTTACCGAACACCCCGGCTGAGGGTAGTTTCATCTTTTTTGTAAAGCTTGTCAAGCTCTCCTTTGGCATCTCTCGGGCTCCGTAAAGCAAAAGTCCCACGGACGACGCAAATGACGGTTGCATTATATCATCAATCAAACCCCCCACTCCCCCGGGAACTCCTATTCTGACGGGAAGCGAAAGCATCCGTCTTGCCGATTCAACGACTCCGGCGGTTTCTGCTCCCCCGCCCGTTACTATTGCCCCCGAAGGGACTCTATTAGCAAGGCCTTCTCTTTCCAACTCAATTCTGACCATTGTAAAAATTTCGTTCAAACGCGGTCTCATTATTCCTTCCAAAAGAGTTTTTTTGGAAATTTTTCTTATCTCCGAAATTCCAAGCCGTTCCAGATCCATCTCGTCGTCCTCCTCTTTGTCTTTCGGTTTTTTACTTGAAAGGGCAATTTTGATTTTTTCGGCAGCTTCAAGAGAAACTCTAAGCCCTATTGCCAAATCGTTGGTAACATTCTTGGCTCCAACCGGAATCACACCCGAGTAGGCCAAAGCTCCGTCGATAAATACGGCTATGGAAGTTGTACCGCCTCCTATATCAACAAGAACACATCCCAGTTCCTTTTCGGTGGGAGATAAAACGCTTTCCGCCGATGCCAAACCCGAAAAAACCAAATCTTCAATTTCAACACCGACTTCATTTACGGCCTTTTTTATATTTTTTACAGCCGCGGAGGCAGCAGAAATAATATGGGTATCCACTTCAAGCCTTACCCCGCTCATTCCGACAGCATCCCGCACTCCCGCTTCGCCGTCTACTATAAACTCCCTGGGAAGTATGTGAATTGCCTCGCGTGAAGTCGGAAGCGAAACCGCGGATGCGGCTTCTATGGCCCTATCGATGTCGTTTTGCGTAATTTCTCCGCTCGGGTCTGATACCGCAACCACGCCGTGAGAATTTTGCGAATGAATGTGTGCTCCCCCAAGGGCTACAAAAACACTTTCAAGATTATAACCCGCCATTCTTTCGGCCGCTTCGACTGAGGAAATGGTTGCCTCCACCGCCTCCTCTATATCAACGATCTGTCCTTTTTTTATTCCGCGGGATTCCGAAGTGGCTGCCCCCACAACGTTTACGGAGGTTTCCCCTGTAACGGGATCTTGGGCAACCTGGCTTACCAGAGTGGCGATTTTACTGGAACCGATATCAATGGCCGCTACAATTCTTGATTTGGTTGGTTTTGTCATTTTGATACGGGATTTATTATCACCTGCCTAAGGCCCATGATACTATCTTAATACCGGATTCCTATAACGCAGGTCTATTTGCGAATACCCTGCAAGGTTACCATCTTCTCTGAGTTTTGAATAGATCAACCTCAAAGAACCAAGCAGGATTTCACTATCCCCTTCTAAAGGAAATATTACCCTGATTTGGCCTGGAAGTTCAACAAGCAAACTCCCGTCCCGCACTTCCGATTCTCTTATCTGATACATTTGATATGTTCCTACCGCCAGATCCAGGGCAAAAAGATTTACCTGACTTATACTTTGCCCGGTATCCGGTAATTCTTCTTCCAAAGTAATTACGGGGAGTGCCGAATCCTGGGCTTTGGAAAGAACCACCCCTTCTTTATCCACCAAGATAAATAATCCGGTTTTTCCGTTCTTGAAAGCAACTGATGCCTTTTTTACCAAAAGTTCCACCCGCAGAATGTTCGGAATCTTATATTGAAGTGAATAATCGGATATCAGAAGTTCGGAGGAAAGAGCCTTTTTAACACCCCTTTTTGCGGAAAAGAGGCTTTTTCCGTTAAAAACGTTTAATTTCCCCGAAATTTGCTCCGGGCAGTCTCCGTACTGGCTTTTGCAATCAATTCTGACTTTGATGAAAAACTGGGAAAATACTAATGCGGCAATGGGTAAAACTATGGCGGCTGTAATTAATATTCTTTTCACTTTACATACGCTTTCAATATCCGTAAAAGCTTTTTTGAAGCATCAATGTCCGGGCTTTTTTTGTGTTTTACCCTTTCCACAACAGAAGAGTAGTCGTCAATTGAGTTTTCTATGTTTTTTAAAAGAATTTCCGGCGTAAGTGTTTCCTGGGGTATGATTTTGGCTATTCCCCAGTCTTTTGCAACTATTGCGTTCTCCATCTGCTCACTCATATAGCTTATGGGGAGAGGAATAAATATTGCGGGGCGTCTGACGGTCATAATTTCCGAAACCGTGTTTGCTCCCGCTCTGGCTACCACAATATCGCTCTTCCGGTAGACTTCATGAATTTTGCGCGGATTAACCCTTATAAAGACTTCATAATTGTCCCTAAGGGCCTGGGGAAGTTTTTGTTTGATGTCGGAAAATCTCCGGTAATCAAGACCTCCCGTTTGGTGAATCAGTTTGTACTTTATCAAAAGTCTTTTCAGGATTTTCTCAAGTGCCGCGTTTATTCTTTGGGAACCGCGCGAGCCTCCTGTGATAAAAATTACAGGGGGGTTGCCCGGCATTAACTTGGGCTTAACTTTTGTAATCTCCTCCATAACGGGATTTCCGGTAAGTTCGCATTTTTCGGAGGGGTAAAACCTCATGCTTTTTTCCCTTGAAACGGCAATTACCGATGCCAATTTTGCCGAAAGAAGGTTGGCTCTTCCCGCCGCCGAGGTTTGTTCGTGAATTACCAGGGGTATTCCCAAAAACCTGGCGCAGATGGCTACGGGGAAGGAGGCAAAACCTCCGAAAGAAAGAACCACAGAAGGCCTGACTTTTAACAAATAGTAAAAGGCCTGCAAGGTACCGAAGGGAATTTTCAGTATCGAAGGAATAGTCCAGACGGTGAATCTTCTTTGAATTCTGCCCGTTGTCAAAGGAAGAAATTTTACTCCCAATCCCGGAAGGACCTCGGACTCCAAAGTCGTTAGCTTTTTGCCTTCAATGGCGTCTTTAACTCCGATCCAATAAAGCTCCCAACCGAGTCCCGCGGATTTTATTTCCTCCGTCACCGCAACGGCTGTAGTTGCTGCATGCCCTCCGGTTAATACGATTTTACCAGGGCTTTGGCTGGCCAAGGTTTCCTTATCTTTTTTGCCTTTTAATTGTCCCATGTTTTGCCTCCGTGACTCCGAATTTGGATATATTAAGAAGTATACCGCAAGCAGCCAGGATCATCACCAAACTGCTTCCTCCGTAAGAAATAAATGGCAGTGGAATTCCCGTCAAGGGAACAAGAGCCACCATTGAGGCAATATTTAAAAAAGCCTGGCCGCCGATCCAGGCGGTAATGCCTATTGCTAGGGTCTTGGCGAAAGTGTCGGGGGCGTTGCCGGCTACCTTAAGCGCTCTTATAATAAAATATGCAAAAAGGACAATTATGGCAAGTCCTCCCACCAAACCCAGCTCTTCCGCGATAACGGCAAAGATTGAATCGGTTGAAGCTTCCGGAAGAAAAGAATATTTTTGACGGGAGGCTCCCAAGCCCACACCGAATATGCCGCCCGACCCCAAACCCAAAAGAATTTGTCTCATGTGGTACGAGTTGCCCAGGGGATCCTGGGTTATTTGTAAAAATGTCAGAAGCCTTTCTTTCCTGTACGGAGAAAAAAGAATGAGGGGGATTCCGGCCAGAAACCCGGCCGCCCCGGCTGCGAGAATGTACCAAAGGTTTATCCCTGAAACAAAAATTTGGGAAAGGGCAATTACCGTAACTATCAAAGTACTTCCCAGATCAGGCTGAAGCATGATTAATGCGGTAACAACAACAAGCGGAACAAAGTACGAAACCGCACTTTTTCCCCTTGAAGCCAGTTTTGCGAAATAAAGACAAATCGCAAACTTAACAATCTCTGACGGTTGAAAGTTGACAGGACCCAGATAAATCCAGCGCCTTGCACCCTGTGCCGAAAAGCCCAGGTTGGGGAAAAGAACGATTATTAGGGAAAAAAGGGAAAGAAAAAAAATGGGGGTCGCGAATTTTTCCCAGAAAGTATATTTAATTTTCGAGGTTATAAAAAGGATGATAAGACCCACTCCCGCCCACATGAGCTGCTGTTTAAAAAGGAAAAACTTGTCCCCGTAATTATTTAGAGCCTGGGGGGCGGAGGCATCAGCCACTGCAATTAGCCCAATTGCCACGAAGGAAAGGACTAAAAATAATATTTTCTTATCAACCGAATTTTTTTGTCTGTAAAGTTTGGATTTTAGATTTCTCACTTGAACCCTTCACTATATTGTTGCCAGCCAAAGACCGAAAATCGCCAGGAGAATACCTAAGATCCAAGCCCTCATCACAATTTTGGGTTCCTGCCATCCCCTTGCCAGCAGGGCATGGTGGACCGGAGCCAACGGGAATATCGGTCTTTTCAAATATTTCCAACCGAATATCTGAATGGCGCTTGTAACCACCTCCATGACAAAAACACCTCCGATAATTACAAGGGCGATAATCCTCCCCGTGATAAGTCCGATTACTCCCAGCATTGCTCCGAAAGAAAGGGCACCCGCGTCCCCCAGAAAAATCCTTGCCGGCCAGATATTGAAATACAAAAAAGCAATAAGCCCCCCGAGAAGAAGTGACATAAAAAGGGAAAGGGGTGTATCAAGGTTTCCCGCCGCGATTACCTCGAATGCAATCAGACAAATGACCAGAAGGCCGGCCGCAAGGCCGTCCAGGCCGTCCGTAATATTAAAAGCATTACTGAAAGCGACGATGACAAAGGCGGCAAAAGGCACGTACCAGACACCCAAATTAATGACAATATTAAAAATAGGAATATTTATTATGTGAATTCCAAGAAACCTGTAAATAAAAAATCCGATAAAAATGCCAAGAGCACACTGCAGGAAAAATTTGTGTTTTCTCCTCAAGCCAAACCACAGTCCGAGAACCCCTTTTGTCGGCTTGGCAAAGATTTTAAGAAGATCATCGGAAAGACCCAGAAGGCCGAAGGAAATAAATGTAAAAAATATAATAAAAAGCTCCGACCTTAGGGGGAAAGAGCTTGTAATGTACAGGCCGAGGTATTTAGAAAGCGGGAATATAATTGCAAAAAGGATTGAAGTTAAAGCTATGATAAGAACTCCTCCTCCTACGGGAGTGCCTGCTTTGATGTCGTGCAGCTTATCAAAAAGGGGAATTTTGCCGGTTTTCGGGGCTTCGCGCCTCCTTGTAAGTTTAAATTTATAAAGAATGTTTATAAATGGGACTATCAGGACAAAACTCATCAGGAAAGAGAAAATAATAAGCCCCAGGGCAAGAGGTAAGAAATTTGTCATTCAGGTATCTGTATTTGATTATACCCTTGCGTGAAAACGGTAGCAATCACGGAAGGGCATCAACTATTTTATCAAGTCCTATCGAACGGGAGCCTTTAATAAGTAAACTTACCCCTTTTTTAAGACTTCTTCTTACAATCGGGGTTGCGTCCTCCGCTTTTTCAAATAAAAAGGTTTCCGTTCCCTTTGAATGTGATTTTATCTCATCGATTAAAAATTTGGAGGACTTGCCCACTCCGATTACCGTTTTGAAGTTTGACTTGGCTACACTTCTTCCCATCTCCCTGTGGGCGCTTTCGTCATACGTTCCCAGTTCAAGCATGTCTCCAAGTACCGCGATTTTATCGCCTTTGGCAAGTTTATTGAAATAGGCAAGGGTCGAAAGGGCTGCCCAGGGATTGCTGTTGTAACTGTCGTCGAGGATTAATGCGCCGGAAACGTGGTTAATTACCTGCAGCCTGTGAACCGGCTTTTTATATTCGGAGAGTCCTTTTTTGATTTTGTCCTCACTTACTCCGAGGGCCCGTGCAAGGGCTGATGCCGCATTGGCATTTTGGGTGATGGGGTTAATGTCAGGCTTAAACCAGATTATTTCCGACGTCAGTTTATCCGATAGGCTTTTTAACTTTGCGTCGGCCGAGTTAAGTACCGCCTTTCCGTTTCCGGGCAGACCCAAAACCAGTTTGCTTTTTTCCCTGAAAACTCCTTCAATGTTATCCAAAAACTGTGTATGGGTAGGAAATATATTGGTAATAAGTCCTATGTCGGGTTTTGCCATCCAAAAGTAAAAATCCATTTCGCCTTTATACTCAACTCCCATTTCCAATATCAGGTATTTTGTCCCCGGAGGAGTTGCCAGAATTGTATTTGGAATACTATAAACCGAATCGATATTTTTAGGGGTACAGACGGTCCGTCCATCAAGCTTTAAAATTGATGCAACCATTTCTTTGGTTGTGGTTTTACCGGCACTGCCCGTAATTCCTATCACCTTGATGTCTGTATACTTTTGTAAAATTTTCAGGTAGCTTCGTGCAAGCCTTCTTTTAACCGGATGGAAAAGCCATTTGGAAAAAGGGCTGTGTTTGGCACAGACATCTTCAAAAGGAAGCATTGGGGTAACCCACCAACGGATAATCGGATTATTTTTTATCATTTGACGATGGTGCGCGGAATAAAAGGACTGATGCGCGCAACTACTTCATAATTGATTGTACCAATTTTCTTGGCTATTTCGTCGGCGGAGATTTTAAGCCCGTCCATGTTTCCGAGCAGGGCAACCTCGTCTTCAAGTTTAACGTCTTTAATATCCGTAACATCGGCCATGATCATATTCATTGCCACCCTGCCGACTACCATTGCGTAATGTCCGTTGATTATAACCCGGCCGATATTCGAAAGCCTTCTGTCGTATCCGTCCGAGTAGCCTACCGGGATGACCGCAATTTTTGTTTTTCTTGTTGCAAACCATGTTTGGCCGTAACTTACAGATTCTCCGACCGAGAGGTTTTTAATTTGGGCAACCATGCTTTTCCAGGTCAGAACGGGTTTTAGGACTAGATTCCTTTTTTGCGCCAAAATTGAAACTCTAGTTTCTATCGACATCCACCAACCGTAAATTCCGAATCCGACCCTGACCATGGAAAAATGAGTCTCGGGGTAAAGAAGGACTCCTGCGGATGCGGCACAATGGATCATGGCGGGGGAAAAACCGTTGTTTTTTATGATCTTTACCGCTTCTTTGAATTCGCCCAGCTGTTTTTTGGCAAATGCCGGGTCCAGAGTGTCTTCAATATTGGCGAAGTGGGTGGAAACCCCTTCCAAAATGAAGCTTTTTTTATGAGTTTTAATGAATTGAAGGAATTTTGATAATTCGTCTTTTTTGATGCCTTGCCTATTCAGTCCAGTTTCAATCTTGAGGTGGATTTTGGCCGGTGTTTTGAGGTTCAGTAATACAATTTTTTTCAGGGTATCGATGTTGTAGACGACGAATGAAATACCGTTCTCAATAGGTACGGAAAGATCGGACAGCGTTATGTATCCGAGGACCAGCACGGGACGGGAGCCGTCAATTTTATGTACCATAAGTGCCTCTTTTATGCTGTCAACCGCAAATAAGTCCACCTTATCTTTCAAAAGGGAGATGGTTTCTTCCAGTCCGTGCCCGTATGCATTCGCTTTTACAACGGCTGCGATTTTTACATTTTTTCCTATGCTTTTACGGAAAACCTTAACGTTATGGAGTAGGGCGCTTTTCGAAACCTCAATCCAGGTTTTGCCAAATTCCCTTTTGGCCGGATTTTGCTTACCAGGGCTCTGACTGGCCAAGCCATGCTTATTTTTAGTAGTAGGATTCATTTTCCATCATGAAGCAGTGATTTTACAGCTTTTTTGAACTGCATGCCTCTGTCTTTGTAGTTTTCGAACATGTCAAAACTTGCAGCAGCGGGGGAAAGTATCACGACTCCCCCTTTCGGGGTAATCTCAAAAGCTTTTTGAACGATACCTGTCATCGGGGTTTTTCCGAGATTGACAATATTTTTTCCATTTATTCCTTCACCGATCTTTACACCTATCTCTCCAATCAGGATGAGGTTTTTGACGTTGGCTTTTTTCTCTATCGCCTTTCTTAACAGGGTAAAATCAAGTCCTTTGTCACTTCCTCCCAAAATCAGGGTTTCGGGTTCCGTAAATGAGTTGATTGCGGCAATTGTAGGCTGCTCGCTGGTTGCAAACGAGTCGTTATAAAAAGTAACGCTTCCTACCTCCCCCACCAATTCAAGGCGGTGCTCAAGACCTTTAAAAGACCTTACGCTACTTAGGATCACATCTTCATCAACTCCGATTATCTTTGCCGCATTCACAGCTGCGGCAATATTCTCCAGGTTATGTCCGCCCCTTAAAAGCAGATCCTCCTTATACTTGTCTTCCAGGTCTTCCCGGTTAAATAAAATCACTTTACCTTTTGTTAGTCCGGAAAAACTCCGCGGGACATCGTATTCGGAGTTTATAACCGCGTAGTCGTTTTCTGTCTGGTACTTAACAATATTTTTCTTGGCCTCTATATATTCTTTCTTATCTTTGTGCCAGTCCATGTGGTCAAGGGTGACATTTAAAACCACCGCGATATGGGGACTTTTGGTCAAATCAATTAACTGGAATGAGGAAAGTTCCATAATAACTATGCTTTCGGATGTTAACTTGGGAATTAACTCCAGATATGGCTTTCCAATGTTTCCCACAAGGTAGACATCCTTGCCTGCGCTTTTAAGAATTTCATAAATTAGGGTTGATGTTGTTCCCTTGCCCTTTGTTCCGGTTACTCCGATAATTTTTCCGGGGCATTTGTCAAAAAATATTTTCAATGAGGATGTTATTTCAACTCCTTCTTTTTCGGCTTTTATTATCTCCGGCAGGTACCGGTAAACCCCGGGGGAACGGACGATAAGGTCAAAGTTCTTTAAGTATTTCAGATAGTTTTCGTCAAATTTCCTGTCAAGAATCGTAACCTCGTCCCCGAGACTTTTGAAATATTTCTCGGCATCCTGGCCTTCCAGCCCGTAACCCAAAATTGCTACCTTCCTGCCGAAACCGATAAACTGGACTTCGGGTTCAAGGGTAATACCGAATTTTTCTTTTACATCGCTAATTATCATTTTTGAAAGTTCGGCAACGTCGGAGGATGTTGCTTTACCGGATCTATTGATGAGGAATATTGCGTTTTTGGGGGAAACCGCCGCTCCTTTGTAAGGTTTTCCCTTCCAGCCGGCTTTATCAATTAGCCAACCTGCATAGAGCTTATATTTACTTCCAAACGGATAACTGGGGATTCCGGGGATTTCTTTATCAACAATGGGATTTTTGAAAAAGGATCCTGCGTTTCCGTTTTTTGAGGGGTTTTCCAACTTTTCGGCGCGCAATTGAAAGACCGCTTCCCTTACGTCACTCAAAGAGGGGTTTTCTTTGTTTTCCTCTTTCAGATAATTTAGAAGCGAATCGTATTGGACCTTGGGTTTGCCGTTGGGGTTTAACTTAAAGGAGACCGAAGTAATAAGGTATTTCTGCCAATTTTCCGGTTTTTTAAAAAAACTTTCCCTGTAGCTAAAATCGCAGTCTTTGTTGGAAAAGTTTACAAACTCTCCCGACTCCATTTTAAATGCCCTAAGGCTTACCAAAACGTCTTTGACCTCCTGCCCGAAAGCTCCGATATTCTGGATGGGTGAGGCTCCCACCGTTCC
>LCIL01000008.1 GCA_001001045.1 Candidatus Woesebacteria bacterium GW2011_GWA1_44_23 | reverse complement strand
ACCGGTTATCAGTTTAAGTACCTCCCCTATTTTGGTCTTGGGAGGAAAAGTCAAAGTCAGATCCTCAACCTGTGCGGGATTAATCGGGATGGCAGAAAAAGTTTTAAACTTTGACAAACCGGCCAAAGAGTCCAGATCAAATTCAAAGCAATAAACTTTTCCGCGTATTTCCAGGGAACCAAGTACCATCGGGTCCACCTCTCCGAATTCGCCGATCACGGAACCGGCCGCTTTGATTGATCCCGCATTGGAAGCGTGCAAGTAAGGTTTATCCGTTTCAAACTCAACGGAATATCCGTCTATATTTAATCTGGAAGAAAATAAATCAATAGCGGTTTTGAAATCCCTGAAAGAACCAGCCGTATAAATGCCGGCAACCCTATATCTCTCATCAGCCCCCTTAGCACTTTTTAAATAGACCTTATCAACCTCAAAAAGCTTCAGGTTATCCGCGGAATTTATCTTTACGGCGGCTACAAGACCCGGGATAAGCGTAGTTCTCATATATTCATATTCCGTACTTACCGGGTTTTCTATTCTGAAATGTTTTGCGGGATTAAGCCCGAATTTCTCAATCAGATCCTTTGAGATAAGCGAAAGATTTTTCGCCTCGGAATATCCGCAGGAGACAAGGAGGCTTTTGATGGTTAAAATCAAAGTGTCGTCAAAGAAGTACGGGATTTTTTCATCGCTTACCCTTCCTTCCGGCATCGTTGCGGGAAACCTATTGTATCCGTAAAGCCGCGCAACCTCCTCAGTTAGATCCTCTTCGATTTTCAGATCTCCCCTATATGTGGGTATAACGCACCTAACACCTGTTTTGACCGCCTTCGGGGACAAATTAAGGCTTGAAAGAATCCTGACCGTATCGGAGTCCGGAATTTTTATTCCCAAAATTTTTTCAAGTTTGTCAAACCCGAGCATCATTTTGGTAGGCTCATAATCTTTTTCTTTCAAATCGATCAGCTTGGATGCAACCTCTCCTCCGGCAAGATCCAATATCAGGTTGACCGCCCTTGTCAGGCTTTTAAGAGTCCCCCCCTTGTCCGGCCCCCTTTCGTAAACCGCCGAAGCATCGCTTCTTAGTCCCATTGCAAGAGAAGTTCTTCTGACAAAAACCGGGTTATCGATTGTCACATGCAGAAAAATATTTTTGGTTGTTTCTTTAATTCCCGAATTAAGGCCCCCCTTGATCCCGGCCAAATCGATAAGGCGTTCTGCGTCTTTTATTATCATCGCGTCTTTGGGAAGCGTATATTCAATGCCGTCAACCGAGGTAAATTTCTCCCCCCCTGCGGACAACTGAAGATTCATGACCTGTCCGTAAATTTCGTCGTAATCAAAAGCGTGCATGGGAATCCCCAGTTCATACATAACATAATTTGTAATATCGATGACGTTATTTATCGGAGTATGCCCCATAGAGACAATCCTTTCTTTCAGCCATTCGGGAGAAGGAGCTATGGAAATTCCTTTGATAACAATTCCGGTCCAGCGTTCAAAAAGACGGTAGTCCGGCATAAGATCAATCGGAAAATTGGCCGTTTGGGAAGGCATATTCCCGATCTTTGGCTCTTTTACTTTCAACCCTTGTATTGCGGCAACCTCCCTGGCAACTCCGAGAATGCTCATCCAGTCGGGTCTGTTGGCGGTAACTTCAACATCCATTATTACTTCCCCTCCGACTTTCTTGGCAGTTTCGCAAGTAAGCCCGGCTTCGGTCATTTTCCACATAAGATCCTTCAGGGGTAACTTGATTTCCACATATTCTTTAAGCCAGCTGATAGGTATTAACATAATCTAAAATTGACTGAGAATCCTCATATCGGGCGTTGTCAGAGTTCTCAAATCCTTTATCTGATAGCGGAGGTTTACAATCCGGGAAAGTCCTATTGCAAAAGCAAACCCGTTCCACTTTTTCGTATCTATTCCTGCCATCTTAAGCACATTCGGGTGGATCATGCCGGCAGGCATTATTTC
Source organism: Candidatus Woesebacteria bacterium GW2011_GWA1_44_23 (assembly GCA_001001045.1). GTDB lineage: Bacteria > Patescibacteriota > Microgenomatia > UBA8517 > UBA8517 > LCIL01. Next base: position 36,254 of record LCIL01000008.1, on the reverse strand, counting down.
ACTCCAGCCCGTTCCTTTGCAGAAAGAACAGCCCTTACCTTTACAAATGGTACACTCTAAATAAGTATCAACCCCGGGTTCCACAAAAGGAAAATTGGTCGTGGCAAAGCGTGTCTTTACCTCTTTCCCAAAAAGTTCCCCCAATACGTATTTAATTGTTCCGAAAAGATCGGTCAGATGAATATTTTCATCAACCACAAATCCTTCAACCTGCCAAAACTCAAACCCGTGGGAGGCATCCACCTGTTCGTATCTGAAGTTTCTTCCCGGGACCAAAACTCTAAAAGGGGGCTTACCCAGTTTCATTACCCTTCCTTGCATTGCCGAGGTTTGCGTTCTGAGAATTGTTTCAAGGGGTTTGAGGCCGGTTCCTTTTGTGTCGACAAAGAAGGCTTAAACCCGGGCATGGTCAAATCAAACCAATCCCTTTTTTCGGAAAGACTTTTTAAAAGGGCCTGCTTTTTGTCCGAAATCAGGTTTTCAATGGCAACCTTACTTTCGTTGAGGGTAATTCCGAAGGTTTTGCGCTGATCCGCCGGCACATCCTTAATTTTTTTAACAAGAAGCGTAAATTTTCCGTTGCGTCCCAGATAAGCCGCCCTTAATTCCTCAAGTTCCCCACTGTCTTTGGAACCCGAAATTTGGGCTATGGCCTCATTCCTTAAGTTAATCAGTTCTTCCTGCATACAGTATCTATTCTAAACGAAAAAAGCCTCCCTTTCAGGAGGCAAATATAAAAGCTGCTTTACCTCCTTACTTGGGCTGGGTAAAGCTAAAACCGGCTTCTTTAACTATTTTTTTGAAAATTTCGGGGTCAGAGGTGGCAATATCGCTTAAAATTTTCCTGTCAATTTCAATTTTCTCTTTTTTAAGTCCCGCTATAAAGCGGCTGTAGGAAATTCCACCCGCTTTCACTCCGGCATTTATCCTTGAAATCCAGAGAGTTCTCAAATCCCTCTTTTTGAGTTTTCTGCCATGATATGCATATGCTCCGGCATGAACCAGGGCTTCTTTGGCAACTTGGATACGCTTGCTCCTGGCTTGCTTAAAACCTTTTGCCCTTTTTAATATTTTTCTGTGACGTTTTGCCGAAATTGATTTAACTCTCATTTATTTGTTTTTACTCTCGACTTTTTCCTCGTTCCGGTTCCTGTGGCTTTTCTGATCTTTTTGGCATAGTAACCCGTTAGCTCCTTAATTCTTTTCAGGTTTCTGAGGCGTTTACTGGTCTTGCCTGCTTTCAGATGGCGCCTGAAGCTTTGACGACGCATGATCTTGCCGTTTTTGGTAATTTTGAGCCTTTTTGCTATAGATTTTCTGCCCTTCATCTTGTTTCCCATATTATTCTTTTTTTGCAACAGCCTGTATTTTAGCAGATTTTTTGGAAATAGGCGAAATTACGGTTATTAAGTGCTTTCCCAGAAACTTCGGTTCCATGTCTATTGCCGCGGTGTCGCCGAATTCCACAAGGATTCTTTGAATTACCTTGTACCCCGTTTGTTTAACCCTCATCTGGGGTCCGGTGAAAACCACAACCACCCTGACCTTGTTTTTATCCGCAAAAAACTCTTTTATCCTTTCAACCCTTACTTTGAAATCGTTGTCGGCTATAAAAGGACTGAACCTTATTTCCTTTACTTCCCCGCCCTTGACATTCTTGGCCTGGGCCCTTAGCTTTTTTTCCTCCGCATATTTAAATTTGCCGAAATCGACAATCTTGGCAACGGGCGGAACAGCATTGGGCGCAATTTCCACTAAGGTTAAATCCAGCTTTTTCGCCTTTTCAATTGCATCGTTTTTGGACAAAACCCCAATCAGTTTTCCGTCTGCTCCGATAACCCGCAATGAGGAAGCTCTGATCTGGTAATCTGTCCGCCAAAAGGTGTTTGTTTTTCCCAACTTGATCTAAGTGTGAATTATATCAGCTAATAATTTTTTCTTCAATCTCTTTTTTGATGTCTTCAACAAACTTCTCAAGAGGCTGGGGGCCGTAATCTTTTCCGGACCGTCCGCGTTTGGAAACAGACTCCTCTTTTTCTTCCTTGTCTCCCACGATAAGCATGTAAGCCGCTTTCTCCAACTGCGCATCCCTTATTTTTGCCTGAAGCCTCTCACTTCTGTCGTCCACCTCAACCCTGATTCCGTTGTCTTTGAGGATTTTTGCAACCCTTACCGCGTATTCAAGATTTCTTTCTTTCGGTAATGGGAAGCATTTTGACCTGGACCGGGGCAAGCCAGGTCGGGAAATTCCCGGCAAAATGTTCGATAAGAACCATCAAAAATCTTTCGGGTGAGCCCACTATTGCCCTATGAATCATAACGGGACGCTTCTTTGCCCCGTCGGAGTCGACATACTCCAAATCAAATCTTTCAGGCAGGAAGAAATCAATCTGTATAGTAGAAAGCTGCCACTCCCGTCCCAGGGAATCCTTGGCGATAAGATCCATTTTGGGTGCATAGAAGGCTGCTTCCCCGGGCCCGTCGATGTACTCAATTTTATTGCGCTTCATTATCTTCTCCGCCCATTCTTCTGTTTTCTCCCAGACTTTGGGATCCCCGATATACTTTTCGGGGTGCTCGGGGTCATGGGTGGAAAGCCTGTATTTATAAGAAAGGCCGAAAGTTTTCATAATTTCCTTGGTCATGGCGAGGGCCATATCAACTTCAAGATCAACCTGGTCTTCCCTGCAGAAAACATGACAATCGTCCTGAGAAAATGCCCTGACCCTAGCCAACCCCGAAAGCTCACCCGGTTTTTCGTCCCTATAAAGCATGGCAAAATCGGTTAAACGGATCGGCAAATCCCGGTAACTCCTGGCTTTACTTGCATAAATTTGAGTATGCTGAGGGCAATTCATAGGTTTAAGGAAATATTCTTCCTCGGAATAGTTGGAGGTAACTTTAAACATTGAATCTTTGTATTTGTCGTAGTGCCCAGATGTTTTAAACAGTTCCGCCTTTGCAATTTGAGGAGTCCAGACCTGCGTGTAGCCCTGGGCAGCCTGGACCGATTCAACGTAATCGTTAACAAGCCTTCTTAAAAGAGCTCCTTTTGGCGTGTATAGAGGAAGGCCGGCTCCGACCAGTTCGGAAAAGGTAAAAAGATCCAGCTCCCGTCCTAATTTCCTGTGGTCTCTCTTTTTGGCTTCTTCCTGGAGGGTAAGGTATTCATCCAACTCTTTTTGCGTGGGGAAGACGGTGCCGTAAATTCTGGTCAGCATTTTCTGCTTCTCGTCTCCCCTCCAGTAAGCTCCGGCTACCGAGAGAAGTTTGAAATATTTAATTTCTTTTGGATCAGTAGAATGCCCGCCCCGGCAAAGATCGCGAAAGCCCCCCGACTGGTAAACGGTTAGTCCGTCGCTATCTTTTGAATGCTCTTCGATTAATTCTTTTTTGTAAGGGTTATCGGCAAATTCTTTTAAGGCTTCCTCTTTGGTTAAAACATTTTTTTCAAAACCTTTCCAGGTCTTTATGATCGTGTGCATTCTCTCTTCAATTTTTGGAAAATCCTCCTCGGAAATTTTTGCATTTCCAAAGTCAAAATCGTAATAGAAGCCGTCGGCAATAGCAGGGCCAAGCGTCGGTTTGGCATTTGGCCAAAGTTCCGTCACGGCCGCTGCCAAAAGATGTGCAGTTGAATGTCTTAAAGGTTCCACGATTTGATTATATAGCAAATGGTATTTATCTAGAAGAATTACTTGGGAGGTGAGATTTTATTAGCTTAGATTTTTTGGATCTCACCTCCCGGTTGAAATTATTTTTTATTGTTGGCGATTTTAAGTTCTGAGGCGATATTTGCTAAATCGACCTCTATATCTGTCAATCTTAAGAAAATACAAAACATCGAAACCGAGACAGATACTGTAAGAATCACCAATAAACCAATAACTATATTGGCGTTCATTATTTCACCTCCTTAGATGAAAAAGCTATATTTCAACTAAACTATCCTATAACAATAATGAACAAATGTCAAATTTTGAAGGGTTATCTGTTTTTCAGAAGTTTTGCCTGTTTACGTGCCTCGACCTCATCCAGTATGACTTTTCGGATGCGGATTGATTTTGGAGTTACCTCGACAAACTCGGTATCATCTATATATTCAAGAGCGTCTTCAAGCCCCATCTCCCTGGGAGTATTAAAATGTTCCATGGTTCCTTCCCCTTTACTTCTCATATTGCTTAATTTTTTCTCTTTGCAGACGTTAATACGAAGATCTCCGGTTCTGCTATGTTGGCCCACAACTTGCCCTTTATATACTTTTACGGCCGGACCGATGAAAAGTTCCCCCTGATCCTGAACCTGGGTCATTCCGTAAAGTCTGGTTTCCCCGGTCTCGTAAGCAACAAGGCTTCCCCTTTCCCTCTCCCGGGTAAATCCGTCATCGGGAAGGAATTCGAAAAATGCAGCATTCATTATGCCAAGTCCTTTCGTATCCGTTATAAATTCGCTTCTAAAACCAATGAGTTCCTTTGTGGCAATCGTAAATTCCAAATAAGTAAGGCCCTCGGTGGTTTCCAGATTGTCCATGGTGGCATGTCTCATACCCATTTTTTGGATAACCACTCCCGAATACGTCTCGGGAACCTCGATATAGACCTTCTCGTACGGAGTCAGTTTTTTCCCGTCGACTACTTTATTGACAACGTGAGGCCTGGAAACCTGGAACTCATATCCCTCGCGCCTCATACGTTCTATAAATATCGCCAAATGCAGTTCCCCTCTTCCGAATACCGTCCATGTTCCGTCTGCGTTATCCTCCACTTTTAGGGCCACATCGGTTTCAAGCTCTTTATAAAGTCTGGCCTTAATCTGGCTTGATGTTTTAAACTCCCCCTCTTTCCCCCCAAAAGGAGAATTATTAACCATAAAAACCATTTTTACGGTGGGTTCTTCAATATCGATCAGGGGCAGTGCTACCGGTGTAACGGGATCGGCGAAAGTTTCCCCGATATTTACATCAGGCACTCCCGTTACCGCCACAATATCCCCGGCGACAGCTTCCTCCTCCTCAAGTTTTCCGAGGCCTTTAAAGGTTGAAAGGGAAGTTATTTTATACTTTGTTATGACTCCGTCTCTGTCAATGTGGGCAATTTCCTGGCCGTTTTTGATGGAGCCGGAGTGGATCTTACCAATGGCGATCCTTCCTTTGTAATTGTCGTAGCCGATATTGCTGACAAGCATCTGAAGGGGTTTATCCAAATTGGCATCAGGCTCCGGAATATATTTCAAAATCGCGTCAAAAATAGTCGAAATATCGGTCATTTTGTCCAGGTCAGGAGTAAGCCCAGCCCTGCCGTCGCGCCCGCTTGCATAAACCGTGGGAAAAAGAGCGGTTTCCTCGTCTGCTCCGAGTTCGCAAAAAAGATCAAAAGTCTTCCCCTGCACATACTCGGGTCTGGCTCCCTTTTTATCGATTTTATTTACAATGACAATGATCTTCAAACCCAGCTTAAGAGCTTCCCTCAAAACAAATCTTGTCTGAGGCATGGGCCCTTCCTTGGCATCAACCAAAAGAAGTGCTCCGTCGGCCATGGATAAAACCCTCTCCACTTCTCCCCCAAAGTCCGCGTGACCCGGAGTATCGATAATATTTATTTTGACGCCTTTATATTCAACCGATGCATTTTTGGAAAAAATTGTAATTCCCCTTTCCCTTTCAAGTTCGTTGCTGTCCATAATAGTTCCCTGATCGGCAATCTCTTTCTTCATTACCGTATTAGACTGGCGCAAAAGAGCGTCCACGAGAGTTGTTTTTCCGTGATCAACATGAGCAATAATAGCAATATTCCTGATTTCCATTATAGGATATTTTACGCCAAATGAAGCTAATTAGCAATCCTTTGGGTGGACCTGGCGGGAATCGAACCCGCTTTTCACCCATGCCATGGGCGCGTGCTACCAGTATACTACAGGCCCTTATACACTAGTATTTGACCACAAATTATAACACGAATATACTGAATCGATGAACTCTATCCAAGTTTTAATCCTTTCCGCTCTTGAGGGCTTAACGGAATTCCTGCCTATTTCCTCCACAGGGCATCTTATTTTAGCCTCGAAACTAATGGGAATTGCCGAAACCGACTTTGTTAAAACTTTTGAGATAGTAATCCAGCTCGGTGCAATTTTGGCAATAGTCGTACTTTACTTCAAAAAGTTATTGATGAGCCGTGATCTTGTCAAAAAAATATTTGTGGCATTTATCCCCACCGCCGTTGTCGGAGCCACCCTTTATCCTCTTATCAAGGAGGTACTTCTCGGAAGCAGTTCAATAACTCTTAATGCCCTTTTTTGGGGAGGTGTTGCCTTGATCGCAGTGGAATGGTTTTTAAAAAGAAAGAAGTCGGAAGTTAAAAAATCCTCCGAAATCACTTATAAACAAGCTTTTATTATCGGTACTTTTCAGTCGATTTCGGTTATTCCCGGCGTTTCAAGGGCCGCAGCAACAATTGTGGGCGGGCTTTTGACGGGTTTGAAACGCGAAGCTGCAGTAGAATTTTCATTCATTTTGGCAGTGCCAACCATGTTTGCGGCAACAGTTTTTGATATATATAAATCCCGGGACATGATAACTCAAGGCGGGGTCTTAACGCTTTTTATCGGATCTGTTCTTTCCTTTTTCTTTGCCGTTGCCGCGGTTAAATTCCTGGTGAACTATGTTAAAAAACATGATTTTACTTCGTTCGGAATCTACAGGATTGCCCTATCAATTCTTTTTTGGATTTTTGTAAAATAGAAAACTTTTTTGAACCCTCTCCAAATTACCTGCCAAATCATGCACGGAAGAAAGCTATCTTTTTGACTTTTACGCTAATTGCTGTATAACGTCTGATATATGGAACGTTATTCGGATAGAATTTGGACGCCTTCGGAAGCGGACTTACTGGCCGAGTATAAATTTATTAAATCCGAAGTCAAAGAGTTGGGAAAAGATGTCATCGATGCCCTTGTTTCCTGCTCCGTTAGTTACAGGCGACGTGCCTATACCCCTTACTCGCATTACAATGTCGGAGCGTCTCTCTTAACAACCGACGGACAAATCTTCGGAGGATGCAACTCGGAATCGGTTGCCTACTCTCCTACAAATCACGCGGAAGGATCGGCAATCGCAGCCGCCAACAGCGAAGGAGCCTCAATACCCAACAGAAAATTCATAAGGGCAGTTGCGGTTTGCGCGAAGGGAAACTCCGGTCCTTGCGGAGAATGTTTGCAAAGGATAGTGGAGCATACGGACAATTGCCTCATTATTGTTGCCGATACCGAAGGGGAAGTCGTAAGAATAACTTCGCTAAAGGCCATATTCCCCTACAACTTTAACCCCTCGCACCTGGGGAAATAGAATCTTCCAGCTTATATCTTTTGAGTCCTTCAGAAATAATTTTACGTAGTAGTGTTTCATAGTCATCACCCATGACTCTTGCGGCCATCGGAAAATATGAAGTCATTGATATTTCCGGAGGAATTAAGCCGGGGGGTGTATTGATATCAAGAACGTATATATCTCCCACAGAGTCTGCCCTGAGATCAATCCTGCAAAAGTCGGTAATATCAAGAGCCTCCCATGCGGAAAGACAAACCTTTTCTATGCGGTCTTTAAGCTTGGGTTCCACCTTGGCGGGACAATTAAAATAGTTTTCCCCCAACTCCTCTTCCAAGAGCCATTTAACCTCCAGCGAATCAATGTGGTAATAATCTTTGGGAAGGCTTTCGTGTTTGGGTTCGATTATAGGAAAAACTTCGGGAGGATTTCCCAACATTCCTACGGAAAACTCTCTGCCTTCTATGAAAGGTTCAATTAATGCAGGCTCTTTAAAAGTATCAAGAATAAATTTAACCTGTTCGTGCAATTCTTTGTCCCTGTGGACAACGCTTTTATTCGTTATTCCCGCGGAAGACCCCCTGGCGATGGGTTTTACGATGACGGGGAAGCGGAGTTCGGGATCCAATCTTTCACCCTCACTTTTCATAACCTGAAAACGTAAAGTGGGAACGTTTTTGGAAAGCAAAACCTCCTTCATCTTGCCCTTATTTATGACTATATTTTGAACTTCATTGGAACAACCGGAAAAAGGAAGGCCTATTTTTTCCAAAACCTCGGCCATATAAATTTTAGGGTTTGAGCCGAAAACCTCCTCCGAATAATTCAGGATAAAACCGATATTCTCCTTTTCCCTAATCAAAATTTCCTCCGCCCGGGTGTCGGATTCGATAGCCAAAACATCAAAGCCTATGTTTGTAAGGTGCGTCACTATAGATTCAATCGTGACAGGGTCGTCAAAATCCGTCTCATTGAAAGTTTCGGGGTCTTTGGGATCGGGATACTTATGTCTGACGTTATAAATAAAACCCAACTTTTTTCCTTGAAGCACATTTGGCATATTTAAATAATATAGCAGACATTGCACCGGTGGTACAATTGCTTAATGAAAAGACAAAAACTTGAGAATCTGGCAGCAAGGCTAAAGGAAGAACTCGGGAAAGCCGAAGTTTCCGCTTTGCATACAAGAAAGACTGCAAACGAAGCAAGCCATGGGTTAGCCACTTCCTATTCCGCCGCTGGAGATGCGGAACATGCCGGTAATACGGCACTTTTAAGTTATCAAAAGCTTGAACAGCTCAAAAAACTTAAAGCGGAAATTGAAGAATCCCGGATAGGCGCCGTGCCAGAAACCGTGTCCCCCGTTTGCTTTACTTCCGTAACATTTGACGACGGAAGAATTTCGGAGTTCTATTTTGTAAAAAACTCCGCCTATATCTCAGGAATTAATTTTATTTCGCCCGACTCCCCGCTGGGTAGTGCAATTTCGGGCAAATCAGCCGGAGAAAGATTTTTGTATTCGGCAGGAGAAGAAAACCACGCGGGCGTTATCTCGGGAATACTATAACAAAACGCCCTTATTCTGTGAGTGAAGGAGGTAAAGCGGGTTACCCAGTTCAAACCGGCATAGTCCATCCCCCGGGCGCGGCAGGCAAATAGCCTGGTTGCCTCTAAAATGGTACAATAACACTTCTTTATTGGGAACATGGTTGAACAAGATAAAAGATACAAGGAATATCCGTACAAGGAAAAGGTTGGAATACGACCCGTTTCCTGGGAAGTTTTCCATAGGCTTTGCAAAGGTCTTGTACAAAATATAGCCAAGTACGATCCCGACGTCATAGTAGGCAACGGCCGTGGTGGCCTTATGGCAGCCACCCTAGTATCACACATGCTTCAAAAAGATCTTTTCCCCATTCGCATATCGAGAAGGGAAAACAATGTCATTAAACACGAACGCCCCGTATGGTCGGTTTTGCCCGCAAAAGACTTAAAAAGAAAGAAGGTTTTGGTGGTAGATGAGATATGTGATACAGGAGAAACCCTTAATATGATTACCTCCAAGTGCTGGGAGATGAAACCCGCCGACGTTAAAACCGCCGTTCTCTACTCTCGGGTAAAAGGACAGGGAATCCCCGATTACATAGGTGTAATTACCGAGGAGTTGATAGTAAATATCTGGGATAGCGAGATATTTGACCAGGCGGCAAAAAAATTCAAATTTCACCCAGACTACATAACAGGATTCCAGATGCAGTCTTTGGAAATCGATGATGCCTTTCAGTTAAAAATTAAGCCTATTAAAATCGCAAAGGGACAAGTTGAAAATAAATGAATTAAGCATGGTAAAATAGCGCGGATGAAAACGCTTGTTTTATATTTTCTTCTTTTGGTTCTTACAGGGGAAGGCATTGCCCTACTCTTGATAAATAGGGACAAGTCCCAGCAAAAAATTTTGGCAGAAGTAACCACCTTTACGGCAACACCCGTTCCAACCGCCGTTCCAACGCCGACTGCCACCCCGACACCTACCCCTACACCAAAGCCCAAACCTACCCCGACCAAAACCCCAACGCCCGTTCCGCAGCCAAAATACACTTCCCAGCAAATTAATGAGTTTATAAACAGGTTTGCAGGGCAGTATGGGGTAAGCCCTGACGTTTTGCGCTACATGGCAATCTGCGAATCAGGATTTAACCCTTTAGCCCAAAATTTAGGATATGCCGGCCTTTATCAGTTCGGAGCCGTTACCTGGAAAAACCTGAGAGTAAAAATCGGAGAGGATCCGGACGCAAACCTGCGCTTTAATGCGGAGGAAGCCGTTCAAACCGCTGCCTACGCCCTAAGTATCGGAAAAAGTGCCCTCTGGCCCAACTGCTACCCTTAAGGTGCTATTATATCCCCATGGAAATTGATTTTTACAATAAAGTAGCCGAGAAATTCGAAAACTATTCTACGGAAGTTGACATGCAGAAAGAGTTTCCCGGTGAGGACCCTGAAGAAAGATTTATAAGCGAACTCCTGCAGGCCGCGGATTCCCGTATAGAAGCTTTGGATGTGGGTTCCAGAGACGGAAGATTTACGCTAAGTGTCGCCCCGAACTTTAAAAAAATCACGGCAATAGAAACCTCCGACAGCATGCTAGAAACCGCATGTAAATTGCAAAAGGAAACGGGAATAACAAACGTCAGTTTCAGGAAGATTGATATATTCCATAATCAATACTTTTCCGAAATCTTCGGAGTCATTTATTCCAGACGCGGCCCCACGGACTACCTTGAATTTGAAAGACTTCTTGTTCCCGGAGGCAAGTACATCGGAATAAAAGTCGGTGAACAGGATGCACGGGCGATAAAAGAAATTTTCGGGAGAGGTCAGAATTACGGAAAGTGGAACGAACCTGTTTTAAAAAGGGACATTAAGGATCTTGAAGATGTCTGGCTTACGGTTTCCTGTGCGGGAGAGTACTTATATACCGAATATTTTAAAACATCGGTTGATCTGAGCAGTTATCTGGAGAAAGTCCCTATTTTTGAGGATTACGACCCCATAAAAGACAGAGACAATCTTGCACGGTATATCGCAGAGCACAAAACGGAAAAAGGAATAGCCCTTCAGCGCCATAGAATAGTTCTCGTTGCCGAAAAGTCTTAATAACCGGATCTTTCAAATCCATGTGGTTCAAAAAAACAAAAACATTCCCTTCACCTTAATGTGTAAAAGTCGGTCGATTGCCTTGCGACGCTTTGTTAAATACAACGTCCATCGATTGACATAAATACTCACCTGTCCTATAATATGGTTCCTTGAGTATTATATTTCATATATAAACTAACCTGGCACTTTAAAGAAAAGGAGGCTGTGCAATGCGCACGTCACATTGGCTGTTGTTTTTGATCGCGATCCCATTCATTTTGCTGTTTGCTTTTTCTTTGTTTAACGCAATGGTAAGAGACGTGTTTAATTACGTATCACATTTGGACCTGGGAATGGCGTATACGTCATGTTGTGGAGGGTTGTTTACCGTATGGTTTTTATTATTAGCCGTATGGCTAATGATCAATAGGCTCCGCCATTTATGAAATTTGTAATACCGAGGACTGCGCCTGCAGGATTGTTTATTTTTATTTACATCCTGCAGGCGCTACAAATTTATCTTCACTTCATATTTGTCTAATCAGAGTCGCCAATTGCCCTGTATGGAGTTTAGTTTTAAAAGGATGTAAAATGTTTTTGTGGATAAAGTAGATTTAGATATAACAAGAGAAATTCCTTTAAAACACATTATTGATCTTAATTTATTCAAACCGCCTCTAAATACAAAAGAAGGTTTTACGGATGCAGTCATGAAAATGGGTTGTGGTGAGAATTTACCAAAGTTTTTTCCCGACATTCCGGAAGTATTTAATAGGATAGCAAATCCGAATATAGTTATGAATAACGATTACCGTGATCACCTCTTAACCCTACCTATGGAGTTATATAACAGCGACACATACGAAAACAACCTCGCCTTGAGAGGACCCATGGAGGAAATAATTATTGCAAATGAAATAGAAAGGTATAAATCCAGCTTAGCAAGAAACCATATTCAAGGGAAAAATTGGAGCAAAAACTTTAAGAAGAGATTTAGAGCAATTTACCCGAAAGCCGGTCCAATTGAAAGAGAAGTAATGAATAAACTTAAAGTTGGATTTAATATTAAGGAACAAAATTACAAGGGTGAGAAGCTTGCCTGAAAACCAATATGTTTTGTGGGTAATGTGGAAGATTTTGAAAAAATTTTGGCTATGGGGAAGGAAAGAAAGCAGATTGACTGAGTGAAGTCAAACGGGAAAGTGTTAAAATAGGGCAGGATGGTTAAATATTTCTCCAAATACCGTCTTTATGTAATTGCAGGCATAATATTTCTTGGAGTTGTCAGTATTTTTGGATATTCTAAACTATCCAATCCTATCGATGAAAGCTTTGATGCCCCGGGAAGGAATTGGAATTCCCCTAAGAAAGTTGAAGATTATTTTATCCAAAATTTGAGAATGACACCTCAGGAAGCGCAGGAGATCAGGTCAAAGCCCGGAGTTGACGGAACGGTGGATCTGAGAATCAGCAACAACACAACCCTGGACGCCCTGGTCAGTAACCTCGCTTATTACGGTTTTATCAGGGATGAAAAAAGTTTCCGATATGCTTTAGAGCACACGAAAGACGTAACTTCAGGCGAAAATGCGATTAGTGTTGGTAAAACCAGGACCATCGACAAAAACGCCGAGTACAGGATCTCTGAGGATATGGATGCCTGGCAGATTGCAGACATTCTTTTAAATAGACCCTCGGGCCATTTTGCCTTTGATGAGTACAATTACTTCTTCATGCCCTAGTCTCTTGGGGTAATTAAATAGCGGGTTGAATCTTCAACTTATTAAAAAATTCATCTCTTGTGGGTAAATTTTTCGTTCTTTCTTCAATTTGTTCACCCACAACTTTTTCTATCGCGTCGAGATCCTGCATCGTTAATGACATGCGTCCATTAAATATCGTGAAGCAATAAATTTCAATACAGCAAAGTGCTACAATAGGCCAAGGTTATGGCTAATATCATTTTTACAAACAAAGCGCTTTCAAAAATGGCTTCTTTTGGCCTTTCCGAAGGGCAGGTAATGGACGTCTACAATAAAGGAACTCCTGAAAAGTGGACAAACGGTGCAGGCTACAACTCCGTAAGAAAATATAATGGCTACGAAATTGGTGTTGCCTACCTTACCGATTCAAAAGGTGTTTGTAGAATTACTTCAGTTTGGAAAAGAACGAATAGAAGATAATATCCTTATAATCTTTGGGAAATGTAGTAAAATAGGCCAGGATGCAGGATGTTTTTGCTGATTATATTTCATCTCTCTCTGCTAAATTTGCTCATGTGGAAACTAGCGAGATGGGTTATCGTACTGATTTCGAGGTCTTAATCAAAAAGATTTTTGAAGAAATTAATGTCAGGCGTATAGATCACGATCCAAAAGCGGAACAACACAACAAACCAGACTTTATTGTACTTAAAAATGATGTTCCAATATTGTATATAGAAGCTAAAGATATTGGTGTATCTCTTGACAGGATTGAAGATTCAGAACAAATGACTCGGTACTACGGATACACAAACCTAGTGCTTACCGATTATGTAGAATTTCGTTTTTATAGAAATGGTATTCGGTATGGAGAACCAATAAAAATTGCAGAATATAATCTTAAGGGACGTATAATTAGGCAATTTCCTCAAAATTTTGTAAATCTTGCAAAAACCTTAATTGACTTTTCCCAATCACAGAAGGAGCCTATTAAATCAGGCGTACATCTTTCAAAAATTATGGCAGGTAAAGCTCGAAGAATTCGAGATAATCTACGACAATACCTTGCTAATGATTCCGATATAAACACCGAAATTGTTAAAGTTTACGAGACCATTAAAAAGCTTTTGGTTCATGATTTAACTAAGGACGCTTTTGCCGATATGTATGCACAGACGCTTGTTTACGGCCTTTTTGCAGCTCGACATGAAGACGACCCTCAAAGCACGTTTTCTAGACAAGAAGCACGTGACTTAATACCAAGATCAAACCCTTTTCTTAGAGATTTTTTTGATCATATTGTTGGGCCCAACTTCGACAAGCGACTCGAATATATTGTTGATGAACTGTGCGATGTGCTTTCTCATGCGGACGTCTCTGAACTTATGAAAGAATATTACAAAAAGGATTTGTGGGGTAATACACACATTGAACCAGACCCCGTAATCCATTTTTATGAAGACTTCCTTAAGGAATATGATCCAGATTTACGTAAAAAAATAGGTGCGTACTATACCCCCGTTCCTGTGGTTCAATTTATAGTACGTTCAGTTGATTATTTACTTAAGAAAGATTTTGACCTCGCTGGGGGTTTATCAAGTACAACAAAAACGAAAAATGGTTTGCATAAAGTTCAAATCCTCGACCCAGCCGTTGGAACAGGCACTTTTATTAGCAAAATTATTCGGAATATTTATGAGCACTTGATCAAAACCGGACAAAAAGGACAATGGCACCCTTACGTGCTTCATGATTTGCTTCCCCGTATTTATGGATTTGAGTTAATGATGACTCCATATACAATCGCCCATCTTAAGTTAAGTTTGGCTTTCAGAGATACCGGCTTTAAATATTTTAATGATCGTAGGTTGGGTATTTATCTTACTAACTCATTAGAAGAAAGCGGTATCCAACAACAGGGTTTATTTGCTCTTGGGTTGGCGGAAAGTATCGCCGAAGAATCGAAGGCGGCCTCAAAAATAAAAAATGAAAAACCCATCATGATCGTAATTGGTAACCCTCCCTATAGTGGAATTTCATCAAATGAAACAGAGTATGCTAACAAACTTGTTGAGAAATATAAGGTAGAGCCAGGGGGAAAACAAAGACTTCGGGAAAAGAAACATTGGCTTAATGATGATTATGTAAAGTTTATTGCGCTTGCGGAAAAAATGATTCAGAAAAACGGCGAAGGTATTGTCGGTTTTATTACTAACCATGGTTACCTTGATAATCCAACATTTAGAGGAATGAGATGGAGTTTACTGGACACTTTTGATTATTTATATTCGATGGATCTTCATGGCAATTCAAAGAAACATGAGATACCACCAGATGGGGGAAAGGATGAAAATGTTTTTGATATACAACAAGGTGTTTCAATTCTTCTGGCAGTAAAGACCGGAAAGAAAAAACAAGGAGATCTAGCAAAACTATATTCTCAAGATTTATGGGGGAAGCGAATTAAAAAATATGAACAGTTAAATAATTCGTCATTAGAAAATATTAAATGGAAGCTTATTGAACCCCGTCTCCCTAATTTATTTTTTAAAGAAGGAAGTTCTGCAAAACTTGAAAAGGAATATCTTAAAGGGTTTGATGTAAATGAACTTTTTGTAAGAAATTCGACGGGTATTGTAACTGCACGGGATGCTGTTGTAATCGATACCGATAAAGATTCACTGTTAAAGAGAATCATTCGTTTTTCAGATTTTAATTATTCTGATAATGAAATACGCGCATGGCTATTCCCCAATAAACAAAATGGAAAGTATTTGGCGGGAGACTCCAGAGGGTGGAAACTCGCTACTGCTAGAAAATCCGTAATCGATGAAATGCCCGAAGACTTAATAAAATTTATAAGCTACAGGCCTTTTGATCAACGTTATATTTATTATTCACCAAAGATGGTAGATTGGGGAAGGTTCAAAATATTCGGGAATTTTTTAAAAGGTGAAAACTTTGGCTTGAGTTGGATTAGGCCAATGTCAACAGAATATAAGTTTGATATTTTCATTTCTAAATACATCATAGACCAATGCTACGCAGGTAACAAAAGCGCGGGTGCTGGAATTAGTTACCTTGGCCCTTTATATATTTATAATGAGGACGGGTCTCGGGTTCCAAATTTCAAGAGGGAGATAATTGATAAAATAGAAAAAATAATCGGAAAGACTTCGCCAGAAAATATTTTTGATTATATTTATGCAGTTTTATATTCGCCAAATTACCGAGAAAAATACAAAGAACTCCTAAAAAGTGGTTTTCCAAGAGTCCCATACCCCAGGAATAAGGAGGAGTTTAAAGAAATTGCTGCTTTTGGAAATGAATTAAGATCCTCTCATTTGTTTGAATCACCCAAATTGGATCAATTTGTTACCACCTATCCCGTTGATGGACCGAATATTATAGAAAAAATTGATTACAAGAATAGAGCTGTTTATATAAATCAAAATCAATTTTTTGGAAATGTCCCTGAGGTTGCATGGAATTTTTATATTGGCGGGTACCAGCCCGCACAAAAATGGTTGAAGGATCGTAAAGGTACGGAATTAACAAATGGGGATATTGAGCATTATCAAAAAATGATAGTAGCGTTAGTAGAAACAGATAAATTGCAAAAAAAGATCGATGAAGTATTAAAGTTTGACCTTTGAACCCTTCGATTCTATTCAGGATTTGAAATATTGATAATTTGGAGTAGGATTGAATTGTTTTTATGAATAGGAAATTAGCATTGTTTGTTGATGAGTTGGGTGAGTCAGTCCCAGCAAGATATAAAGTTTCGCCCTTTTTTATTTTGACGGGATGTGTAGTTGATAAGGATCGAATTTCTGAAATTTCTACCAATCTTGATCACATCAAATTTAAATATTGGTCTAGGGTAAATGTGGTGTTTCATTCAAAAAATATTGGCAGAAAAGATAAAGATTTTACAATTTTTAAAAACGACCTAAAGAAATTTAGAGAATTTATAAATGATCTTAAATTTTTTTTTAATAAATGCCCGTTATATACAATTTGTATAATTGTTGATCAAAAATCTGTTTATAACTTGAATTGGAAGCAACGAAGAGTAATAAAGATTGCATATGAACATTTAATTGCAAACTTTATAAGAGTGTTGGTTGCTCAAGATAAAACGGGTGAATTTATACAAGAAGCCTCTACGCCAATTCAGGATATTTCCATCTATGAAGCGTTTTTTGGTTATCAATCTTTAGGTCTTCCATCTGATAAGCTTGACCACCTTGAAATTAAAAGAAGACTTACCTCTCTATCGTTTTCAACTAAAAGAAACATGGATACACTTACCCAAGTGGCGGATTTGTTGGGCTACGGTTTAAATCTTAGTCACAGGGTAAAAAATAGAATTGTCAAAGTAGCTTCATTAAATGGTTATGAAAGAATGATACGAAAAGAAGCGGAAAATAAACTATTCCATACCCCTCAAAGTATGGGGCTGAAAAAGAAGAATTTATATAAAAACTTTCAAGCGATTGTCAATATTCCTTAAATGCAAAAAACTGGCTAGCGGCCAAAGGCTCACTCTCCAGTTTTAGCTTCTAGATTTAAACATTCAAATGGCGGAAAGTCAATACCCTAGTGACTGTACAAAAAGATTTTATGTATTAATTTTGTCATCCCAAAATAATTTATTTAGAATTTTTCTTGATTATTGTTCTCTTTTATTTTGTTTTCTTATTCTCAATATTTCTGAAGCGAGAGTGTTTCTGTCCCAAAGTAAGACATTGTTAACTCGTGCTAAATGTTTCGCGTGATAGGAAAAATGACTGTTTGTAATAACCATTGCACCTTGGCAACCATATTGTGCTTTTGAAGTAACAACTTCTTGCACTGATTTTTCAGTAACCATCCATTTCCACCTTTTTGCTTGGACAGAAGTTTTTATTCCGTTTTTCTCAATGATTAAATCTGCACCCCAATCTCCTTTATATTTATTCGAACTACCTGTGTGGTTTACTTTAAACCCATCGTTTCTAAATAATATTTCGAGGAAAGTTTCGAATTCCTCGCCACTCATTTTGTCTATTTTGAATATGTCTGCTTTTGCAAGATGAAGAAGTTTGAAAACCCAAATTGCTGTGGCTGCAAAAAGAAGTGCAAGAATCATAAGCCATAAGGCTGGTGCTATTTTGATTGAATTAATAATGGATTGGAAAATGATTTGACTAAAATCGAATGCCACTAGTTAAATATTATCACTTTCAGAGTAGTATAATTGCCTCAATTCCCTTTTAGTATTTCGTTTCTAATTAAATATTTTTTATAGTTATCCAATACTTGTTGTTCGGCTTGATTTAAGCTTATTAAAAATTCCCTTATAATTTTCCTGGATCTTTTGTCGCTATAAAATTCATCCACGCGGGGAATTGCATAATCAAGATCAATCCCGGAACATTTACTTGCCATGCATTCATAAAATCTCAATCCGTGTTTTGGGTCTATTCTTTCAAAATAATTATCCGTCTGCTCTTTTTTATGTTGTATAGGTGGAGGATCGGTAACAAGGAAGAATCTATACTTTAAGTCATGATATAGAATATGAACGTCCCTAAAAAGTAACCCCGGGTGTTCGATGCAAGGGGATATTTTATGAAATAAGTTACCTACGGTTCTCCAATAAATACTATTAAATTCTTTTAAAGTAGGTACCCTGTTTTTCACAATCGAATATTAGCATTTTTATGGTGGTATAATAGCCTCATATGCCGGAAAGAGACATCCACCAGGAAATATTTAAGCTCTCCCCTTCTGATTTTGCATACCTTTACGAAGAATGCAAACTTTGCTACTACCTTAAAGTTAAAAACGGAATTTATCAACCTAGCATGCCGATGCCTGGGGTATTTTCTGCCATAAACACCAGGATTCAGGGAAGTCTTGTGGGGAAAGAACTGAGAACTCTTTCTGAAAGTTTACCGGAAGGGAAAGTAATCATGCAGGAAGGTTGGGTGGACTCGAAGATTATTCCGGGAACACACGTTTATTTAAAAGGCAAATATGATCTTCTGGTTAATGGGAGTGATGGCAATACTTTGGTTGATCTTAAAATCAGTAATCCGGATGTCGGGAAAATCGATAAATATAAAACACAACTTAATGCCTATAAGTTTGCCCTGGAAAATCCGAAATCCGGAAAACCGGTTGAAATTAACAGGATGGGTCTTTTGATTTTTTACCCTGATCAGGTTTCCTATAAAGACGGTGAAGCACTTTTGACATTTCCTCCCAAATGGCTTGAGGTGCCGATGGACCAGCCCGGATTTATTAAGTTTATTGCCGAAATTGACAAACTTCTTGCCGGTCCTCCACCGGAAGAGGGAAAAAGCTGTAAATGGTGCGCTTATAGGCACGTTGGAGAAACAATTGCCCACATTGAAGATAAACCAGTACAGGAAGATATACCCTTCTGATTCTTGCCCCATCCCAGCCCCTAATGCTATTTTTGCAAAAACAAAAAAGCTGTGCGAAAATACAATTAGTGTTAAAAGGGTTTAAGCAGTTTATTTTGAAAGGAAACGTCGTTGACCTTGCGGTCGGAGTGGTAATCGGTGTAGCTTTCGGAGCCGTTGTTACCGCCTTGATTTTTCAAAAATAAGCTTTACCGTTAACCGGAGCGAGTTTATGATAGGAGATTTTCTTAATGCCCTTATTTCTTTTGTCATCATTTCGTTTGTCGTTTACTTCCTTGTAGTTCTTCCAATGAATAAACTTATAGCCTTAACCAATAAACAAAAGCCAATTGACCCTACTACAAAAAAGTGCCCGGAATGTCTTAGCGTTGTCCCCCTTGGCGCAAAAAAGTGTATGTTTTGCACCTCGGTTCTTAAAAAATGAAAAAATATTTAGTTGCAGCCATCGGCTTTTTAGCATTCATTTATCTTCTAAACCCCACTGCCGGATTTTTTGAATTTATTCCCGATAACGTCCCTTTTTTGGGAAATCTGGATGAGGCAACCGCATCGTTTTTACTTTTCTCCGTTCTCGCCTATTTCGGTTACGACGTAAGAGACGTCTTCGGAAGTTTGTGGAACAGGAAAAAGCAGAATTGATAACACAAAACCGTACTTCATAAAAACGCTTTACCCCGCGTGTTAAAATGTAAGGTGTTCAAAAAGAAGAAAATTTTAATAGTTTCGGTACTTTTATTTGCTCTTTTTGGCGGCTATTTGTTCTACTCAAAGGGATATTTTCCAAAAAAACCCGATTTCCCGACCGATTTAAACAATTTCCTGGATGAAGGAGGGTTTGTCGGATCCTCCGAACTTGGGGTCCCCTTTCTTCTTTCCATCGAGTACCTTAGAAAAGGAAACTATCCCGGAAGCGATTTGATTATTGAAGAAACACTTACCCCGGGTTCAAATTACAAACGGTATATTGCCTCATACCGGTCGGAAGGATTAAAGGTTTACGGCCTTTTAACAGTACCCGAGGAAGAAGAACCCCCGGAAGGATTCCCGGCGATAATATTTAACCATGGCTATATTCCTCCTGCCCAGTACAGGACCACCGAGAAATATGTTTCCTACGTTGACGGTTTTGCCAGAAACGGGTACGTTGTCTTTAAGCCCGATTTCCGGGGTCATGGAGAAAGCGAAGGCGAGCCGACAGGAGCATACGGATCAAACGCGTATACGGTTGATGCTTTGAATGCCGTCTCATCCGTTAAAAAGTATCCTTCGGTCAATCCCGAAAAGATCGGAATGTGGGGACACTCCATGGGAGGATTCATTACCTTAAGAAGCATGGTTGTATCGGATGATATAAAAGCGGGTGTTATTTGGGCTGGGGTTGTGGGATCATACCCCGAAATGATAAGCAGTTGGAGAAGAAGAGCCTCCACCCCTCCTCCCGGAATTCCTTCAAGCGCAAGGAGATGGAGGGATGAACTTCAGGCCGCTTTCGGAACACCCGAAGAAAATCCCGACTTTTGGAATTCCATCTCCGCAACAAGTTACCTTGCGGATATATCGGGTCCCCTTTCAATCCATCACGGAACCCTTGACGCCTCCGTTCCGAGTGAATTTTCCGAAAATTTAAAAGGGCTGATGGATAAAGCGGGAAAAGAAGCCGAACTATTTCTTTACGAAGGAGACGACCACAACCTTTCCGATAGTTTTTCAACGGCAATGAGAAGATCCGTTGAATTCTTTGACAGACATCTTAAATAGGTCCGTGCAAAATACATGCAAAAAAACAAAGTAATTATTATTACCCTGCTTTTGGTATCGGCCGGAGCATTTCTGTATTTTTTTAACAAAAAGCAGGACAGAAGTGAAAATAAATCCGCCCCCGAAACAACAATCGTTAATTCGGCAGGTGCGGAGATTGTTGCACAAAATTTGGATATACCCTGGGAGATTGCATTTTTACCGGGCGGTGAAATGCTTGTAACCGAAAGATCGGGAAAGCTTCTTAAAATAGGAGCACAAACAAAAACGGTAAAAAAGATTGAAGGAGTTAAGCATATCGGCGAGGGAGGCTTATTGGGTCTTTCCCTTCACCCAGATTTTGTCAAAAACAATTATATATACCTTTATTCGACAACCCAGGATTCGAGCGGCATATCCAACAGGGTTGAAAGATACAAGTTTGAGAATGACACCCTGACAGACAGGAAAGTAATTCTGGAGGGAATTAAAGGCTCGGTAAACCACGACGGCGGAAGAATAGCATTCGGTCCTGACGGATATTTATACGTAACGACGGGAGATGCGGGGAGTCCGGACCTTGCACAGGATAAAAATTCTTTGAACGGAAAGATTTTAAGAATAACGGAAGAAGGAGATATCCCATCCGACAATCCTTTCGGAAATGAGGTCTATTCACTGGGGCACAGGAACCCTCAGGGACTTGCCTGGGATGAGAAAGGTGTTTTGTGGGAGACTGAGCACGGTCCGTCGGGTCTTGAAACCGGCAACGATGAGATAAACATAATTTATAAAGGAGGCAATTACGGCTGGCCGACAATTAAGGGAGACGAGACAAGAGAGGGACTTATTTCCCCCGTTATACAATCAGGGACGGAGGAAACATGGGCACCTTCCGGGATGGCATACTATAAAGGAAGTCTATTTTTTTCGGGATTAAGGGGAGAAAGTCTTTTCCAGGTGAAAATTAAAAACGACAATAGCCTCGTTTTGACCTCACATTTCAAAAAGGAATACGGAAGAATCAGGGCCGTTGTGCTGGGACCGGACGGATATATTTACTTTTCAACAAGCAACAATGACGGGCGGGGCCGGGCAAAAAGCGGGGACGACAAAATATTCAAAGTGGACCCCCGACCGCTTTAATCGGATGCAAGCCTATGCATAAACCAGGAGACGAGGGATAGTACTAGAGATGCGACGAGTGCCGTTAAAAAGCCGTCGATGGTGAACCCCGGGACAAGCATGGAAGCTCCCCAAAAAAGTAATACGTTAATAATAATGGCCGCAATACCGAAAGTCAGGATTGAAATGGGAAGCGCGATAAGCTGAACTATCGGGCGGATAAAAGTATTTACTACTCCTATGACAATGGCTGCTACAACCGCGGTCCAAAGACCCGCCAGGTGAAATCCGGGAACCAGGTACTCCACCACGAAAAGCGCAAAAACATTTATTGCCAATCTTACAAATAACTTCACACCTTATTATCAAATTTTGATAACAAATAGTCAATAGAAGTATTTTATACCGTAATTAAATTCCCTCAAGAATTATGGTAAAATCCACGAATGCACGAAAAGCCGTCCGAAGCTCAATACTCCGAATGTAGTTTTATGGCCAACTATGGAGTCCGCTGCGGTAAAGATGTGGGATGCCGTGTGCAGAAGTTTAAAAAAGGTCATTTTTTGAATAAACTTCCGTCGGACAGAAAAGTGGAAATAAAGTCTCAAATAGAACAAGCGGCCGCTCTGTCAGGCTGCCCCAATTTTGCAGGGAAACCCCATCCTGAATCAGATGATAGAATGGGACATGAAGGTTCTTAAATTTATCCTCATTCCGACAGCGACATTCCTGATTTTATATATGGTTTGGAGCCGTTTTGGATCCGTCGGGGATTCGAAAGAAGTTAAGGTTTTTGTTGTTCCCGAGAATACGGAAAATTTTGACGTTTCCAAGGCCCTGCAGGATCAAAAATTCATAAGGGACTCAGGTGCTTTCCAATTTCTCCTAGATAACTTTTCCGGAGGCTACGACGTAAAAGCCGGCGGCTACAGGCTGTCTCAGGACATGAACGCCTGGGCTGTTATGAAAAAAATAACCGGAAACGCCGATTTGGTCTGGTTTACCGAATCATTTTGTGTAAGGAGGGAACAATTGGGAGAATATTTGGCTGACGCCCTCAATTGGAACGATAGTCAACTGGTTTCGTGGAATTCGTTTTACAAAAATCTAGGTTCCGATTATTTTGAGGGGGTTTATTATCCCGATACTTACTTAATTCCGCTGGATGAAACACCCGAGGCCGTTGCCCAAAGATTTATTAATAACTTTAATCAAAAAATGTCTCCTCTCTTGCCGCAATTTGCCGACAAAAACATAAAATGGACCACGGGAGTAAAGATTGCCTCACTTATTGCCCGTGAGGCGGCAGGAGCAAAAGATATGAAGTTAATATCGGGAATCATCTGGAACAGGCTGGATACCGGAATGCGTTTGCAAATTGATGCGACAATGCAGTACACGCTGGGCAAAAATGAAAACGGAAAGTGGTGGGGTAGCGTAAATATAGCCGAAAAGAAAAGCGACTCGCCGTATAACAGTTACCTGAACGAAGGCCTTCCCCCCACCCCCATCTGCAGTCCTGGAATCGATGCCATCGAAGCCGCCCTTAACCCAGAGACTACCGAGTGTTTATACTATTTGCATGATGTATATAAAGAAATACACTGCGCAAAAACCTATAAGGAGCACCTGGCAAATATCGACAAATATTTGAACTATTGATTTGTGAGGTCCTTTAAACCGATACAGTCCAGCTGTTTTGAAATTTCGGCTTTTAATTCTTCCACCTTGCCGTAATTGTGTGCCCTGTCCTTATCGCTTTCGGTAATATTCAGCACTCTGACTTCTATACCGTTTTTTTTGACAATTGCTTTAAGCTTTTCGTCTTTACAAAAAACATTCCTTTCGTGTATGGAAGCAAAAACGACGATACCCACGTTGGACAGATCGGCAGGTGTGACGTAATTTGAGACCGCATGGTTATTATTTTTCAAAACACCTGCGCTTGTTGCAAAATAATTCCTTCTATTTAATTCCTCGGCAATATATTGGCTCCTGTCGGTTCCTGCCCAGCATACGGCAAGAACGGATTTCTTTCTGAAGTCTTCCGCTTCATGTCCGCTTTCCATACGCATATTATATTAGGAGATTTGCTAGAATGAAATATGAAGAGCCCTGGTTTTGCTCCTGTTTTAATGTTGGTTTTTATTACCGTTATCTCACTGGTCGGTTACATAATATTTAAAAACGGCAGTATTAAGCCCAACATCACGGCTGTCACTCCCACCGCGGTTGCGACGGCCACCCCAGTTCCTTCTCCTTCTTTCACCACTGCTCCTACGATAAAGCCCACGGCAGTTCCCACTTCTAAGCCATCAGTTACTCCCAAGCCGACCGCAAAGCCCGTAAGCGGTCCTCCCGGAAGCGGACTTTCTACCATTAATGTTGCAACGGAAAAGGGAAATTTTACGGCAACGGTACTTTCTCTTGAGATGGGCAGTACCAGGATGATTACGGATACCGCAAATGACGGAGACTGCGGAAACGGATGCCTTGCCAATAATTTGCAGACTTTTGTCACTAAAAATAACGGATTTGCGGGAGTAAACGGAACATATTTTTGCCCGATTACGTATCCGGAATGCTCGGGGAAGACCAATTCTTTTGATTTTCCCGTTTATAACACCCGTTTGAGCCACTGGATAAACGGCGGGAATCTTTTCTGGAATGGTCGGGCTATGGTTTATTTTGACGGTAGTAGGGCCCACTATGTACAGGATGCCAAATCGTTTTCGGGAGGTTTAACCGCGGGGATTGTAAACTTCCCGGGCCTGGTTAACGGCGGAGCCGTCCAGATAGACGACAACCAGTCGGGTTTAAGCGATAAACAAAAGGCAAAAGGAACGAAAGTGGGACTGGGTTTAAGGGAAAACACCATCATGGTGGTTGTTGCGATGAATGTAAACATGCAGGAATTTGCATATGTTTTTAAGAGCCTTGGAGCAAGTGGTGCTTTGAATTTGGATACCGGAGGATCAACCGCCTTGTATTATGGGGCAAGATATGTATACGGACCTGGGCGAGACATTCCCAATGCAGTAATTTTTGCTTCAAAATGAGTGGACGCTGGAGGGCTCGAACCCCCGACCTCATTCACGTCAAGAATGCGCTCTAACCAACTGAGCTAAGCGTCCCCGCCGACTTGTATTATATCAAAAATTAACCAGCCGATCTTTGAAGATAATGATCCGGAGAAAGAAGGAAAGAGCTACCCTTTTTCTTGTACATGTTCCAGTAGTTTTTCTTTTGTGCGCGTTTATTGGAACTTTGAAGCCAGGCGGCGGCGTAATCGATCCTCTTTCTGAAAGACTGCAAAAACTCCAAGATGTTTTTGAAAAAATTAATGTGATAAATTCCGGGTTCAACAGGAGCCGTCATCATAGCCACCCGTGTTGCCTCCGCAAGGTTTTCACTGCTTGCGGCAACTTTTTGGACTTCCTGCATAAGAGCCTGAAGCTCCACTTTAAGTTCGTTGCGTTTACCCTCAGAAACCCGTTGTTCGTCGCTGGAAAGCTGCCGTTCAAGTGAAATCTGATCCCTGAGATGTTTACTCTCTTCTTCCTTGCCGCTCATAACCTCGTTCATTTGAATAGACTGCCCTGCACTGATTTCCCCGCTTCTTTTGATAGCAGGGACGGGAATACCCATCAATTCCCTAAAAAAGTCTTCAGAAGTGCTTTTCAAAAAATCTCCGGTTTGAGAACCCGCACCTATGCCCAAATCCTTGAGGGATTCAAGAACATTTTGCTTTGTGCGAAGCTGTTGAGTTTTCTTTTTTGGGTCCGCCATTTGCCAAAAGTCTACCCCAACTTAATAAGAAAGTCCAGCGCACCCCTGCGCTTAAGAATCGATTCAAGAAGCCTTTTTCTGCCTTCGGGATCTTCCGGGGTCCCGTTTTCACTTGTTTTTGAGACCTGCGCAACACCCATGGCCGAATCGACATCTTTGGGGTCTACCTTAATGTCTTTTTCCTGGGCAATTTTTGTCAAAATAAGATCCAGAGCAATTGCATCCTTTGCCTGATTGGCATAGTCGGCCCTAAGGTCATCCGCCTTTTTGCCTATTGAGGACAGATACGTTTCAAGGGCCAACCCCAGCTTTTCCAGTCTTGAAAGAAGATTTGAAAGGCGGCTGTCCGCTTCTTCCTCAATTAATATTGCGGGGATGGTTATCTTTACATTTTCAAGAAGTGTTTTTATAACCACCTGCTCTTTCTGCTCGGCACTTAGCTCCTTTTTTTCCTCGGGCTTTCCTTTATCGGGAGTCCAGAGGGTGGAGGCGCGGAATGCCCCCTGAACGGCTTTTTTGTAATCGCCCAAGTTAACCTCAGGAAGCTCGCAGGTAATCCCCCTCACTTGCCAATCTTTACCTTCCTCCGCGCTTATTAACTCAAATTTGGGGTAAACCGCTATTTTAAGGTTATTTTCGGTTACGGCTTCCGATAAAGCCTTGGGTAATATGTGACCTAAAGAATGCTCTACGATTTTGCTTTGGGGGATCTTCTCGGCCACTTTTGCGATTGGGGCCATCCCCTTCCTGAAACCTGGTATTTCAGCATCTTTGGCAAATTCCTTGAGGGTTTCATCTTCCTCCTTCCGTATAACGGAAAAAGGAACGGTGAATGTGATTTGGATATTTCCGTCGGTCTCACGGGCGATAACGGAGGTTATTTTATCAGGCATAAGTGGCAATTATACACTATTTTCCCCCGCTTGGCCCGCCCTTATGTTGTGTGTGGAAAGTAGCCTGGTTAAATTTACCCCTTTGGGGTCCTTTAGGCATAAAACCCTTATTCGGAGTAAAAATTGACGGCTTGCCTCCGCCGAAGTTTAGGCTCGGGATTTTGGGAATTTCCGTTGATTTATTGTCAGCGTTTGCCATTTGACTATGAATATTATATACTATCCTCAGAGTTTTCAAGGGATAGTGAGCTTCAGTTTGGTAAGCTTCAGCCTTTGACCGACTTCAAATGAGAGGAGGTGAATTTTTAATTTAAATGGAATCTAAACTTTTTGTAGGGAATTTGTCGTGGGAAGTAACGGCAGACGACCTTAAGGCTCTTTTTGCTGGTGCGGGAAGTGTTACCGATGCCGCCGTTATAAGCGACAAGATGACAGGAAGAAGCCGCGGCTTTGGTTTTGTAACCATGGGCAGCGATGAAGAGGCTAAAAAAGCTATAGAAATGTTTAATCAGGCAGACCTTAAAGGCCGCAAGATTAACGTTAATATAGCCCGTCCGATGGAACCGAGGCAATAATTTGTGCCTAGGTTTAAAAAGATAGTTATATGATGTTTGCTAAAGAAATATCA
Organism: Candidatus Woesebacteria bacterium GW2011_GWA1_44_23; assembly: GCA_001001045.1. GTDB lineage: Bacteria > Patescibacteriota > Microgenomatia > UBA8517 > UBA8517 > LCIL01. Next base: position 8,985 of record LCIL01000008.1, on the reverse strand, counting down.
TAATAATAAAAAGCGTAATAGCGGATTTTGAAAGAGTTGCTATCTTTAAACAATAAACCTTCCCAGAGAAGGGCTTTCTTCGAGTGAGATCTTAATTCTGTTCACCTCCAGTGTTAACTGTCTAAGAAATATTCCGTAATTGATAGAGGGGCCGCAGTTTATTACGATTTCCATGCCGCCACGGTTTTTGTATTTAGGATTTTTCCTGAATGAATTCACATCCCTGAATGAACTTTTAACCTGAACGGGAAGATCTGGTAGCTTTTTATAAGGTTTAAACCTCAACCATTTATCAACTCCTTCGTAAGCGTCTTCATAGGGAACGGCGTCCTGTACGCATTCTATAAAATCCACTTGTCTTGCGTACCTGGTGAATCTTCTTTCGGATTCCAAGCCAATATCTTCGATTGCTCTTGATTCGGACGTTTTGCCGGCCTCACTTAATTCATCGTAACCAGTTTTACCTTCCGAAAGCGCGTTAAGTATTCCGTCGATTCTCGCTTTTTCGAATGCACCCCTCTCTTTCATATTATTACGCGGATTTTAGCGCAAATATGATTTAAAAAAAAGCAGAGAGGCATTTACGGCCTGGTTCCATAACGGAAGCAGATTGTGGTTGGCTCCGGGGTATTTTATATAAGTAACGTCAACTTCGCTATTTTTAAGCGTTTGGACGAAGGAGTCGCTCCACCAATAAGGAACCGCCGTGTCGGCCGTGCCCTGATTTAACTGTATAGGAGCTTTGATTTTGACGTAGTACCCGGTCAATGAGAACATGCCTGCATCATAGGTATCGTTAAACTCGGCAAGTTTGCCTATAATCAGTTTTCCGCTGTCGGTGGCCTCATCGATATAGTAGAGGATGGATGCCGGAAAAGGTCTTGTTACGGGTGCCCAAAGAACCGTAGGGTAATTCTCGCCTGTTATTTCGAGGGTTATCAGCGCAATTTGGCCGCCGTTACTGTGCCCCCAGATAAAAATATTGGTTCCGTCCCACGAACTTAGGGAACCCACCGACTTGAGTACGGATACGGCCGTGACATATGTCTGGAACCGGGATTCAAAAATATTCGCAGCCTCGGAATCGCTATTTCCGTATCCCAAAAAGTCGGGAGCCACGGTTATATAACCGTTTTGGGCAAAAAATGAAGCAGAGGGGGAAGTCCCTTCCCCTATCGCATAGGTTTCCTGGTTTATATATCCCCGGTACATCACAATTACAGGAAATGGCCCCGGGCCTTTTGGAATATTTATCATGCCCGATGTTTTTTTGAGATTGCCGGAAAAATCGGGAGAGAATTCCATCGTAAACTCGTAAGATGTATAAGATGTCGTCTCTTTTAGTGTGTTCCCTATGATAATCTCCGATTTTTTAAATTCAGATTTTGACAAATTTTCTACGGTGTACTTCAAAAGAGGCGTCGGCTTTGCCTGAGGTACGGGATCGGGAGCCCTGGGAAGGCGATACGCATTATTGCCAAACCAGCCTATTAAAAAGAATATTACGGCTATGGATAAATAGTAAAAAAAGCCCCTAAGATTGGACATCTATTTTTTTGCTGTAGATTATTTTTCTCGCAATAGGACTCGGAATCGTAAGTCCTTGAATAATTCCTCCCAGAAGGACCCCTCTTGTAAGCCACGAGTCAAGAATGCTGCCTCCTACTACAACTGAAATAACAAAAAGGATCGAAAAATTCATCCAGTGATGAAAATGAACGAATCTTCCCCTTACGGTAATCCTTATACTGGGCAGAAGCTCAAACCCCCTGATTTTAATGGTGGGGGTTTTTCTGCGTATTTTTGAATCCGGATGGGTCAAGACGTCACAGATTTTGAAACCCGCCAGAAGGGAAATTAGGGCATATAGTGCCTGCATACATATACTCTAGCATAAAAACGGGACTTGTAACAGAAAGATATATTTGACTTCGTATTTTATTCGGGTGTAAAACTAATCATGGTGGTGGCGGTAAACGAAAAGGTAAAAGTCGGAATGAGCGATGCTCCGAAATGGGTCCAGTGGAAGCTTTGTATCTACAAAATCCAAGAAGTGGGGTTCCACTACACCCTCCGCGAAGGTCGTATTCTTTATCACCTGTTTTCGGTTAATACGGAAACCCTATACATGAAACTTAGCTTCAACACGGAAACTTTGGGTTGGCGCCTTCTGGAGGTGGAAAATGGAATTTAATCCCCTGCCTTCGGGGGTCATGCACATTGATCTTAATTCCTGTTTTGCGAGCGTGGAGCAGCAGGCAAACCCGCGTTTAAGGGGAAAGCCCGTTGCCGTTGCGGCCTTTACGACTCCCCGGGGCTGTATTTTGGCTGCCTCCGTGGAGGCTAAACGCCTGGGAATTAAAACCGGGATGAGGGTCGGAGACGCGCGCAGTCTTTATCCCAAACTGGTGGTACTTTCCCCCGACCCCTGGAAATACAGAAATGTACACTTGAAACTCCGGAAACTCGTTTCAGATTACACCGCCGACTTTTCCCCTAAATCTATCGACGAGTTTGTTTTGAATATGGCGGATTACCTGCCCCTTAAAAAGACCCCGTTAAAGTCCGTTGCCCGGGAGATAAAACAAAGGATAAAAAGTGAGATTGGAAATTGGCTTACCGTCTCCATCGGGATGGCCCCCAATAGATACCTGGCCAAAATTGCGGCGGGATTAAAAAAACCCGACGGGCTCGATGAGATAAATAAAGATAATTTTTTGGATGTATATTCCGGGTTAAAACTTACCGACCTGACCGGTATAAAGGGAAGGAATGCGGCGCGTCTTAACGGAATGGGAATTTACTCGGTTCTCGATTTTTATGAAGCCCCCGTTTGGAAGCTTAGAGCCGCTTTTCATTCAATCACCGGTTTTTACTGGAACGCACGTTTATCCGGCTACGAGATTGACAGTACGGAATTCGGGAGAAGAAGCTACGGGAATTCCGTGGCCTTGGGCAGGAATCTCTCAAGAATTGAGGAACTTTCCCCCATCCTCGCCAGACTTACGGAGAAGATGTGTAGCAGGCTGAGAGGGGCGGGATACAAAGCTTCGGGCATCCACCTTATGCTGATCTTTAAAAACGGCTCCTGGTGGCACAGGGGCAGAAGGCTTCCTCAACCTCAGTTTGATTCAAGGGACTTTTACAAACCAGCATTCAGGCTTTTAATCGAAGCGGCCCCCGCTTCCCCCGTTCTTAATATCGCCGTTTCCTGTTTTGGATTGACGCGGGCGGATTCACTCCAGCTTGAATTCTTTGAAGACATGGGCAAGAAGCAAAACCTTACCAGGGCAGTTGATGGCATAAACGAAAGATGGGGAAGTTTCAGTGTCGGATCTGCCAGAAGCTTCGGAGGGGCGCAAACGGTAATTGACAGGATCGCTTTTGGAGGAATCAAAGAACTGGAGGAATTCAGCCTAAATACCGGATAGGTCGACGTCGTCTTCCACGTTGACGCTATTTCTATCCGAAAATCCCGCATTAACCTCAAGCACGTAGTCAACAGGGGCCCCCGGAGAATAGGTTTGCAGATTGACATCAGGGGTGCCGGGAGGAGGTATCGGGATGTTTTTATCTATCTTGACAATTTTTCCGTCGCCGATCCAGATCAGATCGAGCGGAATGAGCATGCCCTTCATCCAGAAAAGCGGGGTAACTCCCTTTGCGTCAAAAACGAAAAGCATTCCCTCGTTCTCTTTCAGAGAGGTGACACCCGAAAGACCGGCCACCCTCTTTTCCGCCGTATCCGCGATCTGTACGTCAATTTTGGCCGCACTTACCGTTATTGTCTTTACCGGACCGCCAGTCGGCTTGGGAATAAAAATATTTGTCAGTCCCGGCGAGCCGGATTTCCTAACCAGAAGTCCGACAACCACTATAAACACCAATACCCCCAATATCGGAAGGATTATATGCTTAAACATATTTTAAAAAGATGACCAAAGCGGCCAAAAAGACCAAAACCGGGATTATCATAAAAAGAACGTGCTCGAGTGTTGAACGGGTGACTTTATTGATATGAAGAGATTTTGACTCCATGATTAATATTAGCACAAATTTATCGGATTATATTAAATCCACCCGTAATCTGTGCCGGGGACAGGAATCGAACCTGCACGCCTTTAAGGGGCACTAGGTCCTAAACCTAGCGTGTATACCGTTTCACCACCCCGGCTCAGCTTAGATTATATCAAAGTCTAGAGGTAGGAAGTCGATTTTTTTGACAAAGAATGTCACCTTTCCTGCCCAGGTTACGGAAGGAGGGGCGTATCTTTTGGCAATTTTTGCGATGGAGGCAGCACCCCTATCTATATATGCAATTCTTAAAGTCTTGGAAACATGTGCAATCGAATCTTCCCAAGACGTAAAACTATATTCCCCGTTTGCCCAGCCGTAGGCATTATAAGAATCAGCGGGAATGCGTTTTCCGAAGGTGGATTCCACACCCGAAATAGAAGGAACAAGCCTATAATCAAGACCGTTTAAGTCGGCATAAGTAACGAATTCCTCTGCGTACACGGCAAGAGGAGAGTTATATTTTTCAAGAAACTCCCTAAGATTTTCGACACGGTAATCGAATCCGCCCTTCGCCGCTGCAATTTTTAGAGATGCGGAAGAATCGGATACACCCTGCGCGCGGGTGGTTACCGTGCACAGGAAAAGCAAGAATCCTGTAATTAGGATATAAATGATAATTTTTCTCATGTCCGTATAACAAATGCTGTAAAAAGAAGGCCCGCCTATAAATAGACGGGCCAAATATGTATTTCAACGCCGGGGTCATGTTTCCATGCCTAAGCCTCGAAATCTACGCGTACTATAGCATAGAATTATAGGTATGTCAACTATTATAGGAGCATACTCATAGTTAGAAGCCTTATTCCATTTCGGACATGAACTCGTTCACTCCATCAGCCCAGGATCCGTTGCTCAGAGGAGTGTATTTACCCATGATTTCATTCACCGTGGTATAGCCTTTATTTAAGTAATCCGTCCTTAGTCCCCTGGAAACTTCTTCAATGCCTTCATCAAAAGATTTAAAACCCAAAGACCCGTTGCTGTGTATACCCCATCCCCAGCAGTTATAGGAGCCCGGCGGTATTATCTTACAGATATTGGACTCTTGTTGGGCAATAGCCGTAATCAGACGGAAATCCAGTGAATACTTGTCGGCCGTTTGGACAATTAGCCCCGAATAGAGGGCAAGTGGTGAACCATAGTTTTCCATATATTGCCTTAATATCTCGGACCTGGCGTCGGATGAAGAAATCTGCTCGGAGACTGTCGGAAATACTGTGGGCAGAGACGCGTACACCTTTATACCCGATTGTGGGGAGACAATAAGATTGGCAGTATCGAAAACTTCCCTGGCGGCGGTATTGGATTTAAAGGAAAAAAGAGAATAAAGGCTTATTCCCAGGGTCAACGGAGTAACAACAAAAAAGGCGGTGACCAAAATTAAATTCTTCCAAAATCCAATATTCTCTTCTCTCGTAAAACTGTCACTTACCATTATTTGTCAGGATGCCACAAAAGGAGACAGTCTGTCAAGTTTGAGACGCTTTTGATATAATTGCATGCAAGCCGAGGTGCTGAAATTGGCAGACAGGCACGCTTCAGGAGCGTGTGCTCGAAAGAGCGTGCGGGTTCAACTCCCGCCCTTGGCACAAGAGGAGATGGCACCGTTGTTAAAGGTGCAAATAGATTGATAAATCGGGCTAATCTGGTGGTTCAATGTACCATTTTGTCTCCAAGCCAGTCCGGACGGAAATATTGAACCCAAGAGTACTTTTATCTGACTTAGGTTCGAGCGTTTGTATGTTTCCCCTAAATCAGCAAGTAATGTTCGTATAAAAGTCGTTACATCGTTGATGTTGTATTTATCAATCGTGGCGTCGTCTTTGACGACTTGAGCTTTTGTCATTCGGTCTTCAATAACAGCGTTTTGCTCTTTATATACCTCATCGGAATAGACACCGGCTAGATTTTTCTCAACTAAAGTCTTTCTAAGAGCTTTTAATGTAGCAATTTCCTGATCAGCAGCGCTTTTGATTTTTTGTAATCTCGATAATCTTTCGTGGTATGTCCGGTAAAGAAACGCAATAAAAAGATCAAGACATTCCTTTTTGGGTGTTATTTGTTTAAGTGTTTGAACAACTGAACTTTCGAGTATTTCTGACTTTGCGGCAATGCCTTTACATACACCGCCGCAACGATAATATGCATAGCGAGCATTTCTGCCCTTGCTCCAACCGCCTGTCATTCCCAGACCGCAAACTCCACACCGAACGATTCGGCGTAGCGGGAAGTCGGGGTTATTGTGATTCCGTTTAGCCAAAGCCACCTTATTGGGATTTCTACCGTCTATAATGGCTTGTACGCGATAATATTGTTCCTCTGTGATCATGGGCACATGCTGTCCTTTTACTTCCTCAAGATATGTTTTGGAGGTGATAACTCCCACGTAAAATTTGTTTCTGAATAAGACGTCGACGCGTTGGGCTCTGATAATAAATTCTCTATTACCCCGATGTTCCTTTAGTCCCCACTCATTCATGAGATTTGCCATTTCCTGAAGACTTTTTGTCCCTGTGGCCATGAGATCCCAGGCTTTTTTCATTAAATCCCAATTGGTTGTATTTTTAACTGCGTACCCTGCCTGAACAGCGTAACCCAATGGAACTTGGCCAGTAACAACCATGCCGGAAAGAAAACGTGCCTTAAGACCGTTTCTTGACCTCTCGCTTCGTATGTCGTTATCAAGCTGAGCAAATCCGGCAAGAATAGTCTCAACCAGTTTTTCGGTTGGGCTATCTCCGGTCGGTTCGGTAGCGGATAGTATGGTAACTCCATTTTCGGTTAGTTTCTTTCGAATGGCTAAATAATCAGCAGTGATACGGGATACGCGGTCAAGACGATAAACGAACACTGCTTGTACAGCGTGTTTATGTTTTCGACAATATTCAAGAAGTTGAATGAGCACGGGTCTGCCTGTGATGCTTTTAGCAGATCTGCCCTCTTCTCGGAAAATTTCGATCACCTGGTAGCCGCGTTTTTCTGCTTCTTTTTTACAAATTTCTTCTTGCGTGCCTAAAGAAAAATTATCGACTTGTTCTTCTGTGGACACACGAAGATAAAGTACTGCTAGTTTTCCGTCTGCATAAATATGGTTATCAGATTTCATTTGCCTCCTTTCTCATGAAGTAATTCTTGTAATGTCGAGCCTTTGAAAATTTGCCGTTCAAATTCGTCAAGCCAACTCTCTGTAAGAAATTCCACTTCGGTAATAACGGTTTTCAATTGTTCAGCTGAAAACTCAGTCGAAAGCGATCCAAGAGCCTTTTTGGCTAGTTGTATACTCTTCTCTTCATACTCTTGTTCGGGAAATAAATCCTGTATGGATTTTGCAGATGTGGGAAATGTGCCTATCACTCTCGCTTGTGTTGGTTTATATGAAGAACCATCTATTATTTGGGCTACAGGGAGAAGTATTTGTTGTTCTGTAACTACTTGATTTGGCTCTATTTCGCTTAACATAGTGGGCATACTATCAATATATTTATAGTCTATATCATTATATTTATAGTGTCAAGCACATCTTGAAGCTGACCACTTTGCAGAAAATCATTATGTGGAGTATTATTCGTGCAACGTCAAATAGGTGATGCTAACTGCCCAAACATGGGTAGTTATGCTGAAAAATAATATCGTTCTTAAAATCCTCCAGAAAGAATTTGTTGGTTATAGCCATTCATTAAGTCCCTATTTTCTGGTTTTGTCTCATTTTGTTACTACTTATTTGCCATATCTGATTTGGCTTATTATTGCGTTTTTTATTCTTTGGATTATCTGTCTTTCCGTTAAGCTTTATTTGTTTTGGAAAGAATCAAATAAACCAACACAAATATTTGAAGTTTCACCACCGACAAGTACGGAACAAAGCTCATTTACCACTGCTCAACTATTTACCTCTGTCCATGGACTGCTGCGCCAGCGTTCTTGGATACTCCGATTATTCGACGTCTCCAAGTCATATGCTTTTGAAATTGTTTCCACTAAAGACAAAGGTATCCGGTATATCCTGCGGGTTTCAGTCGATGACGCTCAAATAATCAAGAAAAATCTGATTGCTTATTTACCAGGTATCCAAGTTAAAGAAGCTGATGATTATTTGAAAAACGGTACACATGGTCATGTTATTGATATTCGTTTAGCCAAACATTTTGTCTTTCCGTTGAAAAAACAAGATAACCTTGAAGAATACGATCCGATTGCCTATGTCACCGGAGCCATGACAAAGCTATCCGAAAATGAAATGGTGGCAGTGCAAATGGTGGTTTCGCCCATAAACAGAGGTACAACTCGGGTTATTGGACGGTTACGGGGACTTTTCCTAGGTGATAAAGATGTCCTTTCTGAATTACAAGTCGCCAGTCCCTTTGGGATTTGGATAGTGACTCTCGGACGGGAAGGGCCAGTCCTGCCGATAATGTCGTTGAAAACAAAATTACCGGACAGTACATATCGGGATATCATTGAAACTCAAATCAAACAGAAAACTGACCAGCAGTTATTCACCGCTTCCTTGAGGCTTTTAACAGTCTCAAATTCATATTCGAATAGGTCAACAATCGAAAAAGGCTTTCTGGCAGCTCTGTCACCGTTTACTAATGCTGGCTACCAGTCATTAAAAGCGAGGAGATATATAAGAATTAAAGCCATAAACGATCTGTTATTTTGGTTATATCAACATCGATTGTTAAATATTGTAGGTAATCCAATTCTCTCAACTTCGGAGCTATCTGATCTTTATCATTTTCCGTATACCAGTACCACCAAAACAGAAAACCTTTCAAAATTACACAGTAAAGAATTACCGGCGCCGTTATCTTTGAAACAGAAAACCGAATGTGATCTCTATTTTGCTAAAAACATCTATGGGGGGACAGAAACAAAAATTGGTTTAACCGAAGATGAACGTAGAAG
>LCIL01000007.1 GCA_001001045.1 Candidatus Woesebacteria bacterium GW2011_GWA1_44_23 | reverse complement strand
TCTATGGAAATTGTTGCCTGCCTAAGGTAGATAGGGGCATCGGCTATGGCAACGGGCGTCCTGTTCTGGTTGGCGTAAACATCGTAAAGAAGCGTGCCGTTTCTGTCTGTAATTTTAGTGGAAAAACCCTGCGTCCTGACTATTTTATCCGGCGAGGGGAGATTGAAAGCCAGAAGAGGTAGGACAAAAAAAAGAAAGATAACAAAACCGATAACCCCGAAAAAAGCAAATTTGGCATACTTAACAAGTTTACGGCTTCTCGTTAAAGACTTTCTATACCTTAACCTTTCTCTCCACATCTGGTACTAATTGTACCAAAGTGGGCTTATGCAAACAAATCATCTTGCCAACTGGGTTCATTAGATATATTCTGATCATATGCTTGATATTAACTTTATCCGTCAAAACAAGGACATTGTTAAAAAGGGGACAAGCGATAAAGGGTTTGATGCGACACTTGTCGATAAAGTTCTTGAACTTGACGAAAAACGCAGGAAGCTTCTGCTTGAGATAGAACAGCTTAGGGCCAAGCGCAATAAAATAGCGGACGAAAAAAAACCGTCCGATGAAGGGAAAAGGGTCAAGGAAGATTTAAAAGAAAAAGAACCCGAACTTGAAAAATCGGCAAAAGAGTATCTCGAAACTCTGCAAAAAATTCCGAATCTTCCTTCGGACAAAGCTCCGGTCGGGAAAAATGAAAAGGATAATGTCGAGTTAAGAAAATGGGGAACACCGACTAAATTCAAATTTAAAACTAAGGATCATTTGGAACTAGGAAAATCCCTGGGGATACTCGACTTTGAAACTGGGGCAAAAGTGGCAGGATCCCAGTTTTATTTTCTTTACGGCGACGGGGCTCTTCTTGAACTGGCTTTGACGCGCTATGTTTTTGAAAAGCTTGCCAAAGAAGAATTTTTGCCCGTAATCACTCCCGATTTGGCCAAAAGCCGGTACTATCTGGGAACGGGATATATGCCCAAGGGCGATGAGGCGCAAACTTATACGGTCGAGGGGGAAGATCTGGGGCTTATCGCAACCTCCGAGGTAACTTTGGCCGGAATGCATGCGGATACGGTAATACCGGAGGACAAACTTCCTCTCAAATACGTGGGTTACTCACACTGTTTCCGAAAGGAAGGAGGCGCTTACGGCAAGTATTCAAAAGGTTTATACAGGGTTCATGAATTTACCAAAACCGAAATGTTTATTTACTCCAAACCCGAAGAGTCGGAAGAACTCCATGAACTGATACTTAAGATGGAAGAGGAAATTTGCCGGGAGCTGGAACTTCCTTACCGCGTGGTTGAAATGTGCACGGGGGACCTTGGGGCAATGGCCGCAAGGAAATTTGATGTTGAGGTCTGGATGCCGGGAAGGGGGGACTACGGAGAAGTCACGTCGACTTCAAATTGCACCGATTATCAGGCAAGGAATTTAAATATCAGGTTCAGAAGGAATACGGGGGAAACGGAATATTTGCATATGATTAACGGAACCGCGGTTGTTATGACCAGGATTCCTTTGGCAATTCTGGAAAACTTCCAACAGGAAGACGGATCCGTAGCTATCCCCAAAGTTCTTCAAAAGTGGATGGGGAAGGATGTTATAAAAACAGTGGTAAAATAGGCCATGACAAGGGCAATTCTTTTTGACATGGTATGATTTTACCACAATTTCGACCTGTATCGTTGTTTCGTAATATTGACTACCCTTTGTTACTGTTCTGAAACCTTTCAAACCCTACCTATTTATTGGTATCTATATATGCGTTTATGTTGTTTACCAATTCGCCATATTCCGGTTTTCTGTCAAGAAAATTAATTTTTAGCCCTTTCCTTAAATCTTGGATTCTCAAATATTCATTACGTCTTGCATCTCTTAAAATTTTCTTGTCATGTGATGGATTTCGTAATAATTTCTTTAACATAATCAATTCGTTTTTACGATAAGAGGTGAGATATTCACCAAGAAGGCATGGTACATTAAAACTGGTTCTAAATACATTTCTTGCACTGGTGTATATAATGTCAAACTCTTTTTTGAATGGTACACAAATATTTCGAATGTGTTCAATTTCTGGATATTTATATATGTATGAGTATGTCATATAGTCGGGATCGAAACTTTTATCAAGTTTAGCCTTTTTAAGAATGTTGCAATATGGATTGCCTTCAAAAACATGTAGTTCATTGAATAATTGACCAGAATATAACCATAAACCTGTGTCATTAAGCATCTTTACATTTTCTGCAAGTTCTTGAATCGAAAGAATCGGATCAAAAGTAATCAAGCCCAACTCCATAGGAATACCAAGACTAATTATTTTATTTATCGATGCTATTTCATCCTGGGGCGTAACCCCTTTACCATATCTTTTTAACTGTGTATCCGAAAATGTTTCAGCCCCAACATAAACAAGAGATAAACCGGCGTCCTTTAGTTTTTTTATTAATAGATCACGATCATTTGCCTGTGCAGGTGAGTCTGAAGGATTTAAGATACTGTCGGCCCTAAGATCCAGTGCAAAACTAAAACCACCAATCTGTTTTATACCTTCAGCTATTTGTAAAGCACCCTGTAGATCGTTTCCAATAAAATCCTCATCTGTAAAAGTGAATGTGTTGACACCTTGTTCATGGAAGTCCTTTATTCCTTTGATTACAATCTCCGGTGGTATCCTCACCCAAGGTGTCTGAGATTTTTCTCTTAGAGGTCTTGTACAAAAAGTGCATTTGTCATGATGGCAACCCCTGCTTGCTTCGATACGAGGGAAAAATTTTTGAACATCGTATCTGATTGGTGGCGTAAATGCATCAGGCCACTGAATCTTGTTATTTATAATTTCACCATTTTGTCGATATGTAAAATTTGGAACATCACTAAAATCCTTTGAATGGTTTAGTGCCTTTTCTACTATGTTACAAAATGATTCTTCCGCCCACCCCCTAATTATTAGGGTATCGGGATAAGAATTAATGAAATTTTCGGGCAGATATGTTGGCAGTGCGTGACCAAGTATTTTTAGACCTTTATATTCCAGTTTATCTAAAGTTGATAAAAACTCATTAGCAAGTTGGTAAGTTCCTTGCGGGACTGAAATCCCAATAACCTGTGTGTCATCAACTTTTACCAGTTTGTGCGCAAGCGCATCCACGTCACCTTGGTCGCTACCGTCGCGACCCAGTAAATATATTTGAGAAGTTACGGAACCGGGAAATCTTTTATCAAGAAGTGCTTTTAGTGTTTGCCCAGCAAAAGGCTCAGAATCGTGTTTTTGGGGAAAACCATATAGGCAAACAATTGCCACATTTAAATTGCCGCTTCCGATAAACTCTTCATTTAAAAAAGAGGGTAATTCCTTACTCATTGTACGAGATTATACACCTTATAGGCTAATTCGTGCTTAGTTTGAGTAATTTGTGCTTGATCTAACTATGGGTACGTCGTAGAATAGGCTGAGGTCAATATATGCATGATAATTGTGATGTCAGATTGATTACTATTGATTCTTGCCGTTATGACACGGCTCTGGCAGCCAATACTCCAAATTTAAAAAAGATTGGTACCTTAAGGAAAGCAGAAACTAGTGGCTCTTATACTTACCCCGCTCATCATTCGTTTTTTATAGGCGATGTTCCTAGGATTATAGATGGCGATTTACAGTACATACCTGGGTTTGATCAAATTTGGCGATCTGTGAGTGCAAGAAAAACCAAGAAACCAGTATTTTCGTTATACGATACTCCGAATATAATTACTCACTATGAACAAATTGGTTATAATGTTCAAGGTTTCGGAGGGGTTACTTTTTTTAATACACATGACAACAATAATGTTCTTCCTAAACTGTTTAAAAATTTTCACTATTTCGGAACGTCTGAAAATTTACATCCCTTCGAAAAAATACCTAGGACCGAAAGTGTTTTACCACTGGGGAACCTTGAATTGATTGCTAAAAGTATCGATAAAGATGTACCTTATTTCCTATTCATTAACTGCCCTGAGACACATATACCTTACGATGTTCCTGGAACCAATCCTAATAATTCTTATCGTGAATTGATTAAGCGTATTTATATTGAACAAAACACGAAGAGGCTGTACAGACCCGAAAATTTGCCCTTTACCTCTGATGAAATTAAATTATTGAAACTTGCACAAATTAGAGCATTAGAGTGGGTTGATTTCAGAGTTGGGCTGTTATTTGAAAGTATACCAATTCGGCGACCAACATTGACAATTGTCTGTGCAGATCATGGTGAGGAATTTGGGGATAATGGGAGATTTGGGCACGCACACAACGATATAACAGTATTGCAAGTTCCAGTATGGGCAAAGTATACGGATTAATTCTTATTACTTGACTTCGTAATAATTTTTTAGCAGTTCGTATGTATCGGGATTAATAATATTGTTGATCAATACTTTATTTCCAACTGTATACATCAATGATCTTTGCTCATCGTGAGACCACACAATCTCTAGCCGTTCCCCCATATGCAAGGTTCCATTCTCGGTCTTTGGAATAATATTGCTGCCAATGCCTGGATAGATGGCTGTTTGTTTCCCTGGATATATAGCAAAATCACGCACCGGATTTGAAGAATTATTAACAATTAATCTCGCTTTAGCGCGAAATTCATCTTTGTAATATGGGTAAGTTGGCTCGTCATCGGTAAGATAGGTATGAATAATATCATTTATATCTTGTTTGTAAGATATGCTGTTCCGAACAACTTTTCTAAAGAGACGATCGTGCAAACTTGCTTCGATAAGAATTGGTACATCCCCCAATTCCAAAAATGGCGACTCCAATGAGTAGATACCGTCGAGAACTAAAACCTTTGAAGGTTCAAAAATCCTAATTCCACAAGGTCTCTTCATTATCTCATCAAATACTGGTTTTTCAATACTTTTACCATCTTTTAATTGGATTAGATCTTCGTGCAGTTTTTTCAAATCATAAACATTGGGGTTCAATCTTGCAAAATACGGTCTATTTGGGTTACCTGAATCGTGGTTTAGAAGTCCAATACCCCATCCTTTGAGATAATCATCCATATTGAGAACTGTACATTGTGGTATTTCTGAGGATAAAATAGTTGAAATTGTAGATTTTCCAGCCGCAGAGGCACCCGAAACAGCGATCACAAAAGCCCTGTTTGCAATCATTTCATTGGACATGAGTAGGTTCAACCTCTGCAGAAGCATATCTGGACCAATCTCTTTTTCTTGTGATCCTGTGAATCTTTCGCTCATTGTATTTAAATTTATACACAAAATGTGTATAATATGTGCTATTATAGGCTAATTATGAAAATATGCAAATTTGTTGAAGGATCGTTTATTCCATCTTTTGATGGAGCATCTCAGCGGTTCTTTCACATCTCCGAAAACCTTTCAAACTTAGGGGTAGACTTAACTATAATTCATTGTTATCGAGGGTGGTCCGACTTAAACATTATAAAAACTAAGAACTTTAAAACGATTGCCGTATCACCAAAATATTATTACCAAGATTACTCAGTAGTCGATAAGATTATAGGGGCCATAAAACCAGATGTGGTTGAAATGAATGACATGGAATTACTGATGTCAACGGGTCTTTATATAAATAAAAAATATAAAGTTCCTCTAGTATACGAGGCCCATTTTGTGTCTTCAGTGTTGGTCAAAAATGTTGCAAGAAATAGTAAAACAGTACCTCTAGAAAAAATCCATGAAAAAATAGTGGCTAAGATTATATCTGGAATTATATGTTTTACAAATATCGACAAGAAGAATCTCTTAATGTCAATGAAAATAGATCCAAAACGTATAAAGGTAATTCCTTTGGGATCAGATGTTGATACTCTAAAATTTAGAAAAGTAACAAAAAAGGATGATACTGTTCTTTTTTTGGGAAATATGTATTTTCAGCCGAATCAGGAAGCGGTTGATGATATTGTAAATAAGATTGCACCCCTAGTCTTCAAAAAAAATAAAAATATAAATTTTAGGTTTGTCGGGGACGTGCCCGATATTGTTAGAGAAAGATACCAAAATGAAAGAATTGTATTCCAGGGAAGAATACAAGATATCAATAAAGTCTTTAGAGGTGTTCGAGTTTGTATAGTTCCTGTCACAATAGGCGGAGGAATGAGAGTAAAAATATTAACGTACATGGCTTCTGGTATCCCTATAATTTCAACAAAGGTGGCAGCAAGTGGAATTCACTACAAGCAATTTTTAAATATAGCCAATAACCCGGTTGAGTTTGCTAATAAAATTATTAAAATAACAGGTGATTTACCCAAATCAATTAATCAAGGAAAACAAGCTTACCAGGAAGCTTTGAGGAATCATTCATGGAGAGAAATTGGTAAGAAAAGCCTATCTTTTTATAAAACAATTATTAAAAAACCTATTGTTTCATCACTCAGTCCAATAAAAGTTGAGACGGAGCCTTTTTGGTTGACTGAAACTATACAAAAAGGACGCTTCAACAAAATATCAATTGACCAAGAGAAAGTTTATATCCTTGGACACGGGCACATGGAGATTTTTAAAGCCACTAATCTCGACAACAAGAATATTTTTTCTAACTGATACAAACATATCCTTTATATTCAGTTAAAAACTGTTCAAAATTGTCAAATTGAATCGTATTAATTCCTATCTGCCTCGCCGCCTCAATATTTTCTGGAGAATCATCCACAAAAAGAGTCTCTTCAGGTTTAGAATTGGTTATTTTTAGAGCCTCCAAAAAGATTTTTTGTTCCGGTTTCCTAGATCCGACATTATACGAATTTATGGAATAAGTGAATATATTTCTTAATTTATTATCATCAATCACTTTTTCTAGCCAGCTTTCTATCTGATTAGAAAAAAGTACGGTTGTATGGTTTACTTTTGTTTTCTTAATTACATCAACCATTTTTTTATTTATAGGAAATGTCTCTATAACAAGATTCATTAATTCTTGAGGTTTGATCTTAAGCTTATTTGCTATCTGATTCCAGAAGTCACTGTCTTTCTGTTTTCCAAGAGCAGTATCACCCCAATTTTCATAAGTCATTTGCATTAACTCTTTTGGTGTTAGACCGAAACGTTTGCTGTTGTTAGTTGCAAAAATAAAATTGTTTTTTGTTGGAGTTATAACCCCGGCGTAGTCAAAAAGCACTGTTTTTATCATTATTGTGTACGAATTAGAGATTCCGTGTCTTGTATTATAATTAATAATTGTCTTTAGGACAAATTTTTTCGATAATATTTTTTTGCTTTTCACACTCTGTCATTTTAGACTTGGCGTTGCGTATGGGTCTAAAAATCACAAAACACGCACGATTCAAATCAAAATGCTATACTCTTGCCTATGGAGCAAAAACAATCAAGTCTCTTTATTGGAAGGTGGCAACCTTTCCACAAAGGACATAAAACCCTAATTGAGACAGTTCTCAAGAGAGGAAAGCCTGTTGTGATTGCCATTCGAGATACTGAAATAAGCCATTCAAATCCGTATTCTACATTTGAAAGGTGGACAACAATTCAAAAAGGATTTGCCGAATATGGAGACTTAGTTAAAATCGTTGTGATTCCGGATATTGATGAGGTTTGCTACGGGAGAGATGTCGGGTATGCGATTCGAAAAATAGATCTAGATAAGGGAACGGAAAGTATATCTGGAACAAAAACCAGAGAAGAGAACCCACCGTTTTATCCAATCTATTGGCTTACAGGACAAAGCGGTTCAGGAAAAACAACCCTGGCGGAGGAACTGCATAAGGAAATTGGGGCGGTAATTCTGGATGGTGATGAAATGAGAAAATCAATATCCTTAGGAATGGGATTTTCTAAAGAAGACCGGGATGAGCACAATCTGAGAGTAGCAAGGCTTGCTAAGGTTTTTTCCAAAAGAAGTTCTGTAATTGTATCTGTCATAGCTCCTTTTGAAGAAACTAGGAAGAAAATTGACGACTTGATCAAACCTGTTTGGATTTATGTAAAAAGAAAATATAAAATCAGTAAAGATAAACCCTACGAACCTCCAAAGAATCCTGATTTGATCGTGAATTCAGATATTCAGACAACCCAAGAACAGGTCCGAAAAGTGTTAGCTTTCATTAAAAAGCCTTAAACCTCAGGTCTGTTCCTCCTCTAAATGCAAGGGTCAACTTTACATTATCTTTTGACGGAAAGGGCGTAAAGCTTTAGAATCAATTGGTATGGACAAAATCGACGAAGTATTAACCAGAGGAGTTCAGCAAGTTCTTCCGGACAAAAAAGGGTTGGCTGAGTTGATGGCCAAAAGAAAAATTAAACTCTACCAAGGGTTTGATCCCTCAATGCCTTCACTTCATCTCGGAAATTTTGTCGGCTTAATGAAACTCCGTCAGTTTCAGAAACTCGGGCATGAAGTTATTTTTCTCGTCGGGGATTTTACCGGCATGATAGGGGATCCGACGGATAAACTTTCTACCCGTAAAAAATTGACAAGAGAGCAAGTTTTGGAAAACGCCAAATCTTGGAGACAGCAGGCGGGAAAAGTTTTAGACTTTGAAAGAGATAATCCTGCAAAAATTCTTTTTAACTCCGAATGGAGCGACAAAATAACTTTCAAGGATCTAATCGAAATTACTTCAAATGTTACGGTTCAGCAGATGATTGAGAGGGATATGTTCCAGGAACGATTAAAAAGTAGTGCTCCTATCTATCTTCATGAATTTTTATACCCGGTAGCCCAGGGGTACGACTGCATCGCAATGGATGTTGATCTGGAAATTGGCGGTAGTGATCAGCTTTTCAACATGATGGTAGGAAGGACTCTTATGAAAGCAATAAAAAATAAAGATAAGTACGTACTAACCACAAAACTATTAGTTGATAAGGAGGGGAGTAAGGTTGGCAAGACCACAGGAAACGCTCTTTTCCTCGATTCATCCCCTGAAAACTTTTACGCGGGTGTCATGTCATTTCCCGACGAAGTGCTTCCCCTGGGTTTTGAGCTTCTTACGGAAATTTCACTTGAAGGGCTTCCTGAAAAAATCAAAAGGGATCCGATGGGAGAAAAGAAACGTCTGGCTTTTGAGATTGTGAAATTCCTTTGGGGGGAAAGTCTTGCTTCTTCGGCTCAAAAGGCCTTTATAAAAACTTTCCAGGAAAAAGAACCGACTTTTGATATTAAAGTCTTATCCGGAAAAAGCTTATCCGAAACTATTTCTCCGTATACGGCTCTGGGAAGTATCAGCGATGCCAAAAGATTAATAAAACAAAAGGCAGTTGATGTAAACGGCGTTGTAATTTCGGATCCGAAGTATCAGACTAAAATCGGTGATAAAATAAAGGTTGGGGAAAGAACATTTTTGAAAGTTTCTAAATAATATGATTTCTAAAAAGGCTAAAAAGATATTTACGATTATAACCATAATTGCAGGTTTATCCCTGCTTATTGCTCCCATGCTTTCATATTTCCTATCCTCGCGTTAACATCGATGATGGATTTAAATTCCCCGATTACTAACCTGCCAAAGGTTGGCCCCATCCTGACACGGAAATTCGAAAAACTGGGTGTTGCCTCCATAGGGGACCTTTTCTATCACGTTCCGAACCGATATATCGATTACTCTTTAATTACAACCATTTCCCGCCTTCATCCTGACGAAACCGCGACAATTCATGCCAAAATTATTTCCATAAAAAATATTTATTCAAAAAGGGGATTGAAGATGCAAATCGGGTCTGTCGAGGATGCTACGGGCAAGATCGCTGTCATTTGGTTTAACCAACCTTTTTTAATCAAAACACTCTATCCGGGGAGATCTGTTTCGCTTTCGGGGAAGGTCGGGTTTTTTGGCAGAAAACTTTGCATGACCTCACCCGACTATGAACTTTTGGGGGATGTCGAAAAGCCGACGGTTCACACGGGACGCCTTGTTCCTGTTTATCCCGAAACTTCGGGTCTTTCTTCTAAGTGGATTAGAACGCTGATGCTTTCGGCTTTCGGCAGTCTTAATCTGGATTCTTCAGATTTTTTACCGGAGAAGGTTCTGACAAAGTTGGACCTTGTCAACCTCAAAGATGCAATCCAAAAAGTTCATTTTCCTAAAAATCTGAAGGAAGCCGGGGGCGGGGTGGAAAGGCTGGCTTTTAACGAACTTCTTAACCTGGAACTTACCAGTCTACGCCGCAAAATTAACTGGAAGAAAAATAAAGTTGCAAACAAGTTAATAATTAATAAATCCGAAGTTAATAAATTCCTCGATTCGCTGCCGTTTAAGTTAACCAACTCCCAAGTCACGGCTACTGCCGAAATATTGGCGGATTTGACAAAAGATTATCCCATGAACAGGCTTCTGGAAGGGGATGTGGGAAGTGGAAAAACCGTTGTAGCAGCAGCCGCTTCTTTCGCGGTTTTTCTCAACGGATTCCAGACGATTATTATGGCTCCTACTCAAATACTGGCTTTACAGCATTACCAGACCTTTAAAAAACTGTTGACCCCGTTCGGAGTAAAAATTTCTTTGGTAACTTCCGATGTCAAAAAGGCGGATCTCGGAAGACAAGACGTTTTTATCGGTACCCATTCCCTGATCCATAATAAAGTCGACTTTGACCGCGTTGGTCTTGTTGTAATCGACGAGCAGCACAGGTTCGGAGTGGAGCAGAGAAAGCACCTGGTAAAAAAGTCGGGTACTCCGCATGTCCTTACAATGACCGCAACCCCAATTCCCAGAACCGTTGCTCTGACTTCATACGGGGATTTGGATCTTTCCGTTCTTACCGAAATGCCGGAAGGCAGGCAAAAAGTAACTACCTGGTTTGTCCCCGAAACCAAGCGCGATGGGGCCTACGTCTGGATAAAAACTCAAATAAAAAATCAAATAAAAAATAATAAATCTCAGGCTTTTATCGTTTGTCCTTTAATTGAGGACTCGGAATTCGAAACTATGGCCGATGTCAAATCGGTAACAACTGAGTTTGAAAAACTCAAAAAAATATTAGTGGGATTTAGGCTGGGACTTCTCCATGGCCGGCTTAAGCCTCCGGAGAAAGACAGTGTTTTGAGAGGCTTCGTAGACCGCAAAACCGACGTATTGGTTACAACCCCCGTTGTTGAGGTAGGACTTGATATTCCAAATGCTACCATAATGGTAATTGAGGCGGCGGAAAGATTCGGACTGGCACAGCTTCATCAACTCAGGGGCCGCGTCGGACGGGGTATGGCAAAATCTTATTGTCTCCTTTTTAGTAACATCAAATATAGTAAAAGGCTCCGTGCGATGGAAAAGATGCATTCCGGGTTTGAACTCGCGGAGCTTGATTTGGCTTTGCGGGGCCCGGGGGAAATATTCGGAACTGCCCAAAGCGGTTTCCCGGAACTTAAGGTTGCTTCCTGGAACAACTACGCCCTGATCAAAAAGGCAAAAGATACCGCCCTGGATATCGTTAAAAATCCCTCCGGTTACCCGAAAATCGGCAGGATGTCGGATTCCGAGGCAAATCTGGGCTAATTAGGTGATACAATTTCTAATATGAAAGTTTATCTTGTAAGACACGGCGAGTCCGTTGGAAATAAAGCGAGCGTTCATCAAACCTCAGAGATGGAGTTGTCTGCTTCCGGCAGGGTTCAGGCACATCTAATTGCTAAAAGACTTAAAAATATACAACTTGACCTAATCTATTCAAGTCCTTTACTTCGTACCCGGCAAACCTCGGAAATCATATCGGAAACTCTGGGCATTCCGGTTGAATATTGGGATAATCTGGCCGAGCTAAAAACCCCTTCTGAAATTCATAATAAACACATTAACGACCCTGAAATTGCAAAAATTAAGGAACTTGTAAAGGAAAATTTTGCGAATGAGGGTTCCCGTTATTCGGATGAGGAAACATTCTTGGAATTGAACGGCCGAGTCGAAAAAGTATTAACTCACTTAATACATGAACACCAAAAACAAAATATTGTTTGCGTTTCCCACGCTTCAATGATTAAGGCAATTATTTCCAAAATGACTTTTGGAGAGCGTCTTACCGCTCAAATTTTTACGGATATCAGGTACCACTTCTGGTCTACAAACACGGGGATCTCCGTATGCGAGTACAGAAATGACGGAATTTGGGGTATCACAAGCTGGAATGACGCCAGCCACTTGTAAGTGTGCCTCCCTTTGATGTAAAATTCACGATTGTATGACTCCACTTCCAAAAAGAAAACATACCAGAAGCAGAAGCGATATAAGAAGGGGCGGGCAACCGAAGCTCAGACTTGGTAATTTGGCAAAATGCGGCAGCTGCGGGAAGCTGAAAGAATCCCACCGTGCCTGTCCTTACTGCGGGTTCTACAAGTAAAATAATGAATGAAAACTTCAACTGACCCCAGGCATCTTAAGCGCCGTGAAGCCGTAAAAACTCTTTTTGCAGAAACTTTTGCTTCTCAACCGAATCCGTCCGATCTTGTCCAAAAAATTCTCGCCCAAAAAGAAAAGCTTGATAAGTTAATACGGGACGCAGCCCCCCAGTGGCCAATCGATAAATTAAATAAAATCGATCTTGCGGTTCTACGGCTTGCCGTTTACGAGCTGGAAAACGGGGACACACCTCCGAAAGTTATTATTGATGAGGCCGTTGAGCTTGCCAAGGAATTCGGGAGTGAATCTTCCTCTTCATTTATTAACGGAGTATTGGGTACAATATACAAAGACGAACCGACGAAAAATGGATAATGATTTTGTCAAAACAAGAAACATAGTAAGAAGCGAGCTCGCAAATTTTTTGGGGGTGGATGCTGAAGACATTGAGGACGATGTCAGCCTGACGGAAGACCTCCATATGAAGGCTACCGACCTGACCGATTTTCTGGAAGTTTTAACCAGGATGGACATGGAAACGGCAGGAGTAGACCTGACGGAAACGGAAACTTTTTTGGATCTGGTGGAAGCTTTGATCGATCATCAATAACCTCCCAAAAGGGATATTATTAAAAGTTTAATGAAACCGTTATGAAAAAAATAGAAACGCTCAGGGAAAGTTTTAAGGACAAGGGACTACTGGACCTGGCTTTAACCCACCGCTCCTGGGTAAATGAGCATAAAGGGGAAAGGCCTTCAAACGAGCGGCTGGAATTTTTGGGGGACGCAATTTTGGAGTTTATAGCATCCAAGGAAATCTTCAGTCAATTTCCGGATAAAGAGGAAGGATACCTTACTGTACTTCGGGCCAATCTGGTAAATACCCAGGCACTGGCGGCTGTAGCCCAAAAGCTCGATCTTGGGCCTGAACTCTTTCTTTCAAAAGGAGAGGTGGAAGGCGGCGGAAGAACAAATACGTCTCTTTTAGCCGATACCGTGGAGGCAATAATCGGTGCAATTTTTATAGACGGTGGGATAGAAAAAGCCGAAGAATTTATAAAGGACAATTTACTAGACGGGGTTTTTGAAAAAGCCGCGGAGGAATTGAAAGATGCCAAAAGCAGGCTCCAAGAAACCGTTCAATCAAAGGGGTTTCCCGCTCCGAAATATCAGGTGGTAAAAGAGTCGGGCCCGGATCATGACAAAAAATTCGTGGTTGAGGTTGTTGTCAAAGGCGAGGTCTGGGGAACAGGAGAGGGCAGAAGTAAAGGAGAAGCCGAACAGGAAGCTGCTAGACAGGTTCTGGCAAAAAAGGTACAATAGCTTCCGTATGGTAACAATCAGACTATCCAGGTACGGCAGAAAAAAGGCTCCTTTCTACAGAGTCGTTGCTGTTGATTCGTCTAAAAAGGCTACAGGCAAATATCTGGAAATGG
This sequence comes from Candidatus Woesebacteria bacterium GW2011_GWA1_44_23, assembly GCA_001001045.1. Classification (GTDB taxonomy): domain Bacteria; phylum Patescibacteriota; class Microgenomatia; order UBA8517; family UBA8517; genus LCIL01. Next base: position 14,671 of record LCIL01000007.1, on the reverse strand, counting down.
TGGGAACCTGGAACCCTGCAAAAAAAGATCTGAAGCTTGAAAAAGAGAAAATACAAAGCTGGATCGAAAAGGGAGCAACCCTGAGCGCAACGGTCAGGAGATTTTTAGAAACCGGAAAATAAAGTTTATATGACTGTAAAACTATCATGAAAGAACTTCTTGAATTTATGCTTAAAGGCCTTTTGGGAGAAGAGAAATTTGAAATAGTGGAAGAAAGCGATGCAGGAAGAATGCTTTTCACCGTTAAAACGGCACCCGAAAACGTAGGTCTTGTAATCGGAAAGGGCGGTCACACAATCAAAGCCCTCAGAAATATCCTCAAAGTCAGGGCCACACTGGAAAAGGTAGCAGTTTCTGTTAACGTTGAGTAATCTTCAAAAGTTGGAGTAAAAGAACGCGTGTTATTGTCCGAAAGGATTGGGGTTTATGTCTCCGGAAGAAGGCGGTATTTTCATGAAAGTCGGCTGGATTAGAGTCGAAACATTGGACAATATCTTTTTATCCTCCGGGGAAAAGTCCGTTATCGGCTCGGTTACCGCGGGTATGGTTTTGGGGAAATCCGCCCAATAGGATACGACGCCGATATCGGCGGATGTTCCTCCGGCCGTTTCGCTTATTGTAATTTTTCTTACTGTTGTGATCGGAGCTATTTTCGTTATCTCGGCCAAGTAGCTGTTAACTTGCGGCCTGGCGCCGTCCAGTTTAAATGAGATGGATACTTCATTTAATCCTCCCGTACCTCCCGTTGCCGATGAGGATCTCATTTCAGACAGGACAACTCCCTGGTTTAAAGCCAGGTTCTTTAACTGCGACATCACGGCAAGAGCGGGATTTGTATCCGGCAAAGCCGATGAAACTATGTTCGCTTTTAAGGCCACGTCTGATGAAAGCGTTTGAAGGAGATTAAGCTTTTGGGTTAATTTTTCTTCGGTTTTTTGAGCCGATTTAACTTGCGAGCGGAGTTCAAGAACTTTCGGAACTCCGAATTTCCCGACAATCATAAAAAGTACTATCACAATCAGAAGCGGGGCACCCGCAAAAACAGCCCGCCTTACGTTTTCAGATAAATTTTTCATTACGTTTTGCATGTCTCTATTTTTTGGTTGTTTTTATCTCAACCGAATATCCCGTTTTGGAATTGAGACTAAAACTCTCCAAAGAAACCGATCCGAAGTCATCTGACGACTGTATGTTTTCCAAAAAATTTGTGAGGTCAGAGTATGTTCTGAGGCTAAGAGTCAGATTCGCACCCTTCGGGTCTACCGTGAGCTGACCGACGGATCCCGTTCCCGAAAGATTAACCAAATAAGCATCTATTGCTTTCAAATTCGGCAGGGAATTCGGAAGATCCTGTATTGAAGCAACCTTTTTTATCCTGTCTTTAACCAAAACAATCTGCTGTTCGCTTTTCTGCTGTGCCTCAACCCTGCTTGTCAGCTTGGCAACGTTTGCATTTACGCTATTGAGGCTAATGGTACTGAGTATAAAAAAAATTCCCAGTCCTACTCCGAAAATCAAAAAAGCCGCTATCCCAATAACCCCCAAGGCTTTTGCGGTTTTTAAAAAACTACTTAGATTATTGTTTACTGCATGCTCCTCCGGTAAAAGATTAAGTTTGATTGCCATATTAGTCCCTCATGGCCAAACCCACGGCCACACTGTAAAGCGGTGCATACGGTGCCAGTTTTTGCGCAGTCCCCGTATCGACTTTTATTTTTGAAAAAGGATTGCCGGCGAGAACCTCAATACCCGTCAGTTTCGTCATTGTCGAAATCATTTCGGGTACGGCGCTTGTTCCCCCGGTTATGATGAGGGCATCCGGAGTTTCGCCCTTCTCCTCCGTCAAATAGTAACTGACGGCCTTTTTAATCTCATCCGCAACTAATGCCAGAACCGGATCAAGTATTCCTTTGACCTTACCCTCGAGTTGTACGGAAGTAAGACCGTAGGTTTTTTTGTATTCCTCTGCCTGCTCGGCTGTTACTCCGAGGCCCTGGGATACGGCTCTTGTGAAAGCGTCTCCCGCAATCGCAACCGATCGTGAGAAAGCCAAAAGTCCCTGCTTAGCAATAGCAATATTGGTCGAGGAACCGCCCAAATCCACCAAAAGGACAGTTCTTTCTGGCGGGGCAAGAGACCTCGTTAAAGCAAGAAGTTCCGTTTCTACTGCCACGGCATTAAGTCCCGCAAATTGGACAACTTTTATATATTTTTCAACGATTGCCCTCGGAGCAGCCACCAGTAGCACCAGAACCTCGGGAGGGGAGGATTTTTCATTTCGAGCCAAAACCGTGTGCTGGATTACCGCCTCAGCAACCGGGATCGGGATGTACTGCTCGGATTCCCATTTTACGGCCGACGCAATCTCGGCATCGGTCAAAAGGGGAAACTTTATGGTACGGGTAAAAACCAAAGGTTCCGGGATGGAAATCACCACATCCCCCGAGGAAACTCCCGCCTCTTTATGAAGTTTTTTGATAATCTGTCCCAAGGAGGCCATCTCCTTTTCATCAATCATTCTGTCTACCGTAATCCCGGAATAGCCTACGATTCCCGAAGCGCTCAGGGAGAAACCTTCTCCTTCTTTTTCAAGTTCTACTATCTTAATTGTTTTACTTCCAATGTCTAGTCCGGTCATGGCAGGTGTACACATTCATTTAACAACATTAGGGTTATCAGGTCAACTGCTTCTAACTGTTATCCCAAAAGCGTTTTTTCGAAGTGCCAGATTGTGCTAAAATGGTGAGGATATTGAGGAATTTGACATAATGCCCTATAATGTACAATAGGTATGAAGGTTGAGAGAGATAGCACGAAAGAAGGCCCGCGGTATATCAACTTTGCAGGAATCTTCCATGATTTGTCCAAAGAGCTAACAAAAGCATATTCCGTATCCGATGATATTTATTTTCAAAAGTCCCCTATAAAACGATCGAACGAAGACCCAATACCCGATTGGGGCGTGGGCGAGACAGGGCAATCTCCAACCGGATATTTTAAAATAAACTCATCGAAGGGAAAAAACAATAACCCTGTTTTAATCTATGCGACCTTACTTTTTCCCCTCAACACTCAGCTCTTTGATCCAAATGGTAAAATGACATACAATTACTACCATGGAAACTAAAAAGGGAATTTCTAGAGGCAATTTTATAAAATTATTGGGTATTGCTGGTGGTGCCTCGATAATTTCGGCCTGCGAAAAAATAATCAACCCTCCACAGTCAACCCCTACAGGTGCGATTACGCCTGAGGTTGACGTTCAGCACTCGACTGCTCCCACCGAAACAACCCAGCCAACACCGACACTTGAGCCTACGGCAAACCCGACACCAACCGAAACCGTTGAACCTGTAATAAGTTTGACAGATGTCGAATTTCAAGGAAAAAGCGACGAGGAATTAAAAACAATCGCTCCCAAAGCCAAGACTCAAGAGCTAGGTTTTATCGACGGCACGGAATTAACTCCTGATGTAGTTGTTAGAGGAGGCAAAGGCGCAAATTATATTCTCTATAAAAACCTTAATACTAAAAATATAGAACTTGCATGGAATGCGGAAACCGGAACTCAAGAACACGCAATATATGCAACATATGAAAAAGAAATTGCCGGGGAAGTGTATAAAGGAATTCCGTGTCTTTTTCTAACCGACCAGACAGTTTTAGATGAAACAGGTGGTGGCGGATGGCTGGGTTTGAATCCGGAATTTCCTGATGCCGAAAAAAGGCTGGGGGATGCTTTTCAAGCAGCTTTAGGTATGTATTACTGGGCGAGCAAAATTCAACCCGCAATTGTCAATTATGCTTTTGAGAAGGGGTTACCTAATTTTGAAGAAATACCGGGGTACGAAAATTTAAGGCATGAATTAGAAAACATTAAAGATAGGACGTATCAAAGTCAATATGTTGGTTATAATAAAGCACCCGGCTATTTAAGGGATAAAATAGCCGCCTTTATGCGTGACAAATTTTTGGTTTCTTTAGCTACCAGCAAAACTACTGGGGAATCTATGGACGTTCAGTTTAAAGCAAAAAGGGCAACAAGAGTTGATTTAGCGAAACAAAAGATCATAGTTACTAAGTTCTTTTGCAGCGGTGAACATAAACTCGGCAATTGGTTAATCTGGACGGACATAGTGTTTGGATACAAAATCCCCAGCTTTAGATTTATTACACAAACAGAATCTGATGCGGTCACGTTATTGGTTGATCAGATAAAATACGATAGATCGAACTACTTGTATGGAGGCCATATTGTGGGTTTTTTACGCTATTTCTTTGGAGATAATCTTTTCATAGGTCTTCCCTACATTCCCGGTCAAGCTCCCTATGAAACAATGACCTTGGGTAGTTCAGATTATACGACAGGCTTTGCCACAACCTTGTGCCCTCCTGAACTACAACCCGAAATTATCCAACAACATTATGCAAGTTTTGGTATGCCCGGGTTTACCGATAAATACAGCTACGACCGGGCATTTCCTGGCCAGCAATCAGCACTTAAATTCTATAAAAGTGCACAATAAGTAGTCGGGCGGATCTTCGGGCAAACTAGCAGGCTTATATGCGACATCTGATGTTGTGTTGCAATTTTATATAGCAATGGTTATATTATATTAATGCCTAAATATTTTAGGTTTTTACTACCTGCCATAGGTATTCTTCTGCTCTTTATTGGTATTTCGTCCTTTTTTTTAACTAAATTTTCAAACGCCTGTCAAATTGAAATAACTTCAGAGCAAGGGGCGCCGAAGATAAAAGTAAAGGATCGAGAACTTTGGAATTCGTTCTTGTCTGCATTTGCTCCGTGCCAAGATGGAAAGTATCAGGTCTACGATCTTAAATCAACGCCCTTGAGAGTAAGAAAAGTTACATATGTTTTTGTTAATAGAGATACTAATCTGATATCATTTGAGAATTTCCAGTCCAAAACGGTCTTGTTCAAATGGAAAAGCGACGTTGACCCCGAAAATGATTCGGCAAAATTAAGCATATATCTTTTCGGTACGGGGACTACTAATTTTGAGGAACGTTTACTCTCCGCTATCTATTTGACCACCAAGGCTTTGTTTATGCAAAATATGCAGGATCCGTTACCGCTTGATCCGAGTAATTTTAATAGTCTAGACAAAATAGGCTTGACTTATGATAAATAAAATCATTTTTCCAATTGTGTTTTTCTTTATGGCGATTTCATATTTATTTGTAATACCTAAAGACGTCTCTGCGGGATATTCTTGTGGCGGTTCTTATAACTGCTGTTTCGGCTTAAATACCTGTTGTTGGGCTTGGTTTGTGTATCCCAACTGTGGTGATGGAGGTGTTTGTTGGAATTATGAAATTGCCCCTTGTGCGGGCGTATGTCAGCCTCCCTATTCCTGTAGTTTGGTGCAGGAGCAGACGAGACAAAATTGCCAGAACGCTGGTGGATGGGTCTGTACGGGTGGAATGCAACCTGAACCTGGACCTGGTTGTTACGAAACCACTAATTATTGTGGTGGGGGTGGGGGGTGTGAATTTATGTGCGGCGATGGCATTTGTTGTGCAACTGACGGCGAAACTATAGATAACTGTCAGGTTGATTGTGATACAGGAGGAGGTGGTGGTGGTGATCCCGATTCCTTTACGGTGTCTGGTTTTATTGGTTTTGATGCCAATGATGACGGGGTTTGGAATGACGGGGACGCCAACAAGGTCGAAGATACATATCAATCAGATTGTGGCGCTTTTTATAATTTAAGCCCGGCGGCTGATTTACGGATTTCCTGGATAAATAACAGTGTGGGGGGGGATTTGGGTGAAATTAATTATCATACTGATTGTGCACCATCTTACTCAAAAACTTATCAAAACGATGGAGAGTATGACTTTACTCTTAATAATTTGCCTGCAGGATATAGTGTCTATGCAATAGATCACAATGTCGCTGCAGGCTGTACATTAGTCGGTAATACGGCTACTTGCGGCCAACTTTCCGATAATAATGCCTATACCATAAACTTCTTTATAAAATCGAATACTCCACCTGCCACACCTCTTCCTTGCCCGACAGGATTTAATGTTTCATGCGCTCCTTCAGGCAACCAGGTCACGATTTCCTGGAATAATTTAACCGGTGCAGTCTCCTATTTCTTACGATTAAACAAGATACCGTATGATGATTGGTATAATCCTGGTGGAGGAGATTTTGCTCTTGAGTCGGTTAACCCAAGCCAAACACACGACATCACCGCCGGCAGTGAATATAAATATGACGTTCAGGGAAGAAAGCCGGGCGAGCCCTGGCCTTACTCCGGGGCACGCTGCCCATATGCAACTTTTACGTGTATAGAACCACGCAGCTGTAATGTGACGAGCGTTTCCGCAAACCCGAGTTCCATAGCTATAGGGGAACAATCGTCTATCGGCGCTTCGGTTACTGCACAAGGCGGTACGATAAATAGTGTTAACTTCACCTCAAGCCCTAATCCTGATGGATCCGTCACGCTTAGCGGTCAAAATCCTGATCCCGCCCCCGCTCCTTACGGGGTAACTGCAACGGGTGTCACGGCCGGGGGAGTCACGATAACGGCAACAGCGACAATGGACGATCTTATCACAACATGTACCGGCAACACCTCCTTAACTATTTCAAGGCAGGCGTGGTGGCAAGTAATAGACGCTGACGTTTCCACAAACGGAAGCCTAATAAGCCTTGTTCCGCCTTCAGCCTCTTACTATTTCGACGTTTTGGGGTCAGGAGGATACCCGGGTATCCCCGCATATGGTTTGGGGGGTAGCACCAACCTGACCACGACGAATGTTTCGGAGGAAGGTTGGCTGGCTCAATCAGGCTATAACGCCTCCAAAAGGTATGATTATAACTACTTCCACAGTGCAATACCTTCAGGTGTAACGCCAGAGGTGATTGGGGTTAATCCGATGCCTGATAACTACATTGCCGATAACTACGACGATGATATCGGTAATATAGATAGCCAGGGATACCACTGGTATGAATCTGATGGTGGTTCCATGGATTATCTGACTATTAATTCCGAAAGCCTTACTAATAAAAAGGTAATATTACTGGTAAATAACAGTGTTAATCTGACAGGACAGATTAATCTGACAAGAGGACTCGGATTTTTCCTTCTTGCTTCATCCGGAAATATTGCGGTGGATCCCGGTGTTGGGGGAGGGGGCACTCCTAATCTTGAGGGGATATTCGTTTCAGACGGAGAGTTTCAAACGGGAACCGAGACGGACGGATCACGCAACATATTTGACTCACAGCTTCGAGTGAGAGGAACGGTAGCGTCGTACGGAACCATTAGACTTCAGAGGAACCTAGGTTCCGGAAATGATACTACGCCCGCTCAACTTTTTGAACTGGCTCCGGACCTCATTTTGCATTTCCCCAATGCACTAGGAACACGTAATATGAACTGGCAGGAAGTGGCTCCTTAGACCTATTGTATAATTCCGAATGGGGAAATAAGGGCGTTTGAAGCGAATGTAAATTCCGGCCATCCCTGATATACAACAACCCTGCGGTTGCTGTCACCCGCAACTCCGCTTGAGTCAATCTGTTTCCCCTGCGAAGGAAGAGTGTCTCCAGTTACTCTCACCCCTATATTGTGGCGTGTGTCGCTGTTGTAAAACATCTTCAACTGTGCGAACTGTAAACCGGCTGGGTTTGCGGCAAGATCCGTGACAAAATTTATTGTTTTATGAAACGCAAATGTCTGGTCCCCGATTTGACAAAGGTTTTCCTGAGGGAGATCGAAGGAATTGGTCTCGCGCCTACCCGCATAAGGATCAATGGCTACCCGTCCGACCTTCACCAGGGTAGGCTGATCCGCGTCGTTATAATACACGCTTGCTTCAATTGCCGGAGTATTGGGTGAATTGGGGTCTGTTTGGGAGTTACCCCAACAAATTTCAATTGTGTCTCCGGTGTAACAGGGGTGGGTGGCATCGCAGATCAAGTTCCCGTTCTCGTCGTGGGATACAAACCATACCGTAACCGTATCTCCCGAAGAAATGGGGGAGGGAAACGAGAATCCATAACTGCCGGAGGCAAAGTCGGTAGTTGTGGTTGTATATTGTGCATTTCCTATCTCAACACCACTGTAGTCCGCACCGGTAACAAGGGCTCTTTCAATCCCTGCTTCGGCTGCTGAAAAGGCACGGACCGCTTCTTCCTGTCTTGAGGAAACCGCAACATCCGTAACGGAGCGGGACAGGATGTATAAAATTAATGTTAAAACTACCGAGAGTGAAAGAAGAACCAGTACCAAAGCCTGACCGTATTCGCCTTTTCTCATGACAATTCTATATTAACAAGAGGGTGGTATAATTGCAATCCAGTATGGAAAAAGAAGCTAAAAACCGGGGCCTTTTAGAAAATCTTATCGAAACTTCGCCGTATCTTAAAAAGGCATATACCTTGGCAAAAAACGCCCACGAAGGGCAATTCAGGGCCGAGGGAACTCCTTACTTTACACACTGCGTCGAAGTGACCCGCATTCTTTATGAAGAATGGAAAATCACCGATATCAGAAAGCTTGCCGTAGGTTTATTGCACGACACCATTGAAGATTGTGAAGAAATGACCTTGGGGGAACTTGCTAAAGAATTCGGGCCTGATGTAGCCACCTGGGTTGACGGTGTTTCCAAATTCAGGTCAGACAGGGGAGAATCAAACGGCCAATCGAAAGCGGAAAGGGACAGGGAAACCGTAAGAAAAGTTTTCAGTAAGAATCTGATAGACCCTTTTGTAGGGGTGGCCAAGTTGGCCGACCGTTTGCACAATATGAGAACTCTCGGGTTTATGCCCGCCGAAAAGCAAATAGCCAAAGCCAATGAGACAAAAGGCTACGCGAAACTGGCGGAATCTCTCGGGATGTGGCAGGTGATGAGAGAACTTGAAAATTTATCGATGAAACACTCGTGCCCCGAGGAATTTGAAAAATACTCCCGCTTTTTGGAGACGGATCCGAGAACCCGCGAGGAATTCGTAGGCTGGTTAAGTTCCACTCTAAAAACAATAGCGGTTGACACTGCCGTTGATACAAAAGTTGAAACAAGACTTATCAGTTTATATAAATTAAAGAACAAAAAGGGTAAAGATTTAACAAATAAAATAAATGATCTGGTAAGTTTCAGGATTATAGTTGCCGATACGGGGGCTACCGAAACAAGAAATAACGTATATAAGGTGTTGGGGGCCGTCAGGGAAAATTTCGCTGAAATTGAGGATCTTGACCGTTTTGACGATTTTTACTCCAAACCGAAGGATAACGCATATAGTGCCATACAACTGACTTTGGAGTTTCCCCAAGGCTCGACGGAAGTCGCCATTACAAGTCAGGACAAGGAGGAATTTAATAACTGGGGAGTGGTAAGCCTTATCAGAAAAGGGGATCCCGAACTTTCGAAGCACGCCCTTAAGCTGGTTTTTACGAAAACCCAGGAGGTAAAATTTTTCTCGCCGAAAGCTACCGGCCTGGATTTTGCCTATTCAATAAGCGGGGCTTTAGGGGCAAGGGCTGATTATGTTCTGATAAACGGGGTAAGGCATCCCATATCAACCGTTTTACCGAACGGGGCAGAGGTGGAAATTGAGCTTGGGAGACCCAGAATCGCTCCGAGGGAGGAATTAAGGGACTACTGCTTGCCGGCAACAAGAAGGATTATAAACGAGCAGCTTTCCGAACAGGAAAAGTGGAACTTCGGAATAAAAGGGAGGGAGGAAGTTGCTAAGATTCTATCACGGCGCGGACTGATTGACTTGTCCGATTTACTGAAAATTGACAAACACAAATCGAATCTTGAAAATTTGTTATTTATACTGGGATGCAAAAACTCAATAGAAGACCTTTATTACAAAGTCGGATCGGGTGTAATGGAACCGCATGACTTGGAAGGCCATTTTGACAGCGCAAAAATCACTAAGGAGAGTCTGGGCTTAACCTCTATATTGATTGAGGGAAGGGACGGCCCCGGAATTACGTCCCTGGTTTCTTCGGCGGTTAGTAAACTTGGGGGGAATATCGGACCGATGGACAATATTCCGCACGACGGATCGGAAGGAAAAACTTTTACTTTAAGAATGGTAATTGAAAATCTTACGGGCGAAAGCGAAGTTGCTCTTGAAAAGACTTTTCGGGAAGACCCCAGAATTACAAAAGTAATTATCGTTTAGTGTAAAAAAGTATCAATAATTCCTGAGGCGAATTTGTGTGGAGGCTGAAACTTCCGCTCCTTGCGCCCCCGAAGCGGAATCCTCGGCCAATGACAGCTCAATCGTTACCAAGTCCGGGGCACCCGTTGCTCCAACCGTACAGGTAAAAGAGCAGTTTGTAACTCTGACATTACCGCTTGTAAGTCTTGCGGATCCGGACGCTACGTATGAATCGTCCAAACCTATATAGACGCAGGAGAATGAACTTTCCTTGTTGTTTTGGTCTTTATAGTAGATCGAGCTTGTGTCCCCGGAGTTGGGGCAGGGGATGGTATAGGAGGAGTCACCGTATACGTAGCTGGCGTTTCTTATTTGCCTCTCAATTATGTTCAGGGCATAATCCAGATTCTCTCTTGCGTGTATTATTGATTCGCTTTTTCTGGATCCTACCAAAGTCAAAACAATCGACTGGGTGACCAAAACTCCCAACACCGCAAAAATGGTCATCACCACGAGTACCTCAATCAAACTTAGTCCCTTCCGGAAAATATTTTTTTTCATCATCTTTACTGCCAATTTGAAAAATTCGTAGAACTTCTCACATCATGTGTCCCTCCAGAATCTGTCCAGGAAACAGTTATGTCTGCGTTTATTACGGTATCGCCGTCGCTATATTTAAAAATAACTTCCCGCTTGAAGGGAGTTCCGTCCATGATTTCGCTGCCGCACTGGTTTATGGTCCAAACTAGGTTATTAAGACACCTTTTGCTTGGATACATGGATAGCTCAACATTATTTTTAAAGGCGACAAAATCACTGTCTCTTTCCCCCCTAAGCCACTCGGTCGCCTGCTGAGCATAACTGGAAGCCAGGGCTTTATTTTTGGAAAATTGCGAATTTTTAATCGAATTTGTGGCCAAAGAAACCATGGCAACAACAATTAAAGCACTTATCGCAATTGCCACTACAAGTTCAAATAGCGATTGCCCACGCTGGTAGCCAAAGGTTAAAAGCGAAAGATCCGGGCTATTCTTGAATTTTGAATTACGCATTTTAGATTATTTAATTTCCCCCCCCGAGGTTACCGTTACGGTTGTTGACCGGTCTCCGGTTACTTCCCGTGAGACAGTCAGTATCCAGTCAGCGTCCCCAATATTGGTTCCCTGACCCAAAACCTTAAATTTCAGGGGGTTGGGAGAGGGGATTGAAAGTGAAATACCGGGAATAGATACGTCTTTTACGCTTATGGGCGTCCCGCCGCAATTGGCTTCGACACTGTATTCTGAAGGGGCAGCGGCACGTATGATATTAAAGCTGTAGCTCTCAAGCGTATTTGACGCCCCGCATCCTTCCGGCTTTTGACCGGCTATTGCATTTTGCTGGGCAAAACGCAGGTCGCCCTGTATCATCTTTGCTGTATCGGCTATGGCCTGCCTCCTCGAAAAATCCCTAAAACTTGCATATCCGAAGCTAAAAATAATCCCGATTACGGAAAGGGATACGAGGATTTCAATCAGGGTGTAGCCCTTTTTGTTAATTGGAGGTTGTTTTTTGTAATTTGATATTCCCATTTCATGGTTATGGATTTTTAACTTTGTAATTACACTCGGTTCCACATTTATATCCGCACTCTGGATCTCCTACACTATTTTTTATTCCTTCCAGTGAAGCACAAAGAACATATGTCGTACCGTCTGAGGTATACGAATATGAGCGGGTTCCTGAAACCGGATCGGTGGGAACTTGGGCAATATAGGTATTAGCCTGTAGGCAGCTTGGACTATACACGGGGGGGTCTGCATTTGGGTTATATTGCCCCACAAGGGAGGAGGGTAGCGAAACACCGATATAATAATTGTCGCAGTCCGCCTTAAATATCTCAAGTCCGCTCCTGATTGCTTCCAAATCGGCCTTCCTTCTGGCATCCCTTGAGGATTCCCTTGCCCCCTGGAGACCAAAAACCGAAAGGGCCAGAAGTATCCCGATAATGGAGATAACTACCAAAAGCTCAATTAGCGTAAATCCTTTTTTCATTCTAGTCCAGGAACCGGCCCGGTCTGAACAAAGGGCGGGCAAGTCGAATCTACAGGCCAAGTTGCAGTCTTTCCGCTTCTACCATCGGAGCAAACTGCCCAATTATTTGTGACGGTCTCAAGTTTGGCCCACAGGACATATTTTGTTGCCGCAGCCGCTCCCCCGGTCCCGTCGGAAATATAGCTGTAATAGTAATTCTCGTCTGTTGACTTGGGGTCTCCCGGGCAAGTTGTTCCCGATTCCATTATATATGCGCAAAAAGTTGCGTCATTCGGACTTATTCTTGATGGATATGACGGGTATAATCCGTTATTTTTGTTCGCGTAAGACTCCAGAGCAGTGCGGTACTGCGCAAGGTCGGATTTGCGTGTCGTATCCCTTGCCTGCTTTTGGGCAGATGTGTAGGATGCTGTAGACAAAGCAGCCAGAATGCCTATTATTGAAATAACAACAAGAAGTTCTATAAGGGTAAAGCCCTTGCGGCTCTGAATATTTTTAATTATTGGGTTCATATTTTTCCAAACTTAGCTTATTGCGCAACCTGAAACACCCAAGCCGTCGGACAGGTAAACTGCGGGTTCGGATTGGCTATTCCCTGTTTATCACTCCTGTTCTCGAGACAAGCCAGAAGAGTAAACGTATCATATCCCGCATCCGGATAATACCTGTAAACTTGATCGGGCGACAAAGAATCTTGGGGCACCTGACTCATATATACGGTTGATCCGTCGGTCCACGGAAGTCCAAAGCTAACTGCGTTGGGATAGACACTTTTGTCGTTGTAATAAAGTCTAAGGGCCGTCGCTACGTTCCTTAAATCACTTTTCCGCTGCGCATCGCGGGCTCTGCTTCTGGCCGAATTCAAGTTGGCGGCGATGAGAGTCGCCAGGATGCCGATGATGGAGATAACTACCAAAAGCTCAATGAGGGTAAATCCAAGTTTTGCAATTCGGGCAGACATATTACTTCTATTATTCCTATATAAATGATACTACAAAATTTATGTCAATACTATTCATCGGACGGCGACACATTTGCACTCGTAACGGCAAAATTACAGGAACCTGCGGAACCGCAGTCCGTTCCTGTAGGCAGGGCAGGTTGGGAACAACTCGGCTGGCCTTCCAGGTCGGGCAAGCAATTAATATCTTGGGGATTTTCCAGCCTTGCATAGAGCTGAAAACCCTGAAAATCAGTACCATTAACAGCCACGGTCCTATACCAATAGGATCCTCCGGAAGGGTCGGCCGGTACAATTTTCATATAAGTAGTTTTTCCATCCGTAAATTCGGACCCTCCCCATTGGCACGGCGCGGTACCGGTGGGGCACCCTTTAATGAGCCCTCCACTTGAACTCGGGTATGATCCGTAATCGGAATTGTAAAGCTCAAGAGCCGCGGCAATTTGCTTAAGGTCGCTTTTACGTTTGCCGTCCCTGCCTCTCATCTGTGAAGAGGTAAAGAATGTAAGACCGACCGTAGCCAATATCCCCAGAATGACGATAACAACAAGTAGTTCTATCAGGGTGAAGCCTCGGGAAAATCTCCGTTTATTTTTCAACATTGGTGTCTAATAATAATTTATCATATTCTTCAATAGAAATGTCAGTAGGAACGTTATAGGAGCGCCCAACGTTGCAAATTTCAACGCCGCACATAAGATTCCGTGCTATTATCTTTGGATCAACCTCCGCCTCATCCATTCCCTCCATTGCTGCGTATAATTGATACCTGTTTCCGTCGCTAAAATACAGATAACTGGAATCTTTCTGGTAATCGGGGTCGCGGGGAAGGATGGGCATATAAACTTTGCCTGTTATCAAATCGGTGAGTGCATCTTTTCCCCATTCGCACGGTATTGGGTTAACTATCCAAAAACCTCTTTTATCCTTTACCGGTTTATCTCCCGGTTTTAGACAATCCATAATGCGTCCGTCGGGGGAGGCAAGAGGAAGGGACCTATTATCTGCCGCGTATTCGTCCAAGGCATGGACCAAAACCCCCATATCATCCCTCCGCACCTGATCGCGGGCTCTTCTTAAGCTTACAATGAAGTTGGGAACTGAAACGGCGACAAGCACTGCAAAAATTATGACAAGGGAAATTTTTTCAGGCTTGGTAAACGGCTTCATTTTCACCACTGCGGTACGCAATCTTCACTCGTCGGGCAATCACCATAACAGTCAGAAACATTCTGGTAATTCGGGTCGCATTGAGCTCCATTAACCGGGTCCCATTCAATTGGTGTACATACGTGACTCTTGCACGCATAAAAATCAAACGGTGCTTGAGGAACAGGTATGGAAGCGTTCGGAGAAGATACGTAGTAGTTGTAGGCCCCCCCCGGACCTATTCCGGGAAGAAGTGAGGGGTCGTCCGTATTCTGCAAACCCGCATACATCCTAAACCAGCTCGGACAGGTCTTTAAGGGCTCGGGCTCGTAAAAGTAAGGAGTCCCTGTTACCGGGTC
>LCIL01000006.1 GCA_001001045.1 Candidatus Woesebacteria bacterium GW2011_GWA1_44_23 | reverse complement strand
TTCTTCACGGCATCATTTTAACCTGTTTCCTCTTCTTTTGCAGTAACTTTTATGTCATATTATTTATATGCCCACTTCGAAAAACGAGGACGAAGCCTTGGTAAAAAAGATAGTTCCGAAGCGAAAAACCAAGCTTGCGATAGACGGCGATTCCCTAAAAAAGTTCCGTCTTGTGGTTGTCGCTTATTCCAGCGTTCAGAGGGAACACTTTGCCACGAAAAGCGCGTATGAAGCGGAAGTTGAGGTGGAAGAAAGAGCAATCGAAGTATCCGAAGAAATCAGGAAACTTGGCGTACAGGTCCGAACGCTTCCGGGTGATCAATACTTTTACACCAATCTTTTGGTTGACAAGCCGGATCTTGTGGTTAATCTGGTTGACACCTTGAAGGGTCGGGATCAACTTCAGCCGTCGGTTCCTGCGGCCTTGGAACTTGCCAACATTCCTTATACAGGGGCCGGAATGGAGGGACTTATTATCGGCAATAACAGAAACTTAACAAAAAGGCTTCTCATGGCTTACGACATTCCCACCCCTCCATTCCAATTTATAAGGCGCGTCGGTACAAGAATTGATGAGGACCTGGGTCTGCCTCTAATCGTCAAGTTGAATGAAGGCGGAGGCAGTGTAGGGATAGACAACCATGCGGTTAAAGAAAGCTTTAGGGCGGCAAAGCTTAGGGTAAATAAAATGATTTCCACATACAGATACCCGGTGATTGTTGAGAAGTTCATAGGAGGACCGGAAATCACCGTAGTCGTTTTTGACGATGGAACCAAAAGACATGTCTTTATGGCGCAAAAAATATTCAGAAAACCTCCGGACGGCAAACACTTCTTCACAAGCTTTGAATCTTATGATGATGCCAAAGCCTATAAATATGTTCCCGTGGGGGAGGAAATGCGCTTTGAAATTACCAAATTGGCCGTTAGGGCATTCGGTGCGCTTCAACACAATGATTATGCAAAGTTTGACGTAAGAGTCGACGAAGAAACATCCACTCCTTATTTTACAGACAGTAATCCGAACACGGCATTCGGACCGGATATGGGTCTTCCCATGACGGAGGTAATGGCAATGCATGGGGTAGAATTTTCCGACATCATGGGCAGCCTTCTTTCCAAGTACGCCAAAAATTTACCCTAGGAACGGCCGTAGACAAATTTGCCATAAGGCCGTACAATTGGGCCAAATGGAAATCGAGAAAAACAAAGCAGTCCGCAGGGTACTCAGGCATCTTCTGGCCTTGGAGGATAAAGTAAAAGGAGTAGCCTTCCCCGGTATGAAGAGGGTCAGGCAAATCGATGCCTATAGCTGCGGCCCGGCTGTCATTTCCGCCCTTTTTTCGTTCCTTGGAGTCCAGGTTTCCCAGAGAAAAATCATCACTTCCCTAAGGGCTCAAAAGAAGATTAAATCACTGGGCCTTAACATCAGCGATTTGGCCAGAGCAACCGGCGCAGCCGGGAAGGGTGCGTTTGTTTTCTGGAAGAAAAGCGGAGCAAAGATAAGTGATTTGCAAACGATAATCAATAAGTACAAGTTTCCGGTTGGAGTAGAATGGCAAGGTGTCTTTTATGAAGATGAAGACGAGGATAACGGACATTACGGAATAGTTACGGAGGTTGATAAAAGTGCGGGGTACCTTAGGATGGCAGATTCATACTCTAAGTTTGTGGGTGTAGACAGGAGGTTCAGAATTAAAGATTTCGAGAAAAGATGGTGGGATCAAAATGAGGTGAGCGTTTCCGGAACTTCCAAAAAGAAAACCGTCACGGATCATAAAATGATGTTTGTAATTACGCCGAAAGGTGTGATCTGGCCCAGAAAGCTTGGCATGGTAAAAGCCTAAAACTTCTTACGTATTTCTTACCTATTTTCCATCAAATCCTCACTTTAAATCTTTAAAGTTAAACCATAATTAAGACAGACATATGGGAATCATAATTTGGATCATATTCGGGGCGTTAGCAGGATGGATAGCATCCGTAATAATGAAGACTGATGCTCAGCAGGGTGCTTTAATGAATATTGTTCTTGGTGTAGTCGGAGCTCTCATCGGGGGACTTGTAATGAATTTTCTGGGTTATGGCGGAGTTTCGGGATTTAACTTATATAGTTTGATAGTGGCAGTTTTCGGATCGGTTATTCTGATATGGATCGGTAAGGCGCTACTTTAAATATGGTAACTGTTGTGAATAATCCACCCAGTCAAGGGAATGAAGAAGCGGGATCGGGGAACGGTATGTGGGGATTTTTGGGAGTACTTCTGGTAATTTTGGCGGTTATAGCACTTTTAATCTTCGGGCTTCCGGTTCTCAGGAATCTATTGAGAAATTCCGGAACACCGCAAGTTAACATTCCCAGCGAAATTGACGTGAATGTTAACCAACCAAACCCGTGAGGGAATAAGACGCATGGGAGTAATAATCAGCGGACCCAAAGATAAACAGGAATACTACAAAGCCGAGGCCGAAAAATTAAGAAGGCAAGCTGATGAAGTGGAAAAAATAGAGAACTATCCCGAAGCAAAGCGCCTAAGAGCATTAGCCTCGCAACTTGATACGAAAGCGGAGATTATAGAAGACCAACTTAAAAGTATTTGACAGATTTACGGTTAGGTACATGACAAAGTGGCAAGATACGGGAAAAAAGCACAGGAAAAAGTCAGAAAAGCTGTTAAAAAATACAAAAGAGGAAAGCTCAAAAGCAGCAGGTCTGGCAAGATCGTTAAGAGCCGGAAGCAGGCGATAGCAATTGGACTGTCTGAGGCAAGGTTGGCAGGAGGAAAAGTGTCCGTTCAAACAAGGCGTTAAACGTGTCCCTCCAAGTTTAGAACCCCAATTAATTCTCAAAAACTAGCAGGGCTAGTAAACAATGTCAGGAACTTCTTTAAGTTTGGAAGTTTTCAATTATCCAATCCTCGATTGGTTGGGGATGTTTGTATGTGATTACATTATTGTCTTCGGGTGGTTCAAATTCTGATACAGTAGAATTAAAGTCGTTTTCGCTAACATCAAATCGCTTTTTGATCTTTTTGTTTTCAAGCAATCTCTGTCGTGCAATTTCTGTTGGTGTATCTATAAACACTTCGATAGTCTCTAACCCGAGTTTGTCTGCGATTTCTTTAACCAGATCCCTTTCGTGTTTAGTAAAATTACCCGTATCGTTAATAACCGTCTTATCGTTTTTTAGATTATCCTCAATTTGCTTATACATTTTTTGGTAGACTTTGTCCCATCCTTGTTTGTCAATTTTTTCATCTAATATATCATTGCCAAATAGAGAGAACTTAACATCATCTAAATCAATCCTTATGTATCCCAACTTTTCCTCTAATTTTTTGGCAATGGTTGTCTTACCAGAGAAGGGGATTCCACAAAAAATATACAACTTATTCATATTTGAATTATATCATCTGAAGCTATTTTGCAGGGGTGGTAGGAATCGAACCTACGTTGCAAGTTTTGGAGACTCGCGGCCTGCCACTGACCGACACCCCTATATATGCCTATTATACCCTAGAACTGTCTGATTTGGAAAATGTGTAAAAATGTGGTATGCTCCACTATAGGTTGCAGAACAACATTAGTACTGGAGGTTTTCAATGAAATTTCTGGACTTAATCTTGGTAGAAGGTCTGGGTTTTATAGAAGCCAATATATGCGAAAGCGGATTCGCATATGATGCCGAAGGGAACACTTACCAGATGCAAAATGGAAGGTGGATAAAAGTCTGCTGTTCGAAGAAGGAAGTTTCCTTGAGTCAAAGCAGGGGAGACGCTCCAATGTCAGGCAGACACTCGGTTCCTATTGGAAGGTAGTTATTATTTTAAATCTGCAACCTAGGGGAGAGGGTTAATTCATTTTTTTTGAGCATAAATATCTGCAACTGCGCAGATGCTTAAAAATAATTAAAAACATGATGAAACCCTCTCCCGAAATACCCCTTTTTACTTCAACTTTGAAGACTCTTTGTGAAGCTGTACTTTCCTGCAAAATTTGCAGTATTTCTTCAGGCCAAGCTTTCCTTTGCCTTTTGTATCCATATTCACCTTGTTCCTGTCCGTAATATAATTTTGGTTTTTACAAACGGAACACACCAAAGCAACAATTTCGCGGGCGCCCTTTTTTGCCATATTCGGTATTCTAACATGAATCCAGGCTGGGTAACAAGCATCCTTTAAGGAGTTGTCTTGGGCGTATAAGGTTTAAATTTTTCCCTTACATCGTAATGCATTTTGAGGATACGAACCATTTTTACTAGTGATGGCTGAAAATTAGCATCGGACCTGAAGTTTATAAAGTTGGAGCCTGAGGTGGGGATTGAACCCACGACCCCGTACTTACCAAGTACGTGCTCTACCACTGAGCTACCCAGGCAAAAAGGGTGCTGAGGTCAGGATTCGAACCTGAGTAGTCCTTCCGGACGAGAGATTTACAGTCTCTTGCGATTGACCGCTCCGCCACCTCAGCTAATCATATAATATTTGTGAGCCGACGAGAGGATTCGAACCTCTGACTTGCTGTTTACAAAACAGCTACTCTACCGCTGAGTTACGCCGGCGTATTTGGATTATATCAAAAAACGAAGCTGGGTTCGAGGAAAAAATTGACCCTGCCTTCAAAAATCCGGTGGCATTCCTGGAATATCCAGGTGGGTGAGCTGCCTTCCTCGGCACGAGGGCCTTGGTCGGACTCCGCCCTCCCAAGTTAAATTTACTTGATCAGGAAATTAAAACCGGCATTTCCTTTGACAGGGTCACTATCATTGTACCATAGAGGTCAATCTGTGAAAACTGCTAAATCGTGCCAAATCCGGGAATAAGAAGGCTCAGGAAGAAGCTAATTACAGGCCTAGTAACCACCGAGATCAGGGAGGTCCCGCCGAAGATAGGAAAAATTAAAAAGAAAAGCAGAATCATGCCGAACCTATTCATGAAATCGTCAAATTGGCGTGATTCCCGGTCGGGTAAAATACCGGCCAGAATTTTCCCCCCGTCAAGCGGGTGGATCGGAATTATATTAAAAACGGCCAGTAAGACATTCGTTCCGATTATGCTTACGAATAAATTGCTGAAAAAAACAAAAAAGGCGTCTCCCGGATAGACGGTAATCAGGATTCTGAAAAATACGGATAAAACGGCGGCAGAGATCAAATTTGTTGCCGGCCCCGCCAAAGAAATGAGAAGCAAATCTTTTTTGGGGTTTCTCAGGTTATAAGGGTCGATCGGCACCGGTTTAGCCCAACCGAATATCATGTGCAGGGGGGAGAAGTAAAAAATAAGCGGAACCAATATCGTTCCTATCGGGTCGATGTGTGAAATCGGGTTTAGGGTCAGTCTGCCCCTCAGTCTTGCCGTGGGATCACCCAGTTTATCGGCCACATAACCATGGGCTATTTCATGTAGGATTATGGCCATGACTACTCCGACAATGGTGATAATCAAAACTAATATATCCATTGTGATTAAGGCTAGTAGATAGTATAATCTACGGCAGCTAAAAACAATATGGCATACATTTGCGACAATTGCGGAAAAGCAATAGTTTACGGCCGGCAGAGTACCCACGGCCGCGGCGTTGCCGGGAAAAGATGGAAGAAGAGGGCTCAAAAGACCTTGAAGATCTTTAAACCCAACCTTCAAAAAATTGCCGTGGTTATGGACGGTAAAAGAACTCAAATGAAGCTTTGTGCAAGTTGTATCTCCAGATTCAGAAAAGACGGGAAAATCAAAAAAATCAGCCTTCCGTGACAAAGGCGAACTCTCTGTAACCCTCATTAAACTGCTTCCAGGAGACTTTGTCTTTTCCCTCAAGCTGAACCTCATCCAAAACCAATTTTGCTTCTTCCAAATGAGCTTTATGGATCTTTAACCTACGGATTTTCCGATCGGTGGGAGAAATGCGTACGGTAGTCCAAGCCAGAGGCCAAGGCTGCATGGCTCTGATAAACCTTTCCGCGTCTTCGGGAGATTTTTTCTTAAGGTCGATAAAACCATTTTCCCTCGTCATTGTCTTTGTATAGGAAGCTTGTTTGTCATCCTGGGCCTTTGGGGTAATTTTATCACGGAGGTACGGAGTCAAAAGTTCAACCAGAACCTCGGCGGAACGTTCGAAAAGACGTGCTCTGAGAGTTTCAGTCGTATCGTCCGGAAAGACATCTTCCCTGAATTGGGAAACGATCGGCCCGTGGTCAACCTTTTCATCCATCTTAAAAATCGTCACTCCGGTTACGGTTTCACCCGACATTATCGCTTCCGGGACAGGAGAAGCGCCTCTATACTTGGGCAAAAGCGATGGGTGAATTACCAAAATCTCGTGAGGAAAAAGACCGATGACGCTTTTATCAATAATCTCTCCATATGAAGCCAATACTCCCACATCTGCGTTTACGGAATCGATGGCCAACTCGCTGGCAGAGTAGTGAATAGGGATTTTGTGCTCATGCGCCCACTTATCTATTGGGGAGAACTTAATTATTTGTTTCCTTCCGCTTGGCTTTGGGGACTGAGTAACTACAGCCACAATGGGAGACTTTCCCGGTCCTGTCACAAATTTTTTGTGAAGCAAAGTTAGAATGGGCAAAACATAGTCCGGGGTGCCGAAAAAAACTATTTTCAAACGAGTTCTACCTCCTCCCAATCGTCTCCGTCAACTTTATACAAAGGCTTATTTTCCTTCAAAAGATGGTCTACGAAAAGAATGCCTTCAAGGTGGTCAATTTCATGCATTATTATTTGGGCATTGAAACCCTCGAAAGTTTCGGTAACTTCGTCACCTTTTTCGTTCAAATATTTAACCGTAATTCTGGCTGCCCGCCTTAAAGGCCCGTAATAATAGGGAAGGGAAAGACACCCCTCAAGAATTTCGCGCCTGCTCCGGGGGGACTTGGCGGAGCCGGATTGTTTCCTTTTATTCTCAATTTTTATAACTTCAGGATTTACAACCACTCTTTCAAATCCCTTGTAGTTGGCAATAAAAACTCTTAGATTTTTTCCAATCTGGGGCGCGGCAAGGCCGACTCCCTCAGGTTCTTTCTGAACGCTAAGCGTGTCTTTAAGGTCCTGTATGAATTTCATAACCTTTTTATCAAAATTGACAACGGGTTTTGATTTTTGCCGCAGCATGGGATTACTTGAAAGCAATATTTTTCGGATCATGGCTGAATTGTATCAAAAATAAGGCTTATTTGATACTTTCCAGCGTTTGCTTGGAAAGAGAATCGGCGGGGTCAATATTTGTCAAAATATACTCAAGCTGTTTTCTGGCCTCCACATTTTGTTTTTCGTCTATCAAGACAAAAGCATATGCAAGCCGGGCCTCCTTGTAATCGGGTTTAAGCTCGATTGTCTTTTTCAAAACTTCCATAGCCCGGTCCACTTGCCCGGTACGGGCATAAACAAGACCCAAATTATAGAAAAGTTTGGCATCCGTCGGAGCCTGCAAGATTGCATCTTCCAGAGTGTCCTTTGCCTCAATCAGATAATTCGGATCAATCGGTGAAAGCATTATAAATATTCCGAACCTCACCCTTTTTAGGTTTATGTTTGCCGGCGAAAGAGCAACAGCCTTATTTACGGTGGCAATGGCGTTTTCTGAAAATTGAGCCGCCTGGTCGATGTCCTTTTGCTGATTGAGAGCCAGGGCGATATTTGTATACGAATAAGCAAGGCCCCTTTCACCACCGTAGTACACGGCCTGATTGGGTTGAAGATTTATCGCCCGGGTCAGATAATTTATGGCAACATCGGGTTTGCCCATCGTGTTTAAACCCACACCTGATGCATACAGGCGATCCGCATTCCAGTATTTACCCAGGGCAAATACAATAATCAGACCACAACCGAAAGTAATGAAAAGAAAAAACTTTTGGGTGCCGTCGGACTTTTTAAGCCGCTCATCCGGCCCCGCCGGTTGGTCATTGGCAAAAGCAAAGGCAATTGCCGGGAACAGGAACAATTGGAGTTGAGTTGGCACAACCGAAAACCCGAAAAAATTGGTAACCAACAGACTGACATATCCGGCCAGAAGCGCCAATCCCAGGCTTTTAAAATTTGAGTTTCCTTTTGTCAGTTTAACAAAAAAGAAAATCGTAAATCCGATTAGGACCAGATATGATAGAAGCCCGACCGTTCCGCTATTGGCCGCGAAGTTAAGGTACTCGTTGTGTGCTTTGTTGTATATAAAATTCCATTCGCTGGTCATGTTGTGTTCGGCCGGACGGTATAAGTAATATGAATAGGCAAAAGTTTCCACCCCGGTGCCAAATACCGGATAGTGCAGCCATACTTGAGCCGCCCCTTTCCAAACAATTTTTCTAATAGTACCGGATTCCGTTCCACCTGTTTCGAGTGCAGTTCCCCCCGACGGCGCAGTTTGAGCCTGGGTATTTGCGGATCTGGAAAGCAGCTTGCCGATACTTGGTGTCCACTGAGTTCCTGAAATTAGGCAAATAGCCAAGAGAGAGGAGGAAATTATGGCAAACGGTGCCAAATATTTCTTAAATTCTGCCTTGTTGGCCCAAAAGTATGAGGCCCAGAAAAGAAGGTAGGTCACACCAAATCCTGCGAATCCGGATCTTGATTTCGAAAAAATCAGGGTCCAGAAAAGTAGGGAGGACAGGGAGAAAAGCAGCCAAAAATGTCCGGATCGGACAATCGACTTCGGAGTAAAATTTAATTTAAGCTCAAGCATCAAAACCCATGTCACGGGTATTAGTGCCACAAGCCATGCCGCAAGCCAGTTGGGTTGGCCAAGGGTAGAAAAAACCCTTGACTGGACATCCTGAACCCAGACGTTTTTATCTATTCCGAAATGTTCCAGAACTCCATAGATTGCAACAAGGGCGGCGGATGCAAGCGTTACGTAAACCAGTTTAATTGCACCTTTGGCATGGATGTTGCTTACAAATGCCCAGTAAAGTAGGGTATAGCAAATTACGGAAAGCATTCCGCCGTTAAATCTTGAATAATACCCCAACCAGGATGTTAAAGGATCAATGGAAAGAAGAGTGGAGGCAAGTTGTGTTCCGGCAAAAGTTAAAAGAGGGATATCCAATATTGTGCGACGGAAGATGAATTTCTTTTCCAAAATCATCCGGGCTACCCAGTTTGCCGAAATTAAGACGGTTAAAAAATAAACCAGAACCATTTTATTGAATTCAAAAACCTCAGAGGTATAGGGCCACAGGATTAACGGGACCAAAAAAAGAAGAGCTCCGAAAAGCCAAAAGTTTATTTTTTCAAAGATACTCACAACTAAAGATTGTAGCACAAAGATATTTTCTAAAAACCCTTTGCAAGTTTGCATCAAATAGGTATACTGCGTTGCGGTATGAAATTCATAAATCCCATCGACAGATTCCTCGGACTTTTTTCCCACGACATTGGAATTGATTTAGGTACTGCCAATACTCTGGTTTATGTCAGAGGTAAAGGAATAGTAATTCGTGAACCTTCGGCGGTTGCAAGGCATAAAAAATCAAAGGAGATCCTGGCAATAGGAGCTTCCGCAAAAAAAATGACGGGTAGAGCTCCCGCAACAATCGAAGTAATCAGACCCTTACGAAACGGCGTTATCGCAGACTTTGATGCCACGGCCGCAATGCTGGCTTACTATATAAAAAAGGTCCATGAATCGGGGAGTTCAATGCCCAAAATACCCCGGCCAAGAGTGGTCATCGGAATTCCCTCGGGAGTGACGGAAGTAGAAAGAAGAGCTGTTGCCGACGCGGCTCTTGATGCCGGCGCCCGCGAGGCAAACTTGATTGAAGAACCAATGGCTGCTGCAATCGGAGCACACCTTCCTGTTGAAGGTCCGGAAGGAACTTTCATTGTTGACATCGGCGGAGGGACAAGTGAAATTGCCGTAATTTCACTGGGCGGGATAGTCCTGGGCCGGTCTATCCGTATCGCGGGAGACGAGATGGATGAGGCAATAATCAATTATGTCAGGTTGAAGTACTCCCTTCTTTTGGGCCAACCCACGGCGGAAGAAGTCAAAATCGGAATCGGATCGGCGGGTTCACCCAAAGAGTCTTCGGCAAAAGGCGAAAAATTTGCGGTTGTGAGGGGCCGTGATTTGGAAGTCGGACTCCCCAAATCAATTAAACTTACGGGCGGTGAAATTCAGGAGGCTTTAAGTCCAATTATCCGGGAAATCGTCGGCAATATTGCAGATACGCTGGAGGAAATCCCGCCGGAACTGACAAGCGACATTATGGAACGGGGAATTACACTCGCAGGTGGAGGGTCAATGATCTCGGGAATCGACAGGGTAATTTCCGAGTCTACAAAAATGCCCGTTTGGATAGCGGAAGATCCCCTTACGTGCGTTGTCCGCGGTTGCGGAATTTGCCTGGAGGACAACGGACTTCTAAAAAAAATGAGGGTGACAAAGGGGCTTTAATTTCCAAAACCCGGAGATTAAGAGTAAATTAATAGTTAAATTATGGATTCTCTTTCATCGGTCAAATCCCAATCATGGCTCTCCTGGTTTTTAAAGGGGATTCTTATTCTACTTTTTTTGATTCTTTTTGCAAAACTTTTTGAGGTACAGATTATTAAGGGTAAGTATTATCAGGCTCTTTCCCGGGAAAACAGGGTCCGTCACGTTCCCATTCCGGCGCCTCGCGGAAGAATATTGACCCGGAGCGGAGAAGAACTGGCAACAAACGTTGAAATTAAAAAAAGAGTCAAATTCGTTCCAAATGGAAGCTTTGAAATAACCGATGATTTAACCGGAGCCACACAGGAAGAGTTTATCACCGATTATAAGAGGGTTTATCCGTTGGGTGATAAATTTTCTCACGCTTTGGGGTATCTCGCGCAGGTTAGCCCCGATGAGGTAGGAAAGATTAATCCGGGTTGTCCGGAAAAGGGCCCGAGGGCTTCCGATGTACTTATCGGTAAAACCGGATTGGAACAAAGCTATGAATGCAGCTTGCTCGGAAGTCCGGGCGAAGAGTTGGTAGAAGTGAGTGCCGCGGGAGAAATGATTAGAGTTTTGGGAAGGCGTGAGCCCGTTCCTGGCCGGGACCTCAAAACCACAATTGATTACGGACTTCAGTTGCAGCTGGTCTCGGAAATGGAGGGCAAAAAAGGGGCGGCAATTGTCACGGATGTAACCGGACAAATTTTGGCCTTTTATTCCTACCCGACCTTTGATCCGAACCTTTTTATTGACAAAGATAACAATCAGGAAATCGGCATCCTGCTTAAGGACACGGGCCTGCCCTTTTTCAACAGGGTCATAAGCGGCACTTACCATCCCGGGTCGGTTTTTAAGCCGGTAGTAGCCCTTTCGGCTTTACAGGAAGGGACTATTGATAAGAGTTTCCGCTACAATGACCCCGGGGTTATAACGATAAACGACTATTCATACTCCAATTGGTATTTCACCCAATACGGAAGGACGGAGGGCTTGGTTGATTTGGTGAAAGCCATTTCGCGTTCGACTGATACCTTTTTTTATACAATCGGTCAAATGACTGGACCTGATGCGATTGCCAAATGGGCCAAAAGTTTTGGTTTGGATAGCCCCACCGGGATTGACATTCCGGGTGAGGTGGTGGGCCTTATTCCAACTCCCGAGTGGAAAAAAGAGACAAGGAATGAATCTTGGTTTTTGGGAAACACCTACCACATGTCCATAGGCCAGGGAGATGTATCCGTTACGCCCATAGAAATTAATAATTACATTTCAGGAATCGCAACGGGGGGAAAACTTTGTAAACCGAGGTTTAACATGGAAAGCGCCCAAGATTGCAGAACCATCGGCGTTTCCCAGAATAACTTAAATTTAATAAGGGAAGGAATGGAAGCGGCGTGCACTCAAGGCGGCACCGCATATACATTTTTTGATTTTTCTGAAAAGCACAAAGACATCAGTGTTGCCTGTAAAACCGGAACGGCCGAGGTAGGGACCGACGGGATTCCTCACGCCTGGTTTACTCTTTTTGCTCCGGCAGAAAACCCTCAAATTGTTGCTACGGTTCTTGTCGAAAAGGGAGGAGAGGGATCATCGGTGGCTGGACCGGTAGCCAGAAAAATTGCCGATTACTATTTTGCTTCCCAAAGCGATTAATCAAGAAACTTCATATGCAGAGTTTTGAATTATTAGTTATAGTATTTAGTAATGACCGAGAGCCAATATCTTACCGCGGTTTATGCCTTTAACTATTTCGGACCTGCGAGGATCAAGCTTCTTTTGTCGTATTTCGGTAAAGCCGCAAATGTTTGGAAAGCGAAGGCGCATGAATTAACCGAAATCGGTTTGCCGGGAGCGAAAGTCTGCGCCTTTGACGATTTTAGAAAAAGTTTTGATATTGAAAAATATTTTAGCCGTTTAAGTGATCTTAATATCCGAGTCGTAACGGTTTTTGATAGGGATTATCCGCAGAATTTGAAGGGTTTGGACGGGGCGCCAACGGTTATTTATTTCAAAGGAAACCTGGACTGCCTAAAGGCAAATTCGGTTGCCATAGTTGGCAGCCGGAAAATGACACCCTACGGAAGGGAAGTTACGGAAAAGTTTTCGGGTGAGCTGGCGGGCTTCGGAGTTACAATTATTTCCGGTCTTGCACGCGGGGTTGACACATGTGCACATAAGGCGGCGCTTGCGGCAGGCGGCAAAACCGTTGCGGTTTTGGGAAACGGACTTGATAGCATCTATCCGCCGGAAAACTCAGAACTTGCGCAGGAGATAATTAAGAGAAAGGGTGCCGTCATCAGCGAATTGCCTCTGGGTTATCCCATTCTTCCCTTAAATTTTGTAACCAGAAACAGAATCATCTCTGGTCTCTCCTCCCTGGTCGTCGTTATTGAGGGGGCCGAAAAAAGCGGGACTCTTATTACCGCGTCCCACGCAGCCGAGCAGGGAAAAACGGTATTTGCGGTTCCGGGACAAATTACTTCTCCGCTTTCGGCAGCTCCGTTTTTTTTACTTAAAAACGGCGCCATAATGGCGGAAAGCACCCAGGACATATTAGACGAGCTTAATACCCCGGTTTCCATAAAGAAAAATCAGCATACGATTAAGAGAGCCGGACACCAATCTTGACAGACTTGTTAGAATATCGGGATGTAAAACTGCCGAAATCTCTGCTAGACTGACAATCATGGAAATAAAAAGCACGACAAGAGATTCGGGTAAAGGAATATAAAAAACATTATGGATCTTGTAATTGTAGAGTCACCAACCAAAGCAAAAACCCTGGGCCGGTTCCTGGGGCCGGATTATGGAGTAGAAGCCACGATGGGTCATATTAAGGACCTTCCCAAAAGCAAATTGGGAATTGCGGTTGAAAACAATTTCAAACCGGATTTTGAAGAAGTAGAAAAAAAGTCTGACATAATTAAAAAAATCAGGTCGGACGGGAAAAAGGCAAAAATAATATACCTGGCGACGGACCCTGACCGCGAAGGGGAAGCTATTGCCCAGCATGTTTCCGAAATTTTAAAAGCCGGCACCAAAACCAAAAGGGTGGCGTTTCACGAAATTACAAAAGAAGCGGTGGAAAGTGCCATCGCAAGCCCCCGCGGTATTGACAAAAATCTGGTCGACGCACAAATAGCCAGAAGGGTTTTAGATAGGCTTGTCGGCTACAAACTTTCCCCCCTTCTGTGGAAAAAGGTCAGGATAGGTCTTTCGGCCGGACGTGTTCAGTCGGTAGCCGTCCGCCTTATAGTGGAGAAAGAACGCGAAATAAAAGCTTTCAAATCGCAGGAATATTGGGAAATTTTCTCAACGGTTAAAGAATTAAAAAACAAAAAAGAATTTACCGTTCAGTTAATCGATCAGGATGTAAAAGATAAAAAAACCGCCGACCGTATTACCGACGAGTTGGGCAAGGCAAAATATTCGGTTTCCGATGTAAGAAAGAAAGAAGTTACAAAAAATCCCTATCCTCCGTTTACAACCTCAACAATGACCCAGGCAGCCGCGAGAATTTTCGGGTGGTCTTCAAAAAGGACAATGTCTATAGCCCAAAAATTGTATGAAGAGGGTCTTATTACCTACCACAGAACCGATTCTTTCAATCTTTCGGCTGCTGCGGTTTCTACACTCAGGAACTATATCGGTAAAGAATTCGGGGAAAAGTATTTACCCTCCGCTCCAAAACTTTACAAAACCCAATCAAAAGTCGCGCAGGAAGCTCATGAAGCAATCAGGCCGACCGGTATCAATCATAAATTTGAGGTAACGGACGATAAATGGGCGAAAGATGAAGAAACACTTTATAAACTTATTTGGGCAAGGTTTGTGGCGTGCCAGATGGCGGCGAGTGTTTACGACGAAACGACAATTGATGTTTCGGCGGGAGATTATTTGCTCCGCGCCGGGGGTCAGGTAATGAAATTTGACGGTTGGAGAAAAGTCATCCCGGCTAAACTGGACAGCGAGAGAGCCGTGGTTCTTCCCGAAGTTTCCAAAGGCGAGAAGCTGGATTTGGTAAAAAATTGGAGTGAACAAAAATTCACACAGCCCCCGGCCAGATTTAACGAGGCCTCTTTGATTAAAACTTTGGAAAAGCTTGGCATTGGACGGCCTTCAACCTATGCACCCACCATTTCAACAATTCAAATCAGGAATTATGTAGAGAAAGATGAAAATAAAAGGTTTGCCCCCACACCTGTCGGCATAAGCGTTAATGATTTTTTGATCGGGAATTTCCCCGACATTTTTGAATATGCTTTTACAGCCGAAATGGAAGACAGTTTGGATAAAATTGCCGACGGGAAGCTTCTGTGGACCAAAACAATAACGGCCTTTTACGGTCCCTTTGAGAAAAAACTCGGGAGCGTTGAGAAAAATGCAAAAAGGGTAAAGATCGAGGTCGAAAAACTTGGGATAAAGTGTCCCGAATGCGGGACGGGAGAGTTGGTTGTCCGAACGGGAAGATTCGGAAAATTCATTTCCTGTTCGCGTTTCCCCGAATGCAAATACACGGCAAAATATCTGGAAAAAATCGGAGTCAAATGCCCCGAATGCAAAACCGGAGACGTGATAATCAAAAAGACAGGCAAAGGCAGAAAGTTTTTTGGCTGTTCCCGCTACCCTGATTGCAAGTGGGCAAGCTGGAGGTCGCCAAAAAAGGAAGATTCGGGAGAAATCAAAAATGAAACTTAAGGACTTTGATTCCTACCAAAAAGCCTGTAGGAAGACCGCGGTTTATCCCAAAATAGGGAAAAATTTTGTCTATCCCGTATTTGGTCTTGTGGGAGAAACCGGCGAGGTTGCCGAAAAAATTAAAAAAATATTCAGAGACGATAAAGGCAGACTTACGGAAGACAAAAGACAGGAAATTGCAAAGGAACTTGGGGATGTCATGTGGTACATGGCTCAACTTTCAACGGAGCTGGGTTTAAAATTGTCAAACGTTGTACAAGCAAATCTGGATAAACTTTCTTCAAGAAAGATCCGCGGAAAACTTCACGGAAGCGGCGATAACAGATAGACACCAAATACAGTGTAATTTTTTGCAAAGTTTACGTATTGACACCGCACTTGCCCAACTGATAAAAAGCTTTAACTATTTATTATGGAAAGAGAACTTCATTTAAGAAAGTTTGAAAATGGTGAATCATTAAAGTACCCCGCATTCCATGCTGAGGCATTTTGTACGGAAAGGGGTACTAGTTATCTGAAAGAACCTGGGGTAGTGATGATTGCCCAAAGTGTGCCAAATTTGGAGGGAATGAGAACTTTTTTGAAGGGTTTTGATGATGAACTCGGTTTCAGCCAATATTTAGATGATCCGGTAAAACTTGACCCGTCTGCGCAAATTGTAAAATTGGCAGGGCAGAATTGTTATATGAGTTATGGCCCCAAAAGATCAATGAACAAGGATGCTACCGGTTATATAGAAAATATTGTTTCTTCAGGACACGGATCAGTAATGGAGCACCCAAATTTTACCCTGCTTTTTTATGGAGTGGATAGAAGTTTTACACACGAATTAGTACGTCATAGAGCCGGCATGGGTTATTCGCAAGAAAGTCAAAGATATGTTGGCGGAAAAGTTTTACGGTTTGTGGAACGTCCCGAATTTCAGGATGTTCCGGAACTCCATAAACAGTTTGAGCAAAGGATAGACAGAGTTGCGGATGAATACAAGGATTTGACGACACGTTTACTAACGCTTCAAGGCGAAGGACTTAAAATTGTTTCAGCAGAACAGGCGACAGATAAAAGAAAGAAGGTAAGACAGGCCGCAAGAGCCGCATTAACAAACGAGACTGAGGCCATCATCGTCGTAACAGGTAATCTTAGAGCTTGGCGTCACATATTTAATATGAGAGTAAGTGAGCACTCTGAGGTTCAAATTAGAAAAGCGATCCATAAAGCATATAAATGTCTGAAAGAGGTAGAACCAACTGGTTTTGGAGATTTTGAGGAAGTGCAATTGAATGATGGGACGGTCGGTTTGAGAACAAATTATCCAAAAGTTTGATTATGCCTGAAAAAAATAAGGACGAGAATAAAGAAAGTTTACTTCAGAGATATCCTTACATCGCACTTTTTGGTCCGGTGGGAATCGGAAAAACGACTTTCTCTGAAATTTTCGCAAACGGGACGGGGACAACTTTATTGCAAGAGCACTATCCCGAAAATCCATATCTTCACGATTTCTACACGAAGGACCCCGCGGACTATAGTTTTTACAGTCAAATATTTTTCTTGGCAAACAAAGGTGTCCAGGTTGCAAAAATACATGAGTTGACAAAACAGAACCCCGTTATTCTCGATCCCGGCCATGAGACGGATTTTGTTATTGCCACCGTTCAGTACAAAATGGGGTGGATGACAGATGAGCAATACTCGGTTTACAAGAACGCTTTTGACAGAATATATAAAGATTCCCTTAACCCCGATGTGTACATCGCTCTGAAAGGCAGTGAGAAAGGAGTTGTTGAAAGGATTTTAAAAAGAGGTCGAGAGATGGAAATGGTCATGCACGAAAGGTTTCCGGAGTATTTCCCAATGGTTGTTAGAGAATTTAACATGCTTCTGAGCAAAAGTACCCAGCCGATAGCAAAAAATGTTATAGAGGTAGATACAGACAAATTCAATTTCTTGGGTAGTGAGGCGGAGAGAGAAGAGATAATAACAGAAATGAAAAACCAGCTGAGTTACCAAATCTCGAGCCCAACCCAAAGAAACTCGGTAGGTTCAGATGGAGTGAAGTTGGTTATACCGGACTCTTTTAAGGTAATACCGCACTTTATTGACCGCGTACCCGGGGCAAAATTGTCTTACTAATCGAGAAAATAATATGAGAAAATATCCGGGATATTTTATAACTTTAGAGGGTGGGGAGGGGTGTGGAAAAACATCTCGGATACCCCACTTGGCTGAATCACTTCGGCAAAAGGGACTGGATGTTATGACTGTTCGGGAACCCGGAGGAACCTCCATTGGCGAGCAGATTCGAATAGTTCTTCATGATGGAAATAATACCGAAATGCACCCACGCGCTGAGACTCTCCTATACCAAGCATCAAGGGCACAAATTGTCGAGCAACTTTTGATACCAAGGTTAAATGAGGGTTATATTATTCTTTGTGACCGGTTTGCCGATTCTACCTTGGCTTATCAGGGTTTTGGACACCAGCGTGATATCCAGGAAATAAAAACCTTGATAACTTATGCAACAGGAGGGTTAACTCCCGATCTAACTATTTTGATTGACCTGGATCCTGAGATAGG
This sequence comes from Candidatus Woesebacteria bacterium GW2011_GWA1_44_23, assembly GCA_001001045.1. GTDB lineage: Bacteria > Patescibacteriota > Microgenomatia > UBA8517 > UBA8517 > LCIL01. The sequence continues at coordinate 12,945 of LCIL01000006.1, read as the reverse complement.
GGCAGAAAGAAAAAGGATAAATAATAGCGAATGGAACAGAATGGACAGGATGCCTCCCGATTTTTATGAACGTGTTCGTGAGGGATACCTGAAAATGGCGGCTGAGGATCCTATCCGGTGGGTAGTAATTGATGGTAATAAATACCCTCTTGATATTCATACTGAATTATTGAATATTACTGAAGGGAGACTCATCATCGCCGGCTTCATTGAGTCAAGCCTGAGAAGAATCGAGAGATAAGATATAATATCCTCATATGCAGAAAATTGTCGAGTGCGTGCCGAACTTTTCGGAGGGAAAAGACCTCAAGACAATCAACTCGATTTTTGATGCGGCCAAATCCGTCAAATCCGTTAGGGTTTTTGAGCTTGAGTATAATAAGGACCACAACCGGTGTTTATTCACAATAGTGGGCAAACCGGAAGACGTTTTGTCTTCAGCGTACGAGTCTATCAAGACTGCTACAAAATTGATCGATATGGAAAAGCACAAGGGGGAACACCCGAGAATCGGAGCCACGGACGTAGTTCCATTTACCCCTGTTTCGGGAGTAGCAATGGAGGAGTGTGTGGAATTAGCCAATAAATTGGGCAAAAAAGTTGGTGAAGAGTTGGGGATTCCCGTCTTCCTTTATGAAGAAGCCGCGGCAAGGCCCGAAAACCGCAATTTGGCTGATGTCAGAAAGGGTGAATACGAAGGATTAAAAGTCAAAATGAATAAACCGGATTTTGGCCCTTCCGAGATGCACCCGACAGCCGGCGCTGTTGTGGTCGGAGCCCGAAAATACTTGGTTGCTTTTAACGTAAATTTGGATACTCATGACATCGAAATTGCCAAGAAAATTGCAGGGGTGATCCGTGAGAAAAATGGAGGTCTTGCCGGGCTTAAAGCGTTGGGATTTGAAGTGGATGGAATGGCTCAGGTATCCATGAACCTGGTGGACTATGAAAAAAACAACTTCGATGATGCCTACCGTGCAGTTGAGACAGAGGCGGGGAAAATGGGAATCACGATTAAAAGTTCCGAAATTTACGGAATGATACCCCTGGAATCCCTGGTTGGCGCCGTTAAAACTACCTTTAAGGCAGACACTTTCAAATCAGATCAGGTATTGGAAAAAAGACTATACGAATGAAAATTCAAGATCAAAAAATAGGTGGTTTTTTGGATAGCTTAGCCTCAAAGTCGCCAACTCCCGGAGGAGGATCGGCCGCGGCAGTAACGGGAGCAATAGCGGCATCTCTTGTGGAGATGGTCTGCAACCTGACGATTGGTAAAAAAAGCTACCCCGAAGTTCAGGATGAAATGATAAGAATTGCCGAAAGAGCCAGCGAGCTTTCGGCGGAACTTCTTGATTTGGCCGACCGTGACTGCCTGGCTTTTGAAAAGGTAATGGAAGCGGGGAGAACCCAAGACAAAGACAAGGTCAAGGCCGCACTTCTAACTGCAATTGAAATTCCGGAAAAAACTGCCGAATACTGTGAGAACGTGCGTGAACTGGCCGAAATTGTGGCCAAGCTGGGTAATGCCAACGCCCTCTCCGACGCCATGAGCGCGGAACACATGGCCTTTGCCGCCATTCAGTCGGCCCAGGAGAATATTGAAATCAACAAGAAATTATTGGCAAAACTGCAGTGATTTAGTGTTAATTGTCAATTTCTGGAAGTTGCCGTATAATACGGCTACACACGCAGGTCACGTTTCCTGGACCTTCCGATCTGCGGCGGAAAAAGGAAACGACACTATAAATGACGAAAGTTTCATTAGATCAACTACTGGATAGCGGTGCTCATTTTGGGCACCAAACCCGGAGATGGAATCCTAAAATGGAGGAATATCTTTATGGATCCGAAAACGGGGTCCACATTTTTGATTTAACCAAGGTTAAACCCCTGATTGAAGAAGCGCTTGAATTTCTGACAAGATCCATAAAAGAGGGCAAAACAGTTTTAATACTGGGAACGAAAAAACAAGTCAAAGACAAAGTTGCCGAGGTCGCCGAGAGAGTCGGAGTCCCTTACGTTAACGAAAGATGGCTTGGAGGAACCATATCCAATTTTCCCCAAATGCAAAGGTCCCTCAAAAAGATGGAGGAGATGAAGGAGAACATGACCTCCGGCTTTTATAATAAATATACAAAGAAAGAAAGACTTTTGATTGACAGGGAAATTGCCAGGCTTGAGAGATTTTTTGGAGGAATAAAAACACTGACAAATGTTCCCGACGTAATAGTTGTGGTTGACACCAAAAGGGAATCCGGTGCTGTACACGAAGCGAATGTCAGAAAAGTTCCGGTAGTCGGAATTGTAGACAGCAATTCGGACCCGGATCTTATTGATTATCCGATTCCGATGAACGACGATGCCAGCAAAGCCCTGGAATACATATTGGATCTTATCGGAGAGGCGATAGAAGAGGGAAAAACCAAGGTAAGCAAGGCCGCAGCCGATAAATAATATGGCAAAAATTAATATAGCTCTAATCAAAAAACTCCGCGAGGAAACGGGAGTGGCAATAATCAGGATCAGGGAGGTTCTTGAGGAAGTTGGAGGAGACGAAAAAAAGGCTTTATCAATTCTTAAAAAAGAGGGAGTGGAAAAGGCCTCAAAGCGCGAGGGGCGCGTTACCGGAGAGGGAAAGATATTTGTTTACTCGCATCATACAGGAAAAGTTGCTGGAATAGTTGAACTCCTTTGCGAAACGGATTTTGTTGCCAAAAACGAACTTTTCGAAAATTTAGGCCGCGATATTGCCATGCAGGTTGCATCCATGGGAGAAGAGGATATCGATAAGCAGGAGTTTGTCAAAGATCCCGGTAAAAAAATATCGGATCTTGTCAAAGAAGTAATTGCCAAAACGGGGGAAAATGTTCGCATTGGCAGAGCTTTTCGTGTAGAATTGGGTAAGTGATGGATGAATCTTCCGTAAGGTCCAAAATGCAATCTTCACTGGATGTTGTTGCCTCCGATATTGCGGGCATAAGAACCGGGCGTGCAACACCCGCACTCGTGGAAAACATAGTCTGTCCCGCCTATGGCGGAACACAGAGGCTGAGGGTGCTGGAGTTGGCAACCATCACGGCACCTGACCCTTCTCAAATTATCATTAGCCCCTGGGACAAATCCATTATCGGAGACATTAAAAAAGGAATAATGGAAGCGAACGTCGGAATGAATCCTTCGGTTGACGGAGAAATTCTAAGGATTGCCATGGCTCCTTTGACAACGGAGGACAGGGAAAAATATATCAAGCTTCTCTCGTCAAAACTTGAAAACGGCAAGGTTGTTATACGTCAAGTCCGTGCTGATGAGATGCATGAAATAAAGAAAAAGTTTGAAGCGAAAGAAATGACCGAGGATGAGAAATTCGGTAGTGAAAAAAGACTCCAGGAAATAACCGATGAGTACGTCGGCCGCATCGAAGAGATGGGGGAAAAGAAAAAAGCCGAGCTTCTTCAGATCTGATATACTCGTATAATGCTTGGCTCAATCTTGGTCTTCATTCTGGTTCTTTCGATCCTGGTTTTGGTGCATGAGCTGGGACATTTTATCGTCGCAAGGCGCATGGGCGTAAAGGTGGAAGAGTTTGGTTTCGGAATTCCCCCACGCCTCATCGGCAAAAAAATCGGAGAGACAATTTATTCAGTTAATGCTCTCCCGTTCGGCGGTTTTGTCCGTCTTCACGGTGAGTCCGACGCCGAAGGGATAACGGATTCGAAGCGTGCATTTTTAAATAAGAGTAAAAAAGCCAGGGCACTGGTTGTGATTGCGGGGGTAGTCATGAACTTTCTTCTGGCGATAGTTGCCTTTGCGGTTGTCTATTCATTTTCCGGAATTCCCAGAGATACGGGGAAGCTTAAAGTAATTGATGTTGCCCCGGGGTCTCCCGCCCAGGTAACCGGAATGGTTGTGGGGGACATTATAACCAACGTCGGAGGTAGTCCCATTGTCTCTTCGGATGATTTTATAAGTAAAACCGCGGCCCTCAAGGGCAAAAAAACCGTTTTTGAAATTCAAAGAAACTCGGCCGGTCAGGAGTCCCAGTTAAAAATTACCTTAACCCCAAGAGAAAGCCCGCCCGAGGGTGAGGGACCGATCGGGGTCACCATAACGACAATGGAAATTTATTACCCGCCCGTGTGGCAGCGGCCATTTTACGGAATTTATTACGGGTTTAAGGATGCCCTTTTTTGGGGACAGACGATAGTTTTGGGACTTGGGGATATTATTGGCGGTCTTTTTAACGGACAAGTACCCCGGGATGTTTCCGGCCCCGTGGGTATATTTGCCGTTACCACCGAGGCGGCAAAAAACGGCGCCATAACATTAATTAATTTTATCGGGATCCTTTCCGTAAACCTCGCCATTCTAAACATCTTGCCCTTCCCGGCACTTGACGGAGGCAGGCTTCTTTTTATCGGAATTGAAGCGGTAACCCGCAAAAAAGTTTCTCCTAAACTTGAGGGGACGATTCATAATATCGGAATGATTATTTTACTTCTTCTCATTTTGGTCATAACAATCGGGGATATCCGAAGACTAATCACCTTTGGCGGAATACAGGGATTCATTAATTCAATGGTGAAATAGTGTTACAATAGCTTCATATGAGACAATCGGTTCTTTTCCCAAAAACCCGTAAGGATGCCCCGAAGGATGCGGAAAGTATCAACCACCAACTTCTGGTACGCGGCGGATTTATTGATCAGTTGATGTCCGGCAGCTGGACCCTAATGCCGCTTGGATTTCGGGTAGTAACCAAGATAAACCAGATTATTCGGGAAGAAATGAATGCCATTGGTGGGCAGGAAATGTTAATGCCGGTTTTACACCCAAAAAGTATTTGGGAAGAAACGGGGCGTTGGGAAAAAGCGAAAGAAATTATGTATCAGTTCAAGATGAAGGATAAAGAATACGGTTTGGCCTTTACCCACGAAGAGGTTGTAATGGATCTTCTTAGAAAGAACATAAAAAGCTATCAGGATTTGCCGATTTATGTTTATCATTTCTCAACAAAATTCAGAGATGAAGCCAGGGCAAGAAGCGGCATTTTAAGGGGGAGAGAATTTATGATGAAGGATTTATATTCTGCACACGTTTCCGAAAGTGATTTGATGGATTACTACAATAAAGTTAAAGACGCATATTCAAAGATATTTAAAAGAATCGGCTTTGATTTCCGTGTAACTGAAGCTTCGGGTGGCGTATTTACAGACAAGCATACCCATGAGTTCCAGGTGATGGCGGATGGCGGGGAGGACTTTATTTATTACTGTGATAATTGCGATTGGGGGGAAAATAAGGAGATTTTTGCAGGAAAAGAAGGGGAGAAGTGCCCTAAGTGCAAAAACGGGAAGGTTAAAGGCGCAAAATCAATCGAGGTTGGCAACATCTTTCCGCTTGGTACGTGGTTTGCGGAAAGGATGCGGGTTTATTACGCAGATGATAAAGGATTGAAGAAACCTGTTTGGTTTGGCAGTTACGGGATCGGGCCCACAAGGGTAATGGGAACTTTGGTTGAGGTTGGGCATGATGAAAAAGGAATTATCTGGCCCAAGGCAGTCGCTCCATATGAAGTCCACTTGGTCGAGCTTTCTGGAGCGAAAAATGCGAAGAAAATTTATGAAGAGCTTACCCAAAAAGGGATAGAGGTTTTGTGGGATGACAGAGAGGTTGGCGCCGGCGAAAAATTTGCAGATGCAGACCTGATCGGAATCCCTTCCAGGCTTGTAGTTTCAGAACGCAACGGCGATAAGATTGAGTGGAAGGAAAGAACTTCAGAGAAAACCGAGCTTCTTAGTTTGGACGAGATCATATCAAAGCTGGAAAGCTAAGACGGGTTACTTTTACACCGGCTTCCCATTTTTGTGTGCAAAAGAAAATATAATTTGTTATATACTGATCTCTGCGATGAAGGAAGATTGCGTATTTTGCAAAATCGTAAAAGGGGAGATACCTTCTCATCGGATTTGGGAGGACGATAAACACCTCGCAATTCTCAGTATTTTTCCAAACACCCCCGGGTTTACCGTAGTTCTCACCAAAAAACACAAGCCAAGTTACATTTTCGCGAACGACGACAAAACCGTTTCGGATTTAACCCTGGCCACCAAGAAAGTGGCCAAACTGTTGGATGCAACCTTCGAAGACGTAGGGCGAACAGGGATGTTTTATGAAGGGTTTGGGGTAGACCATTTGCATTCTAAACTTTTCCCGATGCACGGGACAAAAAAACAAGAATGGAAACCTATTGAAAGTGGTAGTAAGATGAAGGAGTTTTACAAGAAATATCCAGGTTATTTATCGTCCCATGATTCAAAAAGAGCTGACGATAAAGAACTGTCGATGCTTGCCAATAAGATAAAAGAGACGGCATCAAAATCAAAAAATGATAGCTAAAACCTTACAGACAAAAATTGGGGAGGCGATGAAAGCCCACGATGAAACCAGGACTTCAACCCTCAGGCTTCTTCTTTCCGCTTTTAATTATGAGCAGATCAATAAGCAACATGACTTAACCGAAGAGGAGGAATTGGCCGTAATACGGCGCGAGGCCAAAAAAAGAAAGGAAGCGGTTGAAATGTATAAAGGAGCAGGGGCGGATGACCGTGCCACAAAGGAAGAAGCAGAACTGGCCATTCTTCAGGAATATCTTCCTCCGGAAATGGGAGAGGAAGAACTGGCCAAAATTATTGACGAAGCTTTCACTCAAATTAAACCCGCAGGCCTTAGTGATATGGGAAAAGTAGTCGGATTTGTTAAGGGTAAGGCACCAAATGCGGATGGGGGTAAAATTGCAGAGATTGTCAAAGGAAAGCTTTCGTAAAAAAATCCCATGATCAAAGTCTCCGTTACCAAACAGTCGAATTATCCGGTGAAAGTCTCGGCAATTAAAAGAAAACTTGTCGAATTCATTGCCAAAAACGGCATAGTTTCCGATGCCGATGTAAATGTGGCAATAGTCGGGGAGAAAAAGATGCTGGAGATTGGGGTTAAATATTTGAAGGACAAGAATATACATAACGTGTTGTCCTTCGTACCGAGTGAGGTAAAGGGGAGGTTTGTCTACCCGCCCGACGGAAGTATCCACTTGGGAGAGATTATCGTTTGCTACCCGCAGGCTGTTAAAGAAGCGGAGGAGGCGAATATACTCATAGACGAAAGAGTTTACGAACTTATCGAGCACGGAGCTTTACATTTACTTGGGATCCATCATGAAGAATGACGCTATATCTTAAATACCGGCCGAAAAATTTAGACGAACTTGACCTAAAAGATGTCGGCGAATCGCTTAAAAAAATCCTGTCGAAAAGTTCCATGCCCCACGCATTTCTTTTTGCCGGGCCAAAGGGAACCGGCAAAACCTCAGCCGCCAGAATTTTGGCAAAAATAGTAAACTGCGAATCCAAAAACCCCCCGTGCGGAAAGTGCAAACAGTGTACCTCAATTGATAAAGGAAACAACCTGGACGTAATTGAAATGGATGCAGCGAGCCACAGGGGAATTGACGATGTCAGAATCTTAAGGGACGCGGTAAAACTTTCCCCCGTTTCCGCCACAAAAAAGATCTACATTATTGACGAAGCCCACATGTTGACGACCGAAGCCAGCAACGCTCTTCTTAAGACGCTGGAAGAACCTCCCGAACACGTGATTTTTATTCTGGCGACAACCAATCCCGAAAAATTAATAGAAACGATACGGTCCCGCACCACTTATATTCCTTTCAGAAAAGCAAACCCGGACGAAATCGTAAGTTCCCTCAAAAGGGCGGTTTCGGGTGAGAAAATAAAAATCGACGGAGAAACCCTCTCCGTTATTGCGGAGGCTGCCGACGGGTCTTTCAGGGACGCGATTAAAATTCTGGAACAGCTTGTTGCCGAAGAGAAGCAACTTTCAAAAGAATTTTTAGAGGAATTTCTCTTTAAGAAAAAAGCATTTGATCTGGACGCTTTTACGGCCCTCTTGATAAAAAAAGATGCAAAAAGTCTGATTGAAGAAATCGGCAAATTTGGAGCCAAAGGAGTGGCGGTTGAAAATTTTCTTGAGGCTATACTCGGAAAACTGCGCATATCGCTCTTGGCAAAGGTTGGTGTCGGAACCGATGAGATGGCGGCTTTGGATAAGATAAGTTTGATCAGGCTTATTGAACTTTTGGAAGGGGCACTTAAAGATTCTACAGAATCTCTGATTGAAGAGCTACCGCTGGAGATTGCGGTCATTAAGTGGTGCGAGGGGGAAAACGGACAGTTGCAAACTGTTCAGCCGGAGGCGGATGCTCCTTCCGGCACAGCCAAAACCGGGGACAGCCCCCGTATGAAGACTCCGGCCGGTTTTGATACGACTCAGACGGAATTTTCGGGTACCCGGAAAGAGGCAAATATCCAAAACCCGGGGGTGGGGGTAAACGGTGACGTGTGGAAAAACATATTAGAGCTTGTTAAACCAATCAACGCTTCAATCGAGGCGCTTCTAAGGTCATCAAAACCGATTACCTACGACGGCAAAACTCTTACCCTGGGTGTTTATTATAAGTTTCATAAAGAGAGGCTTGAAGATATTCGTCACAGGAAGATCCTGGAAGAAATAGTGGCAAAGGTATTGGGTTTTCCGACAAAAGTGGTTTGCGTCTTGGTTGAACCTCCGCCGAGGGGGATTATCGAAGAAATAAAAGTTGAGACGGTTTTGACGGAAGGCGAGGATAAAGATATAATCAAAGCGGCGGAGGAGATATTCGGTAACTAAAGTATGTTTGATAAATTTAATCAACTAAAAGATTTGGCAAAAATGCGCCAGAAGGCAATGGAACTCCAGAAGGAATTGGAGAAGATTATTAAGACCGTGGAAAAACACGGGTATTCCATTTCGGTTACGGGAGACCAGAAAATCCGTTACATCAAAAAAGACGGAGAAGATTTGAAAGAACTTACCGATCTTATAAACGATGCAATGAAAGACGTTCAAAAAGAATCCGCCAAAAAAATGATGGAGATGGGAGGGGGACTCGGCGGGCTTCTCGGTGGACTCGGAAAGTAACTTCGGATAGAATGACACTATAACAGACGTGAACGCCTGATATAATCTTTCGTTATGAAGATAGCCAGACCCATAGCCGCTTTAATCGAATCGTTCCAAAAGTTGCCCGGCATCGGGCCGAGGAGCGCCCAAAGGCTTACCTACTATTTGCTTCATGTTCCACAAGTCCAGTTGGACGATTTTGCCGAGTCGGTTTCCAGATTAAAAAAAGATACGGTTCTCTGCTCCGTCTGCAAAAACGTAAGTGAGACAAACCCCTGTCCTATTTGTTCAGACCCTTCCCGTGACCAGTCGGTCGTATTGGTGGTCGAACAGCCGCTTGATATTTTGGCTTTTGAAAAGACGGGAAGGTATAAGGGTTCGTATCATGTTCTCCATGGGGCGATCAATCCATTGGACAATATCGGGCCTGATGAAATCTATATCGACGATCTAATTAAACGGGCGCCTGAAATGTCCGAGTTGATAGTAGCGACGAATCCCACCATGGAGGGAGAAGCAACGGCAATGTTTATTAACAAACAACTGAAAAACAAAAGCTTAAAGCTTAAGATTACCCGTCTTGGGATGGGAATCCCGACGGGGGCGGATTTGGAATACGCTGATGAGGTGACTCTGACGCAGGCTCTGGAGGGAAGAAGGGAACTGACTTAAATAAATATGAATACTGCCAAACAAGCGGGTCAGAATACCCGCGATTTAGCCCAAAAAATTGCCAGGCAAATGGCCGAAGAACCCCTGGAGATTTTAAAAGACGCGGGAACCCAGGTTGCGGGAGTTGAAGCCGGAAAACTCCAAGAAAATTATCCTCAAAACCAAGATTCCGGAGATACGGCAAAAATTACGGGGCAGGAGGGTGAACTTGCGGATAAAGCCAAATCTGCCCGAAGAATGGAAGCCTTAAACCGGGAAATCAGGGATATTCATAAACAGGATTTATTTAACGATCTCCAGAGAAAAATCTCCCAGGGAGTGGATATTCCGGTTGCGGATTATTCCGAACTTTCAATGGAACAAAAACAGGTCCTAAAAGCCCAAATGGAAGCATATAAAAACCAAAGTGAAAAAATCCAAAACGAAAGTGCTTTCAGGGAGATTCCGGTAGTTCGTTCCAGACCGAGCAGAAGATTTGGTGCCGGTCAAAAACAGGAAGCGGAGAAACAACAAACCCGTGTCGAAAAACCCGTTCCTCCGTCGGGATAATCTGATACAATAGCCTTGATGGATATTTTTTTTACAAATTCCTTAACCCGCAAAAAGGAAAAGTTTGTTCCGATTAATGATAAGAAAGTAAATTTATTTGTTTGCGGCCCCACCGTTTACGATTACTCCCATCTCGGCCACGCAAAGACCTATACGCAATTTGATTTTATAGTCCGATACCTAAGATATCTTGGATTTGATGTTTTTTATCTCCAAAACATTACCGATATTGATGACAAAATAATCACGCGCGCGAACGAACTAAACATTCCGTGGAGCGAATTAACCGGAAAGTTCGAGAAACTGTATGTTGCGGATATGGAAAAACTCAACAATACATCCGTTTCAAAATACGCCCGGGCGACAGACCATATCGATCTGATAGTTAAGCAAGTTAAAACCCTGATGGAAAAAAGCTACGCGTACAAGATAGACGACGGTATATATTTCGAAATCTCCAAATTTCCGGAGTACGGAAAACTTTCAGGCAGAACGGAACTAACGGAAGCCGATTCGGTATCCAGAATAGATGAAAACAACCAAAAAAGAGGCTGGAATGATTTTTGTCTTTGGAAATTTTCAAAGCCGGGTGAGCCGTCCTGGGAAACCGATATAGGGAATGGCCGGCCGGGGTGGCATATAGAAGATACGGCAATTACGGAAAAGTTTTTTGGTCCGCAATATGATATTCACGGAGGAGCGGTCGATCTGATAATTCCGCACCACGAGGCGGAAATAGCCCAAATGGAAGCCATATCCGGCAAGGCACCGCTTGTAAGATGTTGGCTGCATACTGCCTTTTTAATGGTTGACGGCAAAAAAATGAGCAAGAGTTTGGGAAATTTTTACACAATTGATGACGTGATTAAAAAGGGATTTGATCCTCTTGCACTACGGTACTTATTTCTCGGCGCCCATTACCGCGATACCTTGAATTTTACATGGGAGTCGATAGGCGCCGCACAAAACGGTTTTGAAAGACTCAAATTGCAAGTTGCCGGCCTAAGCTCGGAAACTTCAAGAACCGTTCTTTCGGAGGAAAAGCAGAAAAAGGTTGATGAATTTAGAGCCGGTTTCATGGAGGCATTAAGTGATGACATGAATACCCCGCGGGCCTTGGCGGTTTTATGGGAAATGCTGAAAAGCAATATTCCCAGTGGGGACAAATACGAACTTGCGATGAGTTTTGACGAGATTCTCGGGTTAAAGTTGGGGGAGGCGAAGAGTATCGAAATTCCGGGAAACGTTAAGGATTTGATGCAGAAGAGGGAACGGCTGCGTTCTGAGGGCAAGTACGAAGAAGCGGATAAGATAAGGGAAAAAATTCAAGTCCTTGGCTTTGCGGTAGCGGATAAAAACACTTAAATGAAAATCTCGGCCGTAATTTTTGATTTGGACGGAACTATTTTGGAAGATGAAGATGAATACGGGCGTGCTTTCAACAAAGTTTTGAAAAGTCTTGGGGTTGATTCAAAAACGTTTATTCCGCAGGCAAAAGGAGTAGGAGTCAAAGAAAACTGGTTTGCCTTAATCAAAAAATACAACATAAAAACCAACAAATCCCCAGAAGTGTTGGCCATGGAAACACAGGAAGCATATTTACGTGAGATTAATGAAATTACAATCCGCCCCGGATTTAGCGAATTCGCGGAGGATTTGAAAGACAGCGGTATCCCGATTGCACTTGCCACCTCCAACAATTGGGAAGTTACCGAAAAAATCTTGAACAAAGTCGGCCTTCAAGCAGTTTTTGAAGCAGTCACAACGGTTGAAGAAGTAGCGCGCAGTAAACCGGATCCGGCGCTTTTTACACTGACTGCAGACAAACTCGGGGTAGAGATGGAAGAGTGTTTGGTTATCGAAGATTCCCCTTCGGGAGTTGAGGCGGCGCAGTCGGCGGGGATGAAGGTCGTAGCGGTTTCCGATAAAGTTGAGGACGAAAAGATTCTGGCTAATGCGGATTTAATAGTTGACCATTTTGCCGAAATCACTCCGAAGGTAATTGCAGGGTTGTAAGAGGCCAGCCCCATACAATATAATAAATTATATGTCCGATCCTAATCCTGTCCCTTCTCCTTTCCAAACTGTTACAAATAAAAAATCCGGCAAAATCAGCACACGTACCATTATTGCGACAATCAGCATAGTCGTATTTTTGATATTGGGCGTGGTGGCAGGGGTTCTCTTGGTCCGGCAGCAGCAAGATATCAGGGAGAGGGCGCAGGAGGATTCCTGTCCGGCTGCACAGCAGTGTCCGATTCCCGAAAAACCCGATCTTCTCAGAGTTTGTACTCCTGAAAACGAAGGTCAGGCACCGGAAGATTATACGTGCGGTATAAACAATGTCGGGCAAATCGTTGAGTGCGGAGGGGTGGAATTTTGTTGCCCGTCAAATATCGGCGTATGGGATTCCAACGACCTGACTCCCTGCCTTACCCCTATTCCCACACCTACACCCACCCTTACTCCTACTGCCACACCTACCGGTACACCTCTTGGTACAGGAACTCCCACCGCAACAGCCTCGGCAACCCCGGGGGCTACCGCAACGCCTACTGCCACTGCTACTTCCACTGCCACCTCATATGCCACCTCTTCCGCCACACCGGCGGCGTTGGCTACTCCCAGAGAAATTCCGGTGTCGGGAATCGACTGGCCGAGTATTTTGGGGATAGGCATAGGAGTGGTTGCAATTATCGGAGCTAT
>LCIL01000005.1 GCA_001001045.1 Candidatus Woesebacteria bacterium GW2011_GWA1_44_23 | reverse complement strand
TCCTGGCGCTGAAGAAGGTGCCAAGGGTCGGTCTGTTCGCCCGTTAAAGTGATACGCGAGCTGGGTTCAGAACGTCGTGAGACAGTTCGGACTCTATCCTGTAGAAGCGTTGGAATCTTGAGGAGAGCTGGGGACAGTACGAGAGGACCTCCCTGGAGGAATCCCTGGTGTGCCGGTTATTGCGTCAGCAGTAACGCCGGGTAGCTATATTCCTAACGGATAACCGCTGAAAGCATCTAAGTGGGAAGCCAACTCCGAGATTAGGATTCCGTATTAAATCCCTGGTAGAATACCAGGTTAATCGGCAGGCGCTGGAAGACCCGTAAGGGTTTAAGGCTACCTGTACGAATAGATTGATTTCTTGCGATCCCACACATTTGGGACGCGACCTTTCTCTTTTACATTTCAAGACATTTTTCTGGTGATTAGTGCAAAGTGGTCCCACCTGATCCCTTTCCGAACTCAGAAGTGAAACACTTTAGCGGAGACGATAGTCCTCGGGCAACTGAGCGCGAAAATATCTCATCGCCAGAACAATGTCTTGAAACAAATTACCCCGATTTGTAAATCGGGGTTTTTTGTGGGAAAATTCCCACAATCATATCGCCGATATGATGTTCTTTGACTTTGCAAAAGGAGGAAGAATGACCGAACAGGAAGTCTTGATCGCGTACATTATCTTTGTAATCGTATTCTGGCATTTTTTTAACAGCAAGTTTCCCAAGACAATTTGGGCAAACCTGAAGACACAAGGAGGAAAAATGCAGAAGGATTGGCCAGTCGTTGTGATGTTTGCATCACTAATCGTTGGTTTTATCCTTGACCGTTATGGTAAAACCCTATCGGGTTTACTCATTATGGTAATAGGAGTCGTATTGATTTGGATATGGGCTCTTTGGCCAGAGATTCGAAATTGGTTTAAAAACCAAGCCAAACACCTGTAACAATCCTTTTTTTGCAAGTTGCCGCCTGTAAGGGTATTTTCAACACACCCCTGCAGGCGGATTTTTCTTTTTTCCCTTGTCAGTTTTAGTTTTTAGGCGTACAATACCTGTATTACAAAAGAAAGGCGGTAATGATTAGTGACTACAAAAACAACTTCAACTAAGGCAGTAACCATGGCGGAGCTCCTCGCTCGTGCCAAGAATAAGGTCCAAACATTCACGAAAGGGCAGAGAGTCGTTGCCAAAGTCCTTTCCAAAACGGATTCCGTAATCCTTTTTGATATCGGCGGCAAATCCGAAGGAATTGTTAAGGAAAAAGGCTACACCGACGCCAAAGAATTCATTGAAGGCATTAAGGTGGGCGATGATGTAATGGTTACCATTTTGGTGCCGGAAACCCGCGAGGGAACCACAATTTTGGGTCTTAAAGATGCCATGAAGGATATCTCCTGGGAAAAATTGGAAGCTTGCAAAAAATCCGGAGAAGCGGTTCCTGTTTTTGGCAAGGGAGTAAGTACCCCCGGGTTTGTAGTGGACGTTATGGGGATTGAAGGGTTTATTCCAACCTCCCAACTTGGGAAGGAAATCACCGGGAATCCTCAGAATTTGGTCGGCAAGTACTTTAAAGCCCGCGTCATGGAGGTTGATAAAATGAACAAAAAAGTAGTTCTATCCGAGAAGGAAGTGTCGGAAGCAGGGAATATCGCACTAGTAAAAGAAGCTTTGAAAAAGATCAAAGAAGGGGAAGTTTACGAGGGAGTTGTCACAACCGTCGCTCCTTTCGGCGCTTTTGTAAAAATTGAGGTCCCGGTGGCGACAGCGAAGAGCGCTAAAAAGCAAAAAGCAGAAGTAGAAGGCCTGGTCCATGTTTCCGAGCTTTCCTTCTCGAGAGTTAACCTTCCATCCGATGTTATTCACGAAGGTGACCAGGTCCAGGTGAAGGTTCTGGCTGCACACGAGGGAAAACTTGCATTTTCCATTAAACAGGCTAAGAAAGATCCCTGGGAGGAAGTTCCGAAAAAGTATAAATCTGAGGATAAAGTTACGGGTAAGATTGTCCGGATCAGTGATTTTGGAGCGTTTGTTGAGCTTGAACCGGGGGTTGAGGGCTTGATCCACATTACTCAAATCCCTCCTGCTTATAAGCTTTCGGTTGGGGCAGAAGTCAAATGCACAATTGAGGAAGTTAATTTAAAAGATAAAAGGATTGCTCTGGGCCTCGTTTTAACCTCAGTCCCGGTAGGATACAAATAACCCCTTTGTGGTATTATTGAGCCGAGATGTCACTTCACTCCAAATATGTCTGCCAGCAATGTGGTTACGAGTCTGCCGGCTGGATGGGCAAATGTCCCGAGTGCGGAACCTGGAACAGCCTTGTTGAGACTGTCATTGAAACGGGGACCAAATCTGTAAAGACAAGCCGTGGTCAGGGAACAGCAAAACAGGCAAAAACCATAAAACTTTCGGATATAAAAAACGCTGCCACGAAGCGCGTTTCCACCAAGATCTCCGAGCTTGACAGGGTGCTTGGAGGGGGACTCGTGCCGGGGCAGGTCGTACTTGTTGCGGGAGAGCCCGGAATAGGTAAATCGACACTTCTTCTTCAGCTTTCGGAAAACCTTGACAATGTTCTCTATGTTTGTGGGGAGGAATCTGTGAGCCAAATCAAGGTCCGGGCTATGAGGCTTGGTATCAAAAAAAGTGGAATTAACCTTTTGGAGAATACAGATGTGGATACGGTAATCGATTCGATCGAAAGCCCCTCAGCCGTTATTGTCGATTCTATCCAAACAATGACTACATCGGACCTGTCAGGTATGGCAGGATCGGTAGGACAGGTTCGCGAGTGCACATTCAGGCTCCTCAAGGCCGCAAAAGAGAAGAATATTCCTCTTTTCCTGGTTGGACATGTTACCAAAGAAGGTACGGTTGCGGGACCCGCGGTGCTTGCTCATATAGTAGATACCGTCCTGTGGTTTGAAGGGGATAAAACACTCACAACTCGCGTGCTGCGGGCCGTTAAAAACAGGTTCGGGCCGACTGACGAAGTGGGGGTTTTCGAGATGCAGGACAGGGGACTTATGCCCGTTGACGATATCGAAAAAGCATTTCTGGAGAAGGGGGTAAAGAATGTTTCGGGGAGTATTGCAACGAGTGTTATGCAGGGAACACGGCCGCTTTTGGTGGAAATTCAGGCACTTGTTGTGCCCACAAAGTTGGCCATTCCAAGGCGAGTTGCACAAGGAATTGACTCGAGGCGTCTTGAACTGCTGCTTGCCGTACTGACACGTCGTTGCGGTCTCCCTGTTTATGATTACGATGTCTTTGTAAACGTAGCGGGGGGACTTAAGGTGACGGAACCGGCGAGTGATCTTTCCATCTGCTTGGCAGTGGCTTCAAGCTATTTTGATAAACCAGTCTCAGGAAAAGTTATCGCGGTTGGGGAGGTGGGCCTTCTGGGAGAGGTCCGGGAAGTGGTGGCGCAGGACAAAAGGATAAAAGAGTCAAAAAGACTCGGGTTTACTATTGCAATTACATCAAAAGAGGTAAAGTATGTGGGGGCTGCAATCAAACAACTCTTCAGATAACCCCTTTCAGACTATAACGCAGCCATTTAGAGATATCAACGAGTTATCCACAAATTTTGAGTATAAAAAAATAATGCCGTATATATGGCATTATTGGGGGATTTTCGACTATGGGTGAGTAAAATTTTACAGTTAAATATGTTATAGGGTTTGACAGAGTTGACATGGAGTGTTACACTTTTTCTTGAACATTGAAATTGGTTTGAGGAAGTAAAAAAAGAGCATCGCCATCGTTGGGTTCTCCTCTAATTTCTAGTGGGACTCGCCACGAATAGAGATGCTCTTTCAAAACTATAACGAAGTAAATTTTCAAGTACTTCGTACACGGGATTTGTCTTGCGGACAGGTTAACTGACGAACTGACTAGCTCAAGACAAATCGTAATCAGACTAAAGCGAATGCAAGGGGTTGTCAAGGCCCTTTGATAGTTGGGAGGAAAATGCACTTTTAATACCAGGTTTGAGGGACGGGTGGATTCTAGGGCAGGGGATCTACCCGTTCCTCAAGTTTGGTACGGAGTGCATTTTTTTATTGTAAAAGTTGCAATTTTCCTTCAAGTAGCCTATAATACGGATTCAAATATGGCAGAAGTTGTTATCTACCAACATATATACAACAGGAAATTTGGCACCGTGGAGGTGTCTCCGCAGCCGATCATGCCTGAGCGTGTCGTGGCTCCAAGGCAGCCCGGTAAAGTATCCTTATCTTTTCGAAAACTTTCAAAATTCTCGGCCTTAATAGGCATTGCCTTGGTTCTCACCTTCTTCGCTCCGAGAGCATTAACCTTTGGAAAGACTATTATCAGCACGACTTTTGAGAATTTCAGGATGTCCCGCACCGAAGTTCAGACCCTTAAAAGTGATCTAAATACATCAAAACCTGTCTATTTCCCCCCTTTTGACCCGAGATTGCCCTTAACCAACCACCTGGTTATAGCGTCTATCGGAGTGGATACCGACATTCAGGAGGCTACTGCCGATAATTTCGAGGCTGCTTTAAAAAAGGGTGTTTGGAGGGTTTCCGACTTTGGTGCCCCGAATGATAACGGCAGATCAATCATACTTGCCGCGCACAGATTCGGGTATCTGGCCTGGACAAACTCTTACAGGCGCAATAATTCATTTTACAATCTACCCAAAGTTAAGGTTGGGGATATGGTGGAAATCGATTGGAGCCAAAGGAAATATCTATATGAGGTTTATGCGACCAGCAAGGGGACCCAAATACTGGATTATTCGGCTGACCTTATCCTTTATACCTGTGAGACCTTGACCGGGGAAGAGAAGGTATTTATCTACGCACGCCTGATTCAGGTTTAACGAAAATAAACCTAAAAACTATGGCTTGTCATACACAGAACAAAACATGTCTTATAATGTTGACAAACCGGTATATCCGTGATATAGTGCCCACATCAATATGAAAAAGCTGATTTTAGTGATTTTGGCTTTGGTATTTCTTGCCGCCCCGGTAAGGGTTTTGGCGGAGGAAGTTGAGATTATTTGTCCCCAGCCATACGGAGGGGGAGTTGTTTGTGGAGTTCATACACCGGTAGCAGCCGGTTTGGGAGACAATCTAGCCGTGGTTGGGGGAGTGCTTCTGGTTTCCTCACTAATGTTTTTGGTTCTTTCAAAGAAACTAAATAAAGTTTCTGCTTAAAACTGACCAATTCAGGCCATCACAAATGCGTGGCGGCTTGATAGGTTAGTTAGCACTTTAATATATCGAGGCAAAAAATTCGGCTTTGGGACTCTAGGAATTAGAAAAGCATTTGTTTTTGTTATTCAGTTTTTAGTTCTTAGATTCCCGAAGTCGAAACGGGCGTTCAAAAAGCGAAACAATTTTTTCGATAAAAAATGTTTGTTTTCTGGCGCCAGAAAACAAGATCTATCTTTCGCCTTGAAAGGAGGCTGAAATGAGAAAGATTTTGTGGTTGATTCTAATCGTGATTGTTTTTTTGGCAGTACTTGCGTTTCTCTGGTTTGTGTGGCCCGGTCCTCAGATTGCGAATACGGTAAATATGCTTTCTGAAATTAAAAATCAGGCCGCAGTGGCAGGCCCACAAGGCCCAGCAGGTCCCGCAGGTCCGCAAGGCCCAGCAGGTCCCGCAGGCCCACAAGGCCCAGCAGGTCAAAACCAAGTATCAGCAGTAACCGTACCCGCCGCAACGGCAGAACCTGCTGTCCAACCTGCAGTCCAACCTGCTGGCGCACAGGTTATTGTAGGGTCAAGTCAGTCAAACGACTGGACATTGACATGGTTGGCAGGTGCTGATTTTGACCGTGGGGATGGAACAACCTTCCGGCAGGATGCTGAGAAGTGGACTTGGCGCGCAATCGCTCCGGAGCTTTGGCCTACATTTCCAAATGAGCCGAATCCTCTGGTTCCGGAATTTCCGGTAGTCACGTGCGCCGATGACCCCACCAAGCAATGTGTCCCGGACGGATTGGAATACGCCAATCCCGAAAGCAACTTCTGCCAGCAATTGGCCGGAGAAGCTTGTCGCGTGCCAGTCGCTTCGGAATCCTACCTGTATTACAGTGGCGATTACGATATACCCGGTGTTGGTTCTTGTTCAGAAAACGGAACTGGAATCGGTTGTATGTTAGTAGTCATCAATGTAGGTAAGGTTACCAGCGATTACACAGGTATCTTTAACCAAGGTTTCAGGCTACATGGCCGCTATTTCAACGGAAATGCGTTGGACATGGCCATCTGGGGTCTTACCAGTGAAGGTACCAACAAAATGTTGAACATGAACTCCAAATTGAATCCGACCGGGATTCAAAATG
Organism: Candidatus Woesebacteria bacterium GW2011_GWA1_44_23; assembly: GCA_001001045.1. GTDB lineage: Bacteria > Patescibacteriota > Microgenomatia > UBA8517 > UBA8517 > LCIL01. Next base: position 79,498 of record LCIL01000005.1, on the reverse strand, counting down.
CTGGAGCAAATTGTTCCGTTCCTGAAGGCTGCAAAGGCGTTCACATCCAAGTGTTATTTACATCTGGAAACGAACCCCTGATGGGCCTTGAAACTACCTTTACCCGGTAGATAATAAATATTTGCCTCGATTCGGGTAACCACAATTTTCTTCTCATCTGAGATTAAAATAAAGTGGTTACCCGTTCGACTAAGTTAATAATATTTTTTATTAATTTAGCTGAGCGAAGTTTTGCTCTTTAATTCTAAGACCAAAAGTTTTTTCATATACCCAAAAGGAGGATCAAATGAAGAAACACCTGTTTTTGACCATCATAACGATGGTCATATTTGTATTTGTCGGGATCGGGTCGGTTCAAGTAAAAGCGGCGGAAGGACATCAAGTTTTCCTACCACTTATTATGAAGCCGTATCCAGAGCCGCAATGCAACATTGTAGTTACAACCTATGCGCCGAACTTTGTGACATTTGATATAAGCTGTCAGAATGCTCCAGACGGTTGGGCACATATCCAGTTTGACACTTTGGGACAGGATGGCGCATCAACCGATATTGAAATGATAAACGGTGTTGCGTTTACAGATCACTACTATCCGTGGCCGTTTACGAGCTTTACCGCTCGACTGACCGTCACGGGACTGAATGGAGGGGGATATGATTTTGATATTCCAGTTTATGTATATTGGCCTTAGGCTTTAAGTCTAAGAAGGGGGTTGGTTGGATACCAAATTTGATTTTTTAATCAACATTTGCCAGCCAGCCCCATATTTTTTTAGTGTTATGATTAGATTGATCCCCAAATGATTTCTAATAAAAAATTCAAACTGCTCCTTAGTATTTTATTCCCGCTTATTATTTTTTCCGTTGCGGCGTTTATCTGTTTTAAAAATTACTCTCCGGGCACTTATCTTATCGGTTGGGACTCCCTGCACCCGGAGTTTAATTTTGCCGAGGCCTTTAGGCGCGTTTGGGAAGGCGTATGGAGGGCGGAACAGGGGTTGGGGGCGGTTGCGGCTCATTCGCACATGGCCGACTTTCCAAGAATTATCTTCTTATGGCTCGAATCGTTTGTTCTCCCGGCCTCTTTCCTTCGTTATTCCTATATTTTTATTTGTCTGATTTTGGGTCCCCTGGGGGTCTATTTTTTTCTTAAATATGTTTTCCGGAAAGAGAAGGAAAGTGTTTGGATATATCCTGCAGCTTTTTCGGGGGCCCTATTTTACCTTCTGAACCTTGGAACTTTGCAGAACTTTTACGTTCCTTTCGAGATGTTTACGGCGGCGTTTGCATTCCTCCCTTGGATAGCGTTCTCAGGACTTAAATACCTGCAGGAAGGGGGTAAGGTAAGTCTCATATTTTGGGCGGTAATCTTGATTTTATCATCACCTATGGCTTATGCGGCGACGCTTTGGTATGCGAGCTTCGCCGGGCTTTTTGTCTTTTTTTGCACTTACGTCCTTGTGTCCCCGGATAAAAAAGTTAAATTTGTAAGACTTTTAGTAATGATACTAACCGCCGTGCTTTTAAGCCTGTATTGGATCTTGCCCAATATTTATTCGATCGCCAACCAATCAGGGGTGATTTCAAACTCAAATATAAACCGCCTTTTTAGCCAGGAGGCGTTTTTAAGAAACCGTGATTACGGTAATCCTGCCGATATTCTTTTGCAGAAAAACTTTCTTTTCGGGTGGCGTAATTTTGATTTTGCCGGCAATCAATTTACCGATCTATTGGGAGTTTGGACAAAATATTTGTCAATTCCTGCCGTTACCGCCACAGGATATATCCTGGCTGGCTTAACCCTTTTGGGGCTTTTTTCAGGAATCATAAAACTGGGAAAAGCCGCCCTGGCTTTTATCCCTGTACTTATCTTTTGCCTGTTTTTCCTTTTGAATATTAACCCGCCGTTGGGGAATTTATATGCCTATTTCTATAACAACTTTGGGGTTTTTGCCGAGGGATTCAGAATGCCTTTCACGAAGTTTTCAATTTTGTTTGAAATTACCGCCTCATTCTATTTCGGTTATTTTACATTTATACTCCTAACTTTCTGGGGAGCCCGTTTAAAAGCGTTTGTGGTTTTGGTTAAGGTATTATTTTTTCTTTTAACCACTGCCGGTCTGATTTACTTTGCCCTGCCCGTATTCAATGGCTGGTTGATTGGACCCAATGTTAAAAAGGTTTTACCGGAGGAGTACGGTCGGGTATTTGACCGGTTTAATTCAAATCCGGGAGGCCGTGTTGCCCTTTTCCCTATCAATTCCAAATACGGCTGGGAGTACAGAAGTTGGGGGTATGAAGGATCAGGGTTTTTAACATATGGAGTCTCCGACCCGATTTTATACCGTGATTTTGACCGTTGGAGCATCGGTAACGAAGACTTTTACACTCAAAGCGCATTCGCATTATATGCGAATGACACTCAGAGCTTTGTGAATACACTCAAAAAATATCAGGTAAAATATTTGCTTTTGGACGAGTCGATAGTTAACCCCGGCGGGACAGCAGATATTCTTAAAATTCCCGAACTTAAAGCTATCTTTGCAGAAAACGGGATTAGGGAAGAGGCAAAATTTGGCTTTTTGACAATTTACGAAACCGGTTTCGGTAAGGCGGAAGTATTTGCCCCATCTGAATTTATTCGAACCGATTCAGATTTGTCATATTCGCCGGTTGATCCGGAGTTTGCAGCGTATGGCGATTATACAGGCGACGATAGCGTGGTTCCGGCCAGAAAAGCTCCGGATTTACCTTCGGGAAGTCCCGCAATATCAGAGAATCTTTCGGTGAACCGCGGTTTTCCCAGTGCTTATAACTGCGATTTGAAAAAAATCGGTAGTGTTTTCAAAACCAACTCTGCCATTGGAATCCTGTACCGCGCGGAAGGAAGTGGAGCATCCTGCGACTATTTACCTTACCCCGATCTCCGATATAACCAAGGTTATATCGTAAGAATTTCCGGAGAAAACAGGGAAGGAAGAGGACTCAAGATTTATTTATTTAATTTATATTCTCAGGTGCCGGACGTTGAGGAAATTCTTCCTTCCGGCAAGTTTGATAAGACATATTTTGTTTATCCGAAAAATGTTGAAGGCGCAGGATATGTTTTGAATCTTGAAACAAGGTCTTTTGGTAGAATTGCCTCCGAAAACCTTTTGACGAAAGTCGAGTTTTACCCGGTAGATTCCGGGTATCTGAATAGCTTTATTGCGTCTCCCTCGGGAAGCCTCCAAGCTATCCAAAATGATCTGAGGCTCCTGAAAGTTCAAAAGTTTGGTACGTGGGGTTATGGCGTTGAAACAGGAGGTGAAGGCTTACTTGAATTGGGACAAGGTTATGATAGGGGTTGGGTGGCCTTCCGGATCGTCAATTCCAGATTCCAGGTATTGAATCACGTTAGGATTAATAGTTGGGCAAACGGGTGGACTACCGGGAAGTCCGAAAATGCAAAATCAAATTCCGTAATCTATATTTTCTTCTGGCCTCAGATTTTGGAGTGGGGAGGAGGAGTCTTGGGACTTGTTACACTGCTTGTGTTGATTTTTAAGTCTAAAAAGGGCAGAAGCGCTACCCTTGACATGGTCTAAAATAGGGCTATACTTACAGTTGTAACTTCGAGTTTGCCCGGATTTCCGTGAGTTTTCTATTACCACTAATTTAATGCCGAAAAAAGCAGTTGAGAAGACACTTATAAAAGAAGAGGGGGATAGTGACGTGCAGTCGCTGGTCGGTGCCCCGGTTGATGCAGGGATGCTTCCTCCGGCTCCTGTGGCCATTCAGGAAAGGCCCATTAACCCCTTGGTGGTTGATGAGAGGATGATTCCCGATGCGGGGCTACCTACGGAGTCTGTAGAGGGAGTTCTGGATATTGCCAATGAGGGAAGCGGACTTCTTAGGCCTCAAAGGTTTGCTCCGAGCGATCACGATATTTATATTTCCGCCTCACAAATCAGAAGGTTTAACTTGCGTGTCGGAGACATGGTTGGCGGACAGGCCAGGCGTCCAAAAGAAAACGAAAGATATTGGGGTCTTTTGAAGGTTGAAAAAGTTAACGGAGAACCGGTTGAAGCTTTGGGTCAAAGAGTGGACTTTGACGACATGACGGCCGTTTACCCTGATGCACAGATTATTCTTTCGACCGATAAAGATACATTAACTAATAGAATGATAGATTTGGTTGCTCCGATAGGTTTCGGTCAGCGTGCCCTTATAGTTTCTCCACCCAAAGCCGGTAAAACCTGGCTTGTGAAAGACATTATCAAGGGAATCGCACTCAATTATCCGGAGAAAGGAAAAGGAAAAGCCAGAAAAGTTCACATTATGGCCGTTCTTATCGGGGAGCGCCCCGAGGAAGTCACGGATATCATAAGAACGATGGACATTGTCACGGATAAAATGGGAGAGGTTGCGGCCTCCAATTTTGATGAAGCTCCTCAGGACCAAACCAGAGTGGGAGAGTTGGCACTGGAACGGGCCAGAAGGCTGGTTGAAGGTGGGCGTGATGTTGTTATAGTCCTTGATTCGATTACCAGAATGGCCAGGGCATACAACCTGGCTCTTCCGACTTCCGGCAGAACCCTTTCGGGAGGATTTGACCCCATGGCTCTTTTCCCTGCTAAAAAATTCTTCGGAGCTGCCAGAAAAATTGAAGGCAAGGGATCCCTGACCATTATCGGAACTTGTTTGGTTGACACGGGAAGCAGAATGGATGACCTGATTTATGAAGAATTCAAAGGAACCGGAAATATGGAACTTCACTTGGACAGAAAGCTTTCGGACAAGCGCGTTTTTCCAGCTATTGACATATCAAGAAGCGGGACAAGACAGGATGAACTTCTTTTCGGAATGGAAAAACTTAAGAAGGTAAATACGCTTCGGAGGATGATTGAAATGATGAATGATGATGAAAAAACCCTGACTCTGATCGATAGACTTTCCAGGACTGAGACCAATGACGAATTCCTCGACAGCCTAAAAACTGCCTGAGCTAATTTTGTGTTCTTCTAAAAAGTTTGCTTCACACCCTTTTATACGATATCATCTATGTCGCATGGATGATACCCTCGAGGCTTTGGTTGGAATATGGCAAGACATAAAGATTTTTCTAAGAGAGCTTGCTAATTTTGCATTTAAAAGTCTTCACATAAGTTTCTTGCGGTTTGAGGAGAAAAAGGGAGTCGTTGTTACGGCACTGTATAGAAAAAGGGGGAAACTTTCAAGAACTCTTTCTCATTCTGGAATGGTGGCAATAACGGCCCTTGGAGTCATGATGGCTCCTATTATTGCCCAGGAATTTCCGGGCAAAAGTGTAAATCCCTGGAGCATATCGGTTACCCCCGTCGTGCTTTCCGCTTCCACCGACGACCCTGCCATTGATACACAAATATCCAGTAAGGTAAGAGATAGTGTGGTTGATTACAAGGTTCAAAGCGGGGACACGGTTGCATCCATTGCCAATAAGTTTGGTGTTTCGGCCGACACAGTCCGTTGGGGAAACGGACTTACGAACGACAAAATTAAAGTCGGGCAAACCCTCAAAGTCATGCCCGTAACGGGAATTACCCATACTGTAGCCAAGGGCGACACAGTTTATTCCATTGCAAAAAAATATGACGCGGATTCGCAGGCGATAGTCGATTTTCCCTTTAATACTTTCACCGATGACGAAACCTTTGAACTGGCCATAGGCCAGATTGTTGTGGTTCCCGACGGAGTTATGCCGGCCGCCGCGGTAGCCCCGAGGGTAAGGCAAGTTACGCCCGATGCGGGCACGGTTACCGCCATGGGCCAATTCGTCTGGCCGACTGCGGGAAGAATCACTCAAAGATTCTCCTGGTACCACCCGGGTCTTGATATTGCCAACTCCACCGGGACTCCGGACGTGGCTGCCGACAGCGGGCGTGTTATCTACGCGGGCTGGGATACTGCCGGGTATGGAAATATGGTACTTATCGATCATGGAAACGGCTACAAAACACGCTACGCGCATTTATCCCAGATTATGGTCATATCGGGGCAAAACATCGGCCGCGGCCAGGCGATCGGGAAGATGGGTTCTACAGGCCGCTCATCCGGCCCTCACACGCATTTTGAGATATTCCTCAATGGAGTACGCGTCAATCCGCTTAACTATCTTCGTTAGGGAATACTTTGGTATAATCCAAGTGTGTCTGGGCCGTTAGTACACCGGTAGTACACCGCATTCGCATTGCGGAAAAGGGAGTTCAATTCCCCCACGGTCCACATCTTTGGAGTATACTGCCCTCAGTTTTGAATATGAAAATTCTTGTTACGGGAGGCGCCGGATTTATCGGCTCAAGTTTAATTGAGGAACTACTTAAAAAAGGGGACAAGGTTACCTGTGTTGATAATTTCAGTGACTATTATGACATCCTTTTCAAGAAGGAAAATATCCGTAGGCTCAAAAATAAACGCCTGCGGGTTTTGAACGTCGATATTGAGGACCGCGCCCGGTTAATGCGCCTTCTTAAGGGGCTTCACTTCGATAAAGTTGTCCATTTGGCCGCAAGAGTAGGGGTAAGAAATTCGCTTAAAAACCCGGATTTATACATCAAAACAAATGTTACCGGTACCCTTAACGTTTTGGAGGCCGCAAGGGAAATGGGAGTTAAAGACGTCGTATTTGCAGGATCCTCATCGGTCTACGGCAATGATGAACCCATTCCCTCAAAGGAAGATGCGCCGTGTCTTAAGCCTCTTAATCCCTACGCGATGTCCAAAAGGTCGGCTGAGCTCCTTTGCTACACCTACCACATGATTTACGGCCTAAACGTTACCATACTCCGTTTTTTTACTGTCTACGGCCCCAAGGGGCGCCCCGACATGTCACCTTACATTTTTACGCAATCTCTCTTAACAGGTAAAAAAATTAACCTGAACGGGGACGGGCGTGCAACGCGCGACTTTACGAACATAAAAGATATTGTCCGGGGCATAACACTTGCCCTTGCCAAACCTTTCGGTTACGAAATAATTAACCTCGGCGCAAGCCGTCCGGTAAGCATTAAAAAGTTTATTTCCGTTTTGGAAAAAATAACCGGTAAGAAGGCAAAAATCAAATATCTTCCAAGTCTCAGCGGGGAATCGAGAAACACGTATGCGGATACCTCAAAGGCCAAAAAACTTCTCGGATTTGAATCCAAGATCACCTTGGAGGCTGGTCTAACCGAATTTGTCGATTGGTTTAAGGCAAACCGCTTAGGTTAAACGGTGACCGTCAAAAGTTCTATCTAGAATCAGGGTAATTTCGTAAAGGATTATCAAAGGCAGCGATAAAAGTACGTCTGCCAAAATTGAATCCGGCGGCAGCAGCAGCGCGAACACGAAAGAACCGAGATAAACCCATTTACGGATTTTACGAAGTTGACCGTTGGTAATTAGACCGATTCTGAGAAGAAGAAGCAACAGGATAGGAAACTGGAAACCTATCCCCATCAGAGCGGAGGTTAAAAGAACTACCGATAAAAGCTTACTTATGTCCAGGATGTTGCCGATGCCGATTGAAACTGCCCTGCTTAAAAATATCTGGACCTGCCATTTCATAATAAAAACCCCGAATGAAAACCCCAAAGCGAAAAGAATAAGGGAAAAGGGCAGGAGCCTCATGATCATTTTATATTCTTTTCCTCTGAGAGCCGGCTTCAAAAAGGACATGATTTGGAAGACAAGAAGCGGAAAGGAAAATATTATGCCGGTTGCCACGCCGCAACTGATTGCAAGATTGATAAACTGGAATGGGGAAGTGAAAACTATGTTGATTCCGGTAAGACTCAGGAAATCAACCAGAAATTTTATTATCTGTTCATAAAAGAAAAAACCCACGAAAGTTGCCAGAACGAAAACAATAAGCGTAAATATGATCTTTTTGCGGGCTTCAACCAAATAGTGAGAGTACTTGGCTAGCGCTTCTTTAACTTCGGGGGATCCGAGAGCCTTGATGTTTTCCACCTTGAGAACATTCTACTGGATTATCCTTCTTTTTTCTCGTCGGTATCTTTTGAAGCTTTCTTAAACTCCCTGACGGCCTCACCGATGCCTTTGAAAAATTCCGGAATCTTTTTTCCTCCGAAGAGTAAAAGTACCAAGACGGCAATTATTATCCACTCTGTTGTCCCTATCGATTGAAACATAAATTTTTAAGACACCTCCTTCTTCTCGGGCTTGTCCTCTGTTCCTTCAACAGCGTCGGTCAAGCTTTTCTTAACGCTTTTCAGTTCCCTAACTGTTTCACCACTGGCACGGCCAAGGCTTACAAGTATTTTGCGGCCGAAAATTATTATCAGAATAAGAAGAATAACCACCCACTCTACGGGACCGATATTTTTAATGAAATTAAGCATCTTGCAACATTATTAATCCGAAATTATAAAAAAACAAGTAGTACTTTTGACTAACTAAGCTTGGCAGTGTACCACCCCGACCCGTCCCAATATTCCAAACTTTTTGTCTGGGTGTTAAATCCGAACGTACCCCTTTTTGCTTTTTGCGGACGCTTCTGAGAATTCCAAGATGCGATCGTCGGGAGACCGACCATTAAAGACAAACCCTGACCTATCTCAACAAGTACCGGTGAAGAAATTGCCATATTGTTTAAATTATTATATTAATCTTACCACCCCATATCAATAGTAAAAATTTGATAGGTTAATGGTTAATCTTCCTGTTAGCCTCCTTGAAAGGTCTCTCCTTACAAGATGCCCAACCTGCTAAGTTTTGATCCTCTTCATAGGTAGTATTAACCACTTTGATCCATTCCAATATTCTAAACTGGAAGTTGCGAAATTAAATCCGACGACTCTTGCCCTTGGGTTTTTGGGTCTTCCCGCCGTGTTCCATGACGGGAGTCTTGGCTGTCCGCTTGGAACATAGCTCACACCTACAGATACTCTTTTGTTTCTGAAAATAGTTGGATTTTTATACAGTATCGGCTCTTCCGGAACTGGGGGGATGGAAGGACTGAAAGAGGTTGATGGGCTGGCACTGGCCGAGTAAACAATTACCGCCGGAGAAGGTGACGGCGAGACAGAAGAAGCCACCCCGGCAGCTGATGGGGACGGGGAAACCGAAGGCGAGGCGCTCGCAACAGGAGCGCTTGAGGGGGAAATGGAAGGTGAAATTGAATTTGGTGGCGAAACCGAAGGTGATATAGAAGCCGACGGAGAAACGCTTGGTGAAATGGACAGGGAGAGGGAAGGGGAAGGAGAAACGCTCGGGCTTGGCGAGACCGATGCGCTTAATGAAGGGGAGATAGAAACCGACGGAGAAAAGCTTGGTGAGATTGACGGAGAAAGAGAGGGCGATTTACTTGGACTTACAGAAGGTGACAGACTGGGGCTTGGAGAAACCGAAGGAGAAACACTTGGCGAGATTGATACCGAAGGTGAGACCGATGAGCTTGATGAAGGTGAAATTGACGCCGATCCTGACGGGGAAACTGAAGGCGATCTTGAAGGTGAGGCAGACTTGCTCAAAGATGGCGAGATTGAAGCAGAGGGAGAAGTGGACGGGCTTGCTGATGGAGACTTTGAGGGTGAAATACTGGGACTTATAGAAGGTGAAATAGAAGGGCTTCTTGAGGGTGAGATGGAAGCCGATGGTGAGAAGGAAGGACTTACCGAAGCGGATTCCGACGGCGAAAGTGAAGCAGAGGGTGAAACAGAAGCGGACTCACTTGGGCTAAGAGAGGGCGAACGGGAAGGCGAGGGTGAAACCGACGGACTTAAGGACGGAGACTTTGACGGTGAAATACTCGGGGATTTGGATACTGAGACGCTGGGACTAACCGATGGAGAAATACTTACACCAATAGAGGGCGAAACCGAAGGGGAAATGCTTTGACTTATTGAAGGAGAGATTGATGGACTTACCGATGGGCTCATTGAAGGTGAAATCGACGGTGAGGGCGATACCGAGGGAGAAACCGATGAACTTACGCTGGGAGAAACTGACGGAGAAATACTCGGACTTATTGAAGGGCTGATACTCGCGCTTGGTGACACCGATGGCGAGATCGAAGGAGATGGTGATACCGACGGGCTGACTGACGGGGAAACACTCGGACTAACCGAAGGAGATTGGCTTGGACTAAAGGACGGGGACAGGGAAGGTGATGGCGAGACGGAGGGAGAAATTGACAGGCTAACACTGGGAGACACCGAAAGAGACACACTTGGGCTAATTGAAGGCGAAATACTAGGACTTGGAGAAATAGAGGCGGAAATACTGGGAGAAACACTTGGTGAAATAGACGGAGATTTACTGGGTGAAATAGACGGAGATATGGAAACCGAGGGCGAGGTAGATGGGCTAATGGATGCCGAAACACCGATGGAGAGACTGAAGGTGAAACAGACGGTGAATAAGATGGTGAAATCGAAGCTGAAGGAGAAACAGACGGACTAATGCTTGGGGAGGCACTCGGGGAGACCGATGGAGACAGACTCGGGCTAATTGAAGGCGAGATTGACGGACTTATGGAAGGAGAATAACTGGAGCCGGGGGAAGGCGAAACGGACGGACTTATTGAAGGAGAGATCGAGGCACTTACGGATGGTGAAGCACTTGGGCTCGGGGAGACGGATGGCGAAACAGACAGTGAGGGAGAAACCGATGGTGAAACAGACGGCGATCCGGACGGCGATGCAGACAGGGAAACCGATGGGCTTACCGAAGGCGAGACGGATGGGGAAGGAGAAACCGAAAGGGAAATGCTTTGACTTACTGAAGGAGAGATCGATGGACTTACCGATGGGCTATTCGAAGGTGATGCTGACGGTGACGGGGAAATAGACGGACTAACAGATGAGGAAACGGACGGACTAACAGACGGGGACGCCGACGGGCTTATCGATGAGGACATGCTAGGACTTGGGGAGACAGAAGGCGAGACACTGGAACTGATAGAAGGAGAGATCGACGCACTTACCGATGGGCTTACTGAAGGCGAGATGGATGGTGAAGGCGAAACCGAAGGGGAGATACTGACGGATACACTTGGAGACACTGATGGCGACTTGCTTGGAGATATAGATGGCGAGATCGACGCCGATGGCGATACTGAGGGAGAAACCGATGAACTTACACTGGGAGAGACTGACGGAGAGACACTCGGGCTTATTGAGGGACTAATACTCGGGCTTGGCGAAACCGAAGGCGAGACGGAGGGAGATGGTGATACCGACGGGCTGACTGACGGCGAAACACTAGAGCTAATCGAAGGCGAGATTGACGGACTTATGGATGGAGAAAAACTGGAGCCGGGGGAAGGTGAAACGGACGGACTTATTGAAGGAGATATCGACGGTGACGGCGAGACGGAGGGTGAAATGCTTGGTGAGATTGACGATGAAACTGACGGAGAAAAACTCGGACTTACTGAGGGACTAATACTCGGGCTTGGTGAAACCGAAGGCGAAATCGACGGTGACGTGGAAGGAGACGTAGATGGTGATTCGGAGGGGCTCATAGATGGTGAAATCGAAGCTGAAGGAGAAACAGACGGACTAATGCTTGGGGAGGCACTCGGGGAGACCGATGGAGACAGACTCGGACTAACCGAGGGAGAAAGGGAGGGGCTTATGGAAGGGCTAATTGCGATGGAGAGACTGAAGGTGAAACAGACGGTGAATAAGATGGTGAAATCGAAGCTGAAGGAGAAACAGACGGACTAATGCTTGGGGAGGCACTCGGGGAAAGGGACGGGGACACCGACGGGGACACCGACGGGCTTTCCGAAGGTGAGATAGAAGGTGAAAAGCTGGAGGCAATGGAAGGTGAAACAGACGGTGAGACACTTGGAGAAACGGACGGGCTCTCCGATGGACTTTCTGATGGAGAAACAGATGGAGATAAGCTAGGGCTAATTGAAGGGCTAGCCGATGGTGATTCGGAAGGGCTTATTGAAGGAGATGTGCTTGGTGAGGTTGAAGGAGACATACTCGGACTGGGTGATATTGAAGGGGATATAGAAGGACTCGCTGACGGAGATTCGGATGGTGATACCGAAGGCGAAGCGCTGGGAGAAATTGACGGAGAAACCGAAGGAGATTCTGATGGGCTTTCGGATGGACTTTCTGACGGTGAGACCGACGGTGAAGCACTGGGACTTACCGAAGGACTTGTCGATGGTGATTCAGATGGTGAAATTGACGGGCTGATTGATGGTGAAACCGAAGGAGACTCACTTGGACTAATAGAAGGGGATATCGAGGCAGATGGTGAAATTGAAGGTGAAATAGAAGGAGAAATACTGGGAGAAACTGACGGAGAAATACTAGGGGAAACAGATGGTGAAATTGAAGGTGAAATAGAAGGAGAAATACTGGGAGAAACTGACGGAGAAATACTAGGGGAAATAGAAGGAGAAACCGAAGGAGAAACTGAAGGAGAAACCGATGGCGAAAACGAAGGGCCGGCCACAGCGAATGTCAAAGTATTTGCAAACTCGACCCAGGGATTGTAATCGTTTGTATCGGTATCATTTTCTGGCAGGTCCGTTGATGATGCGTCTCCAATACGCAAGGATCCGTGATGAAAGTCGGATCCGGAGGGTGTAGGGTCACCACCTACTCCGATTTCAATAATTAACCTGTCTCCGGAAGTAATACTTACCTCTGTGGTTGTGGCGCTAAATTGTCTGTTGACCAGAGACGTTGTTAACTCCGTACCGTCATAGGTTAAAGCAAGCAGTGTTTGAAAAGTAGAAGCACCGTCCCAACTTCTAATAGTAATTGCGGTAAAAATATTGTTTGATAGGTTTGTCTCAGAGGCTCTAATTTGCCATTTGACTGTTTGGGCTAAAATTGTTTGAGTGGTCAAAGGATCAGAAACGTACTGCCTCATGAGATAAGCATCCGGGACTTTACTGGTATCGGTTGTGGTCGAAGCAGAGGCCATCGCCGAAGAGATTTTTGTTGTTACAGCACTTAGCCTTGACGCCTCGTCAGTTCCGGTCCAAGACGCACTATAAGCGGGGGTTACCGCGGGAGTCCCCGTTGATGGTAGATACAACCGTGTTGCCATTTTAGATTACTTGAACGTAAAACCTACATAAATTACAGCATTAAAATATATTTTTATTCGCATGCGGCCTATTAACAATAATAAGTATCATTTATACAACAACACAACCGTTTCAAACGGCTAAGCCATTATATACATTTTTGTGCGTTCCAACTATAAGATTTTGTGAGTTTACAAACATCAATTGACATTTGCGAAGTGGTTTTCTGAAGCGCCATAAAAATACCGCTTTTCTGTGGTACGGCAGGCTAGCTTTCAACTCGTTTGCCATCGATTCTTTGTTCGGCTTTGAGCAGGACCAGTGGGTGGGTAATCACGGTTTGGTCCTAGCCACACTGGCTGTTGCTTTGTACATGGCTTCCATCGAAACACCGGGAGTATTCCTAGTGGGGTACGCTTTCGATCCCAAGTCTATCGTCGTCCAAATCATGCTTCACTTACTATTCAACTTCCTATTGATTGTAAACACGTATTAAGATCACGATTTGGCAAAAATTTTATTGTAATAGTCATATGTAAGACTTTCGCGGCTCCTCCAATTATCAGGAAAATTCGCATTGCCTTTTATATAACGGTAGGTTCCGGCATTTGTATCTTGTTCCATAATGAACCAGCCATCATTTTCATCAATAAAGCCATAATAGGTATTAATTCCATAGTCGACCTCGGAAATTTTATAGCTGTCAGTGGGGTGGTGCTTGGCAGGGTCTACTGCCTCTCCTGTGGAATCTATGATAGAGGTTGTTGTTGGTTCTTCAGATTGCCCGAAAACATGAGAAGGCAACCTTTTTGAAATAAGAGAAGAAATGAAGAAGGATAAACCCGTAGCCCCAATCATTTTGAGAAACACCCGTTTATTGATGTCGGAAACTTCGACGCTGTCGGTCGAAGGGGAAGGGGAGCCGGAAAATTGTCCGATCTTGTTAGTGGTTAGCAGGTTTGGCTCTATTCCATTTCCCTGGTGGATTGGGACATTCCCAGCAAATTCGGTTCTGCGAGGAAATATTATAAAAGCAATATAAATTAACGGGAAATAAAGAAGGATGGCAAGCGCAAGATGAAAATAATCATTAGACGCAAGGAAAACGGCCGTATCAGCAGAGCTGGCAGCCAAGAAACTGCCATATAACATAATTTTTTTGATCATTTTAATAATTCGTTATTATTTCCGAATATTCTGACGAGACATAGCCAGTTGACCCATTAATAAGTTTTACTTGATACCAGCCCGGGCTTTCAGAAACAAGCTCAAAGATGTCATTATCCTTAGCCTCGCCAATTTTAAGTGACGATAACAAAGCGTCCCGATAGATATCTACACTTTCCAAATTATCAACGGTATCAATTAAAACCTTCCCTTGATTCACTTCTACGGTTTTTATATTTTCGTCTTCCGTTGCTTCCCTTTTGTCACCCAGAACCGTAGCGTATGAAGGAGGCGAGTATGAAGCTTTTGATGTTGAAGAAGTTTCGATTCTTAATATACTTTGAGCTATTAGCATAGCCAGAATCGCAATGGATAATATTATTTCTGGTACCCTGGCTTTGGATCTTGGGCGATAACGGGTGACACGTACACCGGTTTCCGGTTTACCCTTTTCCGGGTACAGCTTTTGATCACCCAGTCCTTCATTAGAAAGTATAGCCTGCGAATTGATCCAATTCGATGCTCTTTGACCAAGATATTCAGGGCATGAAGAGTAAGCATGATCGGGCACACCGTCTTTTTTACTAAAGTTACTGTGGAGGCTACGAATTAGACCTGGTAGTAGTGCAGGATCGCTGATTCTTTCCAGTTTGTAAGTATCCTTGAATAGGGAACCGGTTCGATGATGTTTCTTGTTGTAGTATAGGGCGTACCTTGTTGATACGGCTCTTATGAACTTTTGAGTAGTCCCAGGAACATTTTCTCTTATCAGGAAGTCAAAACGATTTGGCTCTAACTTATAGGCTAAAAGCTCAATCTGTTTAGAGAAGTTTTTAGGTAAACGGGGGACTCCTTGGTAAGTATGCCCCCTTATTGTAAATATTTTTTTACTATCATCAACATTTTTGTCAGACAAGTATTCATTTAAGAAGTTTACGAATGCCTGATAATCTTCGTTATCAATGAAAATTTTTTCAGATGCGAGATCACGATAAACATGGGAATATAGTACCCCATTTAGTTTGGCTTGATAATCATGGGCAGTCACAGTTTTAAGTTACTTGCTATCACTGAAGATAGCAAGTAGATTACAAGTATGTATAAAGCGATTATGATTTACAAGAGTCTTTTAGTAGACTGAGCCTTCTTAACTATCCGATTATTCAGGAAGCTATCTAGGAAATTCCCCTTATAATTCATGGAAGCCCGCAAAATGCAACAAATGAGTAAAATCATGATTTAGTTAATATATTGGAGATCGGTAATGGTTATAGGAGTAGGAGAGTACCAGAAGCTTATAAGGAACTATGGGTAGTTAGATACGGCTTTAAGAATACGCTTATAGTCAAAAAATATTGCAAGATACTATACTTTTTTCATTGGCAGCCTATGCCATAATGATCCGTCATATAATTCGAGATCCTTTGTCTCAATATTGAAACCTAATGTGGCGGGTTTTAAATTCTTCGGCCGGCCTGCATTGTTCCATGAAGGTATGGTATCTTGAAGCCCACTTAAGTTAACATCACGATTTGCCACATCCCGGAGAACAATAGCGGAGTCATAATAAAAGCTGGGCTTTTCTGGTGATGCATAGCGGGCGGGAGAGGGGCTGATCGACGGAGAAACACTCGGGCTGGCGCTGGCAGAATATACCACCGTGGCAGGTGAAGGTGATGCTGATTCAGTAGGAGAAGCACTAGCAGACAGTGACGGTGAGGCACTTGGGCTAACAGAGAAAGAGGCACTGGTGCTGGGCAAAGCTGGCGGACTCCCGCTAGGACCGACCGATGGGCTCAGGCTTGGACTTAGACTCGCACTTGGTGATACAGAAAGAGATATTGAAGACGGTATTGATGGGGATGCTGAGATAGAAGGGGACACACTTGGAGATAGTGAGGTTGAAATGGCAATTGAAGGAGAAATTGATGGAGACACGGATGGACTGAGACTTGAGGGAGCCGCAGCCGAAGGGCTTTGAGACGGTGAAACGCTGGGTGAAATTGAAAAGCCTGCGCTTGGTGAAACCGAAGCTGAAGGACTTACCGAAGGAGACAAACTTGGACTTACCGATTGGCTTATCGAAGGAGAAACGCTGAGACTTACAGAAGGTGAAACAGACGGCGATATCGAGGCGGAAACAGATGGAGAAGCACTCAGGCTAATAGACAGCGAAATACTTGCGCTTGGTGACACAGACGGACTTGCTGACGGGCTGATGGATGGAGAAACTGACGGGCTGCGGGATGGGCTTATTGACGGGGAAATAGATTCTGAAGGAGAGACAGAAGGTGAAACAGAAGGGCTTACTGAGGGTGAGATTGATCCAGAAGGTGAAACCGAAGGTGAGACACTTGGACTTATTGAAGGGCTAATACTTGCACTGGGCGATACTGACGGTGACAGAGAGGCGGAGGGAGATTGGCTAGGTGATACGGACACTGACGGACTTTGAGAAGGTGAGATGCTGGGCGAAATGGATGGGCTTATACTTGGTGACACCGAAGGGCTGATTATCGAAGGAGAAACGCTTGGAGAAATGGAAGGTGAAATACTTGCGCTGGGGGAAACCGAAGGAGACAAACTTGGCGAGATACTTGGTGAAACCGAAGGAGAGACACTTGGACTAATTGAGGGTGACACCGACAGACTGACTGATGGGCTAATGGAAGGAGAAATGCTCGCACTAGTCGAAGGAGAAACACTGGGGCTTGGTGAAACGGAAGCGCTTATCGACGGACTGACTGATGGTGAAACCGACGGGCTTACAGATAGAGAAATCGAAGCAGAAGGACTGATTGATGGCGAAACACTAGGGGAAATCGAAGGACTGACAGATGGGGAAACTGAGGGGCTAATTGATGGGCTTATACTTGGTGAAAGTGATGGAGACTCGCTTGATCCGGCTGAAGGGGAAACCGACGGGGAAACGCTCGCAGATACACTTGGGCTTACGGACAGTGAAACTGATGGGGATACTGATGCGGAAGGGCTTTGAGAAGATGATACCGAAGGACTTACCGATGGACTGACACTGGGTGACACACTTGGACTGATAGACGATGATATAGTTATCGAAGGAGAAACGCTTGGAGAAATGGAAGGTGAAATACTTGCGCTGGGGGAAACCGAAGGAGACAAACTTGGCGAGATACTTGGTGAAACCGAAGCTGAAGGACTTACCGAAGGAGACAAACTTGGACTTACCGATGGACTTATTGAAGGAGAAACGCTTGGAGAGACAGACGGGGAAATCGAAGCCGATGGACTTTGACTCGGAGAGACAGATGGACTAGTCGATGGGGAAACAGACGGACTAATAGAAGGACTTATTGACGGAGAAATAGATGCTGAAGGGGAGACAGAAGGCGAAACGGAAGCACTTATTGAGGGTGAGATTGACCCAGAAGGAGAAACAGAAGGAGACATGCTTGGACTTAGTGAAGGGCTAATACTCGCACTCGGTGACACTGACGGACTTGCTGATTGACTAATTGACGGACTAATCGACGCTGAAGGCGAAACGGAAGGAGATATACTCGGACTAATTGATGGGCTAATCGATGGACTTTGACTCGGAGAGACAGATGGACTGGCCGATGGGGAGACAGAAGGCGAAACACTTGCAGACGGACTTACCGAAGGGGACACAGAAGCACTGGGCGAGACAGAAGGAGATACGCTAGGGCTAATAGATGGGCTAGCTGATGCAGAGGGAGACTCCGAAGGGGATACTGATGGACTGATCGAGGGCGATATGCTGGGAGAGACACTGGGACTAATGGATGCGGACGGAGAGAAAGAAGGAGAAATGGATAGACTTACGGAAGGACTAATTGATGCCGATGGGCTTTGACTTGGGCTGGCACTTGGGGAGACAGAAGGGCTGATACTGGGGGAAACCGATGGGGATACGGAAGCCGAAGGGGACACACTCGGAGATATGCTTGGCGATATACTGGCTGAGATCGAAGGGCTAAAGCTTGGAGATACAGATGGACTAACTGACGGTGATTCCGACGGGCTTACACTCGCACTTGGGCTAACGGATGGACTTACACTTTCCGAAACTGACGGAGATATAGAAGCTGATGGAGAAACGGAAGGTGAAATAGAAGGAGAAGCACTTGGCGACACGCTGGGACTAACACTTGGAGAGATACTTGCGCTGGGTGAGACACTGGGGCTGACACTGGGGCTGACGGAGGGAGACACAGAAGGACTGATAGATGGTGAAACTGATGCAGAGGGACTTACAGAGGGCGATACACTCGGACTCATAGACGGACTAACAGAAGCCGACGGACTTACGGAAGGAGAAACGCTGGGAGACACCGACGGACTAGCCGATGGTGAGACCGATGGGCTAGCACTTGCACTGGGACTTACTGATGGACTAACACTGGGTGAGGTCGATGGAGATATGGATGCAGAGGGTGAAACTGAAGGCGAGACCGAGGGCGATACTGATGGGCTTTCCGAAGGACTAACACTGGGTGAGATTGATGGCGAAACAGATGCAGAAGGAGAAACGCTGGGAGATAGACTTGGGGAAACACTAGGGCTAACTGAGGGACTTACAGAAGGCGAGATAGACGGACTGACTGAGGGGGATACCGAAGGAGACGCACTTGGACTTACAGATGGAGAAATCGAAGGCGAAAATGAACCTGTTGCCTGTGTTGTAAACTCACTATATCCACTATGTGCCCCAGGACTCCAAGATCCCCAGGCATTACTTCCTAGAGGGTCAATAGCTCGTACTCTCCAGTAATAAGTAGTTCCTGCGGCTAAAGCACTTCCTGCCGGTACTGTATAGGTTATTTCATTTCCTGAAGGAAAGGGATTAGGTGCTCCTGTGCCTGCCCAGTTAGCATCGTTATCGGCGAGGGAGAAGATGTCAAGAAGAGAACCTCCACTATAAACATAAAAACATAAATCACTAGCAACAGTCAGGTAACCACCGGGACTCATACTAATTGCAGTACCATTTGTATAAGCAGGAGAACTAATATCTGCACCAACATATAGGTTAGAGGAACTAAGATTTTCTAAAGTTAATGCATACAGAACCCCAGACTCAACTGTGTATGGGGAACTAAATATAAACTCTACTAGTTCATAAGCAGAAGTTGAAAGACTAGATAAATCCAAATTAGCTGATGTGGCTAATATTTCACCTACTGGAGTACCAGAGGTGTCTGTGGCATACAATCTAACTGGCATGTTACCCGTTAAACCATCGGAACCTTTTAAATAAAACTTAACTGAAGTGACGGGTCCCATAAAAGGTGGGGTAAATGTCTGACCATACCATGAAGGAGGTACTGAATTATAATTATCAATGTAATCATGGTCATAAGTACTTTCACTATTGCTAGCCATAGTGGCTGACGAAGAATCAAAAGTGTTTACTGTATCTACCTGTACCTCATATTCCACTTCATCTGAGTTAGCATCTGTTCCTGTAAAAACTAGGGCTGGGGTGGTACTTACTCCTGTCGCGTCATCTGCAGGGGTACTTAAAGCTACTGTTGGAGTAAATTCAGGTTTAAGGGCAAAGCCTATCACCCCCCAAGCAGCTGAAGTTATGGCATCTGAGCCTCCATCAATTGTTCCCGAAGAAGGGATAGAAGCTGTAACTAAAGCGATTGTACCGTCAGTGCCAGAACTAGAACCCCACGCAGCAACAGGATAAGCCCAATCCCCCCCTGTTTCACCAGTCATTGCGGCTAGTTCTGCTGCCTGGGGATCATCGTTTACAGCGATAAAATTTAATGCGAGCCGGCCATCTCCCAGTGTCTGAACGCTTGTATCAGAAACGGACGCAGATGTTCCAGTGCCGTTAGCTACAGTTCCTGCAGTACCGTTTTCAAGAATCCCAGATAAAGTCGTGGCATTAGCATCTACTCCGCTAAACTCATACATCCTGAGGTAAAGATCCTCTGAAGTTGTGTTGCCGCCTGTAAATGTGGGAGTAGACCTTCCGCTTGAACGCCCTACCCATAGATACTGTCTACCTTCGTCTGATGCTCCTACCGACTGTTCGGTAATAGCAGTCCATGTATTAGCCGTACCATCTAGAGCAGTAATATTGGTAGCACTGGTTTGAGTTACCGCCCCGTCAGTAGTACCGTCCTGAAAAATTTGAAGGATGATAATATTCCCAGCAACAGCAGGAGCTGCACCTGTTACTGTAAAGGCTCCCGCCGCATCTGTATTGGGGGTACTAGCTTTGACGTATGTTACTGCCATTAGATTTTCCTCCTGTTAGTTTTTATACTAATCTCCTCCTTTCTGAAGCCATCTGAGAAGTATTTATTCTTAAACATTTATATACAACAACATAACCGTTTCAAAACGGCTAAGCCATTATATACATTCTTAAAATTTGTAACTATGAGATTCTAACTCTGAAGAATTTCTTGATTAAGTGGCGGAGTAAATAACACCCGTCTGATGGTTTCTTACCGGATCACTTGTAACGGGCTCACTCTCGGCAGGTTTTGGCTCCGCTTTCTCTTTAAATCTGAAAGTGTTTGTTTTAAGCTTGGTCAAGTCTTCTTCTGCCCACCCCTTCACCGGCCAGAATTTTTCGATGAGCCAGGAAAGAGGGCGAATTTGCTTATTCCAGTTATTGTTGAAAAACAAATCCCTTGCATATCTTTTCGCCTTTTCCTGATCCTTTCCTGAAATCGGGTAGGGGAACCCGAAGTCGCCCCCTTGGGTTCTAAACATATGTGCATACCAAGTTTTATGATTGACAATAACTCTACCTCCGGAAAGCCAGGTTTTAACCGCAACTTCAATTCCCTGAGAACCCCAACCCCCAAATGCTTCTTCGCAAACATTAAGGTCCCAGTATTTTTCGCGGGTCAACATCCAGCAGCTGCCCTGCAGGCTCATTGTTTCAGTCAGTCCCGTTTCTCTCTTGTCTTTTTCGTATTGCGGCCGGTGTTTCCAATCCTCGAAGTACTGGAAATGGGGAGACGAGTCAAAGCAGTAAGAAGTACTTTGAGGGTTATGTTTTCCGATCCAAAGCATCTTTCTTCTAATTTTGTCTCCCTTACCGCACTGCCCACACTTTTCCGGAGTGGGGCCTTGGTATTTTTTCCAGCCGCAGTGGTAGCATTTCCAGTCATATGCCCAGAGGTTACGCATAATTGGGACCATCGTAACGTTGTCTCCGGTAATTTTAAATGCCTCGAGCATTTTTCGGTCAAAACCTTTATCAAATCCGCAGTGTGCGTCTACCTTCATTACATATTTGGCGCGGCTTAATTTACAGGCAAGATTAGTTGCCGCCCTTTGTCCGATACTTTCGGAAAGGGAGATTACATTTACTCTTTCATTTTTGGGAATCGGAGGGTTGGCGGGTACCCCGTCCAAAACAGCGATGATCTCGGTATCAGCCTCGATGTTTGCCAGGAGGTCTTCTATCGTGCGGGCCAGAAATATTTCATTCCGTGCCGGTATTAATATTGAAAGATCAGCCATAGGTTTCGCGTGAGGCAATAATACAGCATACTTAGGCATTATCAAAGCCGGGAAAAGCGGTGTGGAGAACCATGCCTTTATTCATTTAATTTATTATGTATTTATCCAGCCATTGATCCCGCAACGTTTTCAGATTCCAGTAAGGAATATTTTCAATTTTCTCTTGGCGGAAGTTTATCGGTTGATGTTTGAAATCAGCCAAATTGTATTTCGGCGGGGAAAATGTATGTCTGTGGCGGATATCTATGTTTGGAAAATCGCTTTTCCAAATCTCAAACTTTTCATCGGAAAAACCACCCCTCCTCCTGGGCTTTGTTCCGGGCTCGTAGCCCATAACCCGTCCCCATCTCGGATCCCGGCTTTGGTCCTTGTTAAGTCCGTGGTCAATGATGTATTTAAGTCTTCCTTTATAATGGTTTAGGGCAGTTTTTCGGTAACATGCGAGTTGAGAAAGGGAGGTCAGACCATCGTATGTAATAGCAAAATTTTCCTTAATTCCCCAGCGCCAGTTATTGAGATTGTAATAATAGATTTCTTCCTTTGGGGGAGTGAAATCGAAATGAGACGGGTGATATAAAACATCATGTTCCAGAAAAAAGACAATGTCAGTATCCAGTGCCTCCAAAGCCATTGTTATTTGTTTGATCATAGTCGGGAGTCCGCGTTCTACCCCTGCCAAGACTATATTTTTGCCGAAGTCAATCGGTTGAAGCGAAACCGAAACCAGGGGACCTTTCCAGCCTTTTAAAATTTCCTCACGGCATTTATCCAAAATAAAAGACTTCGGGCGGTTATCGGTGTAGTAAATGCACCCTTTTGTGCTTGTCATGTCAGAGAGGCTTAATCCACATCCAGCTTAGATATCTGTCATCTTTGGCCTCAAGTTCCAGTGATTTGGACCGTCCGAATACATAAAAATTTTCAATTCCGAAGGCACTAACATAAGCATCTACTATCGCGCCCACCTGGCACAAAACATTTTTTGCCCGTGGATCCGTGCAGAAATAATCATGCCCGGAGACCACCCCACCGTTTTTGACTTTCTCGCTCCATTCATAAATATCTTGTGCCACGTACGGGAAGCGGTGATCGCCGTCCAAATAGACAAAGTCCAGGCTTCCCGGGCCGAAGTCGTTTAGAGCGTCCATCGACGTCTTTCTGATTATTGTACAGTCTTTATAGGGAGCGAGAGTCCTTTGAGTATGCCCGTAAAGGAAGTCTTGCCTTGCTTGTTCCTGTTGAGTACGGCCGGCTCCCTGATATGCCTTCCAGGGATCTATGGCATACATTTTTAAGCCTGCTTTACAGAATTTTTCGGTAAACGCCCCCTTATAAACCCCGACCTCTGCCCCTGTTTTGTAGCCCATTTGTTTAAAACATTCGGGGAGTTCATCACGGGAGCAATCGGGGATTGTAAATGGCCTTCCGTGCTGCTCTTTAATTGCATCTATTAGTTTCATATTTAATGCCTAAATCCGATATCGTAATATTTTTTTCTAAAATCTACCCCCTTGCCCCAATAGGGAAGTTCGTCACGAGGTATTCTATCAGAATGAGTGTAATGTCGCATGCTGTGGCTTGTTTTTATTTGTACAATCGGATTTTTTGTCTCGTAGAATTCAATTTCGTCACTGCCAAAAACATCCTCCTTTTTTTGATGAGTCCTCTCTTTGGGGAAATTTCTCTCCTTGATTGACCAATTCGGACCTCCTTCAAAAAGTTTATCCAGAGTTCTTAAGCAGAACTCCCGCCCGACCACTTGGGCGTGCGTTGCACCTTCCTCCTTTTTGTAGAAATAGGTTCTATATTGACCCATTACATATAGATTTTTATTACGGTAACATACGTTGTCCTTCTCGGGAATAAAGGTGAAATAGTCCGGGGGGTACAAGCAATCCGCTTCAGCAGAAACTACGAACTTCGTTGTTGCCTCCTTGCAGGCAATTTGAACTTGCCTAAACATGTTAAACCCAGAAGCTCCCACATCTCCAACAACAATATTTTTTCCAAAGTCTATCGGCTTTTGAGTAACGCTTATTATGGGCAAATCGCCACAAACTTTTAAAATATTGTTCCTAATTCTGGTCTCAAACTCGGGCACTTCCCGATTAGATGAGTAATAAATTATTGTTAAATCTCTATTCATATATTTCTGAAAATTTCCATGACCTTCATTCCGATACCCAGGATATTCGTTTGGGAATTAATATTTGGATTGCAAATATTATGGATCTCTATAGGTTTTCGCACCTTTTTCTAATACTTTTTAAAAATTCGGCAAGATTGCCACCACTGATGGTTTGCTCATAACGTATTTACTTTATTCCGTGTTTATTAAATATATTGATTAAACCCTTAGGCATAAGGGGTTTGTCCGTTTGGTTTTTGCCGTACATGAAGATGTCTAGGAGCCCCGGTTTATGCGGATGGAAGTGGAGAACTTTTAGCGGTTTTGCAGCTATTTTGTAGTTAAAATCAACGTTTTTCATTCCAATCTGATAAGTTATATTCATTTTCTTTATTCTCGAGTTGATATTATGTGTATTCCTTCTCGTAATTCTTCCGAGTATTTCCTCATCCTCCCAATTAGCAAATATTGCGTCCCTCAGCCACTCAAAGATGTCTTTTGCGCTCTCCTTTATAAAATCACTTCCCAAACACCAGTCGTTTTTCCAACCGTAGTCGGTAAAGCCCGCATCAAAACCGTCTAGTCCCAATTCTTCATCTTTGATAGAATGCAATTGAAAAGCGTCAAAATCATGATTCCAGTAAATATGCCTTTTTTCTATGATTCCCTTTTCAATTAAGTGGGGGATTATCGAAGTTTTAATCGATCTTGGCCTGACTGCACAATAATTCTCGTCCCCTACAACGATAGCTTTAACTCCCCGATACTCATAATCAAAGTTAGTGACCATTAAAATATCTTCTTTTCTCCACTTTAAACGAAGACTGTTGTCAATTTGGATTTTGGCCAGAGTCTCACACTCCCGGTTAAACTTTTTATCTTTACTTACATAAACCAGTAGATTTTTCATTTGTTTTTAACAATAACCAAACAATCCTGCCTCACTTGCCTTTCCGGGTTCAACTTCGGAACCTCGCAATCATACCCGCCGAGTTTTTTAATCATTCCGGTAACCTCGACGGCATCTTTAACATCTTCTATTATGTAAATAACATCTTTTTTGAGAAGAGGCAATAGGATAAGGCAAGTAAACACCTGGACCTTTTTTACATGAGAGCCGTCGTCAATTACGATATCGATATCCGAGCCCGTGCTTTTGATTAAATTCGTTAGGTCCGTGTCTTTTTTCTGGTTACACAAAAAAGTTTCTATATGTGCGTCTTTGAACAACGCTTCCGGGAGAATATCAGCTCCGTAAATCATGGCGTTGGGGAAAAACTCCCTCCACATATATAAACTTGCACCCGCCCGGTAATGGGGGACGATATGATTCATGTTGGACGGGTAGCCTATTCCTATTTCCAAAATCTTTTTGATAGAGTTTCTTTTGGGTTGTAGCAATTTGTAATAAAAAGGGGTATACGAATGGTTTATTTCCGGACATTTGTCGGTTCCGTATTTATAGGCCAGATCGCAAAGCGGGGTATGGTTGCCTGATACTTTCCAATAAAACATGCCTAAATATTCCTTTAAACAGTCCCGCCAGCTGCGGAATAATTCTGGGTTGGTGGATTTAAGTTTTTTGTTGCCTAGCTGTTCGGAAAACGGCCGCGGGGCAAAAAAACTATCCTTAAAATAATCTGATCCCACCTCAACCACTTTGACCTTGTCTTGCAAGTTAAAACATTCAAGTATATGACTGACGACATCGTGGCGGGTTACGTTTCCTCCGTCGCAAGTGCCGTGATATAAACCGTAAAGATTCCTTTCGAGAAGAAATACAATTATTTTTGCCAAATCGTAGGTATAGCTTGGGGTGCCGACCCTGTCGTTGACCACATTTATCTTTGTAGCGCCGCTACTTAATTGTTTGACAATTTTATTGATGAATTTTTTGTCCTTTTTGGGTCCGCCACCCATCATCCAACCGGCCCTGATTATGATCGACTTACGCCATGATTTCGCTGCTACCTCACCTTGGTATTTGGTTTTGCCATATACACTTACAGGAGTGTCTTTGGGGTCGTCTTTTTCGCTATGCTCCTTTTTGTCATCGGTAAAAATACCTGCAGTGCTGATGTAGACAAAGGGAATATCAAGTTTTTTGGAGATTTTAACCAGATTTTCTGTGGCAGTTCCGTTAACTTGCGCCGCCTCTTCTGGGTGGGTTTCACAGTATTCCATGTCGGTTAAGGCTGCCAGATGAATCAGATAATCCGGTTTGAATTCGGCGCAAACCTTTTTAACACTCTTAAGGTCTCTGACGTCCAAGTAACTTAGCCAGGGTTCAATGAGGTTGATGTCGGTGGCGTTGACATGATACCTTTTACGTAATTGAGCATAAACAGCATCGCCCAACATCCCTCCGCATCCTGTTATTAGTATTTTTTTCATTTGTAATTCTCCCAACCCGGAATCGGTTGAAATTTTTTTATAAACCAGCTAAAAGGGTGAATCATGTTGGGTTCCTCATTATTCATCCAGTGTACGGTTGCCCATTCATTGCCTTTTGCTACTGCTTTGTTCTGCTTTGCAAACTTTTCTGCCCAGCCTGTTTCGTTATAGTACCTTTTACTCTTTTTTAGGTGGGCATACCAGGTATTTTTGTTTACCTTGACCGCCCCGCCTCCAAGCCAGTATTTCAAAGCAACTTCTACGGGTTCCTGGGCAAAGGTCCCGTACGTTTCAGGCTTATCGTCAAGAAAACCCACTCGTTTCATGAAATATTTTCTGTTTGCTAGCCAACAGCTTCCCTGAATCATCATGGTATCATCTATAAGACGATCACTTTTTTTATTCCAATCTACGGGGAACATGGCAAGTCCGTGAACGGACTTTTTGGGATAGGATAGGTAGAGATATTCTTTAATTGGTCGGGTTTCATCCCTTTCCCATTTCACTTCGTTTAGAGAATAACGTTTGGGGGTTACCAGCCAATTCTCTTGCATGGTGTTTGTCAGAATCTTGTCAAATCCTTTAGCAAATAAGCAGTGGTCATCGCACTTCATTATAAATTTGCCCTTAGCTGCTTTAAGCCCATTATTTATTCCGCCCCGCATCCCAATTGGAGTAGGTTGTACGATATATGTGACCTTTTTGTCCTTAATAAATTTTCTCGGGGGTTTTCCGTCAATATTTACCATAATTTCAATATTGGTGACGCAATTGTCTAATATACTTTGGATAGTTTTCATTAAATAGGGGCAATCTCGACTGGGAATTATTATTGATAAGTTTATTGGTTTTTTGTTTGAACCCATATGGATATTCTATACGCACCATTTTACCCGATTCTCAGCAGGGAAGGTATGGAATTACTCTTCTCTCCGAATGTGTATAATACCCCATTCCTTCAAGAGATTTAAGCAGGAAAACCTGGTTTTAGTTTTTTATATAGTTTGGCAATCTTGCTAATATGGTATTTTTCAGCCATCTTGGAAATCTTCTTTGCCCATCTATTGTAATAGTCCTCATCCTTAAATTTTTCCGCTTCAGTTATTATCTCACTTAAATTATGAGCAGAAACATAAAATCCTTCAATTTCTTTATATCCGCGCAAAGGATATGCAATCGACGGGATTCCAAACGAGGCGGCGTTGATAATCTTGGTCGGTATCTTATGGGGGCTGTCGTCTCCGGTCCACCACCCAATAATCAGAAGATCGATGCTTTCGTACAGTTTCATCGCATCTGTTCGTCCTTTGAAATCGAAGCAGGTTACAAAATCAAATCCGATTTTCTTTAACCCTCTTCTAATTTCTTCATACATGGGTGAGAATCCTCCGATATAGCCTCCGATAGAGATCTGCCTTCTTGTTCTTTTAAGTTTTTCCTGATTGATGTGATGTGAGGGAATAAGGATAATTTCGTTTGGCAAAACCCGCTTGAGGGCTTCATTGCTGGCTTCCGAAGCGGCAATCACCTTTACCTTTGGCCGATCCTTCAACTGGACGATGAGGCTGATGTTGGAATCTAGAAAATCAACCCAGTCACCGTCTTTAATTGCGCTCATTTCTTTGGGTTTGACATAAATACAAACATCGTTTTTATATCCTTCTTTTGGGTTGTGTTTGGCCTGGAGATAGGTAGCCATTTCTATACCTCTAATCCGGGAGGATGTTAATTTTGTTCCAGAGAAAATACTAATCACACTTTTATATCTATCCTTTCCTTAAAGAATTCGTTTAT
The DNA here is from genome assembly GCA_001001045.1 of Candidatus Woesebacteria bacterium GW2011_GWA1_44_23. GTDB lineage: Bacteria > Patescibacteriota > Microgenomatia > UBA8517 > UBA8517 > LCIL01. The sequence goes on along the minus strand of LCIL01000005.1, from coordinate 51,498 downwards.
AGCATTCATATACTCACTTCTTAACTTATTTAAATCTTGGATTTTTTTTGCATCCTCGCGCGTATGCTCGTTGCGCTGGACTTTGTCGACGAGATGGAAGATCTTGTTGTTAGTAATAGACAGTCCGTCGATAAGCTCCCCAATAGTTTTTTTCATACTTTCATATATAATAGCCACCGTGATGGAATTATAACTCCAATTTTGTTAAACCTTCCACCTTGGTTTAATTTCTTTATTATAGTAATCTTCCCAAATACTTAATGAATAAGCCCAGCAGGATTCATTATTGGATGGGTTTTCGGCAGTGCCGTTATTATGCGTCCGGGGAAAATTCCTGTGTTTGTGGGCGTGCCAGGTGTTTTTATCTACCATTAATTTTCCCCCTGCCTGCCAGGTTTTAAACACCATCTCATGGCTGTCCTGATAATGTGGTCCATAACCTTCGTTTTCGAGCTCTCCGATAACTTTGTCCCACCATGCATGCGGCATTACCCAACAGCTTCCCTGCATAGCCATTGATTCCTGAATGGGTTTTCCCGGATCTCCCGGGGCCTCAACACCTGAAAATTTTCTGACACCGGGTGCCATGTTGACGATTTTAAGCTTCATGAAATCTACCGGTGGAACCTCTTTCATTATTTCCCACTTTACAGGATCAAGCGCATAACGCCTGGGTGTGATAATCCAGTTAGGCTGACAATCACGGGTAAGAATTACGTCATATCCCTTGCCGAACATCTGGTGCTCGTCGTTCCGCATCAGAAATTCCCCCCGGGCTACCGAAACTCCCGCGTTTATCGCTCTTCGCATACCTTGATTTCTGCCAAGGTGCACAACTCTTATTCTTCTATCCTCTTTTATCGGGGTTTCCGGGTAGTATCCGTCAAGAACGGGGATTATTTCTATTTCACCCTCGGCGTTTTCCAGAAGAGATTCAATGGTTTTACCCAGTAGGGGATCTTTATAAGACGGAATTATGATCGAGAGCATACGGCCGATTATATGACATACCCCAACAATTTTACAGTGGGACGCTCAAGACGTATTGACAGGGTAAACATTTGGCCCTAACCTTTAAACAAGATGTTTTGGAAAGCATTGTCGGGCAGGATTTGGTTATTTGGCCTTCTTTTGATAGTGGGTTTGGGTGCTGCCTTTTTAGTAATCCTAAGCTGGAGAGTCAAACCTGCGGTCACTAACCAGTTTTTAAATCAGCAACAAATGGTGACGAGAGCTGAAGCCAGCAATCTTGAGGCTTTTTTCGAAACGTTCGGCAATTCGGTTGCGGTACTTGCGAAGTTGGGCAGTATGGAAAGCTGGGGTGAAAATACCCAATCTGATTTAGACGCCTTTGTAACTCAATGGAGCAACAGCGGCCTGGTTGCCGGAGTCGCATTAACGGACAGCCGCGGAATTGTCAGGTTTATCTCCAATGTTTTGGGAACGCAAGATGTGGGAGTTTCCCTGGCCGACCGTGATTATTTTGACTGGGCCAAAAACTGGTCAGATGAAGGGGAATATTTGGTTGGCACCTCGATTGTTAGCCGAATGGGCGGCACCAAGGGCCAGGTAATAATTCCGGTGGTCTCTCCGGTATTTCAAAACGGCGTTTTTGTAGGGGCTGTAGTTACCTCGGCGAAATTGAAGCCTTTGACGGAACACTATTTGGAGTTAATGAAAATATCGGATGCTACAGAGGTGTATCTGATAGGTGTGCAAGGGGATCTATTGTACGATAGCAAGACGCCTGATAAAGTGGGAGTCAAGGTTTTTGAAGCCGGCGAAGAACCGTTTCTGGGTAATCAAACTGTCAGCGACAGTCTCAAGGATGCCCTAAATACGACAAAGGAAGGGAGTTTAGCTAGGGACGGCCGTCTGATTTCATATTCCCCCGTACCTTTGGGAAACAGAAATTGGCTTTTGGTCACGGCTTCACCGGATCAACAGATGGTTGATACGACGACTCCATTTTATGTGCGTCAGGCGGCAATGTTTTTGTTGTTCTCCCTGAGTATTCTTTTTTACGGAGCCATAGTTACCCGCGAAAGCCAAATCCGGGCAGGGCTTAATACAAAAGAATCTCAGAAGAGATTATAGTAGTAGTCGTACTTGAGATTTTGCCGGTTATCCCAACTTGCGGGAAATCCCGAGCTTCCTTTTGCATAGCGGAAAGAACTTGTTTCGGTGTCTTCCTTCATGATTAGCCAGGATCCGTCAACATTGGTAAATCCGTAAAACGTAATTGCGCCGTCATCGATCTCGGAAATTTGGTAGCCATTTGCAGTCAAAGATCCTGGGTTGCCGGCTCCGGGGGTGGCGGAATTCCCCTGTATGCTATTGCCTCCCAACCCCAAGGATTTGCCAAACGGCAAAGCACCGGCCCATTTACCGAAAAGCGAGGACACAAAAAAGAAAATTCCTGTTGCCCCCACAAGTTTGAGAAATGTACGTCTGTCAAAATCGGCAACCTCCTCCTGTGTTCCCGCTGTCTGTACCGCGACTGCCGGGACCACTCTAGTCTTGCGGGGGAGGATCTTCATTACAAAATAGGCAACGATGGGGTAGAGGATGACAGCAACGGCTAACTGAATATATGTAGTGGCGGTTACAAAAAGCAGAGAAACCAAAACACATGCGATTACAAAGCCGATATATGTTAAAATCTTGCGCATATTAGATATTAGTTTGATCTATTAGTACCAGTTTTGATAATATAAATCCTATTGAACCGTCATTTAGTTTGATCTCATTCCACTCCGGGCCTATCGACACGGATTCAAAAACTTCACCGTTTTTGGCCATACCGATTATTTCCGCCTGAAAACTCGGCTCCTTGCGGATATTGGCACTTACCGAGGCATCAGCAGTTTTAACTGTTACCATTATTTTTGGTTCGGGAGAACCGGTGGGTGGTAAGGCAGCGGTCGGGGAGGGCATAATGCTTGTTGATTCGGAAAGAACCGGAGAGTTTGTTGAATATCTTGCCTGAGAAACACGGACATTATTTAACCCAAAGCTCAGAAGTACAATAAAAACCCCCATTGCCAGTCCGTACTCGAAAATACGGGGCCGGGGTTTTAAATCAGTAGGCGGTGCCTTGTGGGAAAGTTCAGGTGTCCCATGGGAAGAAGCGGAAACGGTGTCGGGTGCATAAAGGACTTCTTCCTTGTGCGGGGCTTTGACATCAAAAGGAACACCTTCGAGAATATCTCTTTCTTCTTGGTTAAGCTGATATTTTTCTACAAAATCCTTGTACTCGTCTACTCCTTTGACCGAAAGCACCGCGTTCGTCTTTACCCATGAAGATTGTCTTTGACCGATATACTCTGGGTATGATGTATATATTTTGACAGGGTCTTCACCATTATCTGGACTGCGGTGGAGATACCGGGTGAAGTGCAAAAGCTGGGATATACCCTTGATATAAACTGATTTGTAGGGGCCGTTGAATAAAGCTCCGGAATGGGAATATTTTTTATTAAAATATATCGAGTATCTGGTGCAGAGGGACCTGATGAAATTCCCAAGCGAGTCCGGGGTATTCTGATGCAGGATGAGGTGGAAATGGGTAGGGGTGAGCCGGTAGGCGATAAGCTCGACTCTGCCCAGGTAATTTTTAGGTTGGCGGGGAGTGCCCCGGAAAGAGCGGCCTTCAATAGTGAATTCTTTTTTGGGAACTTCGGAACTGACCGGAGATAGGTAATCTTTCAAAAAACCCAGAAAGACTTCAAAGTCTTGCCGGTCCTTGAAGATGGCTATATTTTCAACCCCGTTATTATATATATGACTGAACGTACCTTCTTCAGCCACCCTTCTAAGCAGTTTGGCAGGCATAATCTAAAACTACCTTGTAAGAAGAGACTTTGCAAGGGGCATTTATTGAGGCTAAAACAGGGTTTTCAGGTAACTTTTGTATCCGAAGAACTTGCAAGGAGTACCCTTTACGGTGTGGCTGCGGGGGGAGTAGCCTCTTCCGGAAGTTCTATGGGAGGCTCTATGACTGTTTCCTGCTTTTGGGGAGGGGTCAGATTTTCAGATCCGGCTGCGGCGGGCGTTGCGGGTCTGGCTTTCTCCAAGGCATCCAGAGTATTTTTGGCCAAGGTGTAGTCGGGTGAATCTTTGGCCACAAGGGTCAAGACCGTGTTCATCTCGGCAATTGCACTGTCATAGTTTTTCTTCTCTCCATAGGCTATGGCCAGATTATAATGGGAGTTGGCCAAATCGGGCTTTGCCAAAGCTGCAAGCTTAAAGATATCAATCGCGTCATCGTATCTGCCGAGTGCGTAATACACTCCACCGAGTCCGATTCTCAGGTTGGGGTTTATCGGATCAAGCGCAACCGCCTGCGTGTATGTATCAATGGCGAACTGATCGGCCCCTTCGGCAAAGGACATAATGTTCTGATAGATCTGGGCAAGAAGCTCCCAATTGGCCGACCTTCCCTGATTAAGGGTCACGGTCGCCTTGCCCTCATTTATAGCCTGACTGATCAGTTGTGTTATAGTTTGACGGTCTTCTTCCGTCAAATCCTTGTTGTTGGCGATTGACGAAGCAATGGCCATCTCTACCTGCGCCAGGGAAGCGTGGTACCGATCCACATATGGGCTCTGGGTTATCGCCTGAGCCATTAGCGTATAGGTATCCTTGGCGTTGTTGCTGCCCAATGCATCCAAAGACTTCTTGTAAGTTACTTCCGCCATCACGGCCCTTGTACCAAAAATTGCCAAAGCAACAACCCCAATAAGTATCGGAGCTGCAACAATGGCAGTCGGGACCCTATTGGTAGCCAAACTTACGGATTTCTCCTCCGATTTCGAGAAAACCGCCAGAAGAGCCATCAAAAGGAAAAAGAGAACCGGAGCGGATGGAAATATCGCAAAAAGCACAACCAGCAGAGCCAAAGAAGCAATCTCCCAGTTTTTCTGTTTAAAGCCCGCCACTACCGCCCTATAAATACCGATAAGAAGTACCGAGATGGCTGCAAGTCCGGCAAAACCAACCTCGGTAATCAAAGTAAAATAGTAGTTATTCGCGGTGGCATATCTGGCGGCCCAAAGAGCAGTTTGATTGTAGGAAATGGGCCTAAACAAGTTAAAAGCGGTAACATAGTTATCAGGGCCCATTCCCCAGACTGGGCTTGTCTTCAAGGTCTCAATAACTATCGCCCAGGTGGTCAGCAGGCTGGGAAAAATCAAGGCTTGGGGCTTTCCGGGAAGAAGGTTAATGGTAAGAAGAGCTGCTCCAAAAAAGATAACAACAGACGCAACCCCGTAAAATAACCTTTTGGCCAAGTCCTTCTCCTTAATAACCAGGGCAATACCAACGGGAAGTAAGGTTACCAGGTAAAGAGCCGAAGGCAGCGCTCCGCCTACGGGATTGAAAGAAGAGTTTTTCATAAAATCCGGAAGCTGGGGAATTTTGGCAAAAAGCCCAAGCTGCGTAAAAAGAATTGAGATCGTAAGAAGGATTCCCGAGCCGAAAAGCGCAATTAAAATCAGGTTCTTTGTCCTTCTGCCGAACTGGTTGACCAGAAAATAGAATATAGCAGAAATAATGACAAAAGTTACGGTACCGGGGAAGAAAAATGCCTCCATTTTGTTCGGAGTTTTAACTACCGCCGCAACAACATAGGCAAGTGCTATCAAAAGTACTCCAAGATCAAACTTTCCGACAGAAAAAGTCGACTCTCTTTTAATAATCGATCTCACCGACCAAAGAACCAACACTGTCGATACGGCAACGGCCCCAAAAATTTCCTTAGGGACAACGAAGGGGGAGGCAAATTTCGGAAAAACAAATAAAGCAAATAAACCCGCCAGTGCTACCAAGATGTATTTTTCGATATTTCGGATGAGCTTGGTTATTTCCATTTTTTTTATTTGTACATATGAGTATTTAGCATTTTTTAGGCGTTGTCAATACCCCATTTTTAGAACAAATTGTTTCTTTTCACATCAAAATATTTCACGATATATAAATATATATATATTGATATGGTTTGCTATCATTGTAAAATCAGACCTTTAAGAATGGCTCCTTCTAGTAAAAGTAATATGCCGAATATGGCTAATGTCTTTTTATCAGTAGGTATTCCTTTTATGTCCATAAAATCATTGGCTCACTTGAACTATCCACCAGTTAAAGCTGACGTCAACATTTATTGGGTTTGCAAACCCAACAACAAACTGACCTCCCTGTTTACTCTTTACATATAGTACGTTGTTTTCCGTCGAAGAGGTTGGAGTTACGTAGACCAAAGTGTAGTCCGTAACTTTAGGATTTTTAATCGTAATTTCACTGGTTCCCGCCGGGATAACCGCCTGCCCGACGGTTGAGTTTGTAGAAATAACCCCGTTTATAATAGTACCCGATTGCGTTGCATCAGCCCCCGCAATAACAAGTTGGGGAGTGGAGATTGATCCGAATTGGGCCGAGCCGGATGCATTAACCGAGGCAACCTCGCTCCCGGCCAGGTTTTGAAGAGTAAGAAGAGCTGAAGCTGTAGCATTCTCCGGGACATCGGTTTCCGACAAAGTCAATCCGGAAGCCTTAACCCGGCCGGCAACATAAAGATTCCCGCTGATATTTACATTTCCGTGAGTATCAATTGTGACTAAGCCCGCCATGATTTCTACAGGAGCCATGGCAAGAGCCTGAATCTTAAGGGGGGCGGAAAGCGTATCGATGCTGTTGACGGCCAATGACTGGTCGTTGAGCGTTGAACTAAATACCATATCGGAACCTATTGTTACACTATTGGTTACGGAGAGAGAATTAATGGCCGCTTGATTGGTTACATAAAGATCGGCAACCGCTATTTGATCAAGACTTGCAGAGTTTGTTGCAGTTAAAGTATTCCAGTTTGCAGCATCCTTCAAAAGATTCTGATCCGTCTGGACACTGGTCAAAAGGGCTTTAATGTCATCCAGGCTCTGAGACTCAATCGCTCCCGCATATAGAGTTCCGGAGAATGTGGCGTTCCCTTCGTTGTCGATTGAAGCCACAGCACTTCCTTCGGTATCTTGGACAATGAACTTTCCGGAGGGTGTTGCGCTTGATCCCACTTGTACTTTTACGTCAGTAGAATCGGCAAGGGGAGAGATAAGATCCGTTTGTACATTTTGGGCTACCAAACCCGTACTTATCAGCATATTGTCAACCGTCCCCTGGAAAGCCGTAAATGAAGTTGTAGCCAGGTCTTGAGTTACAACCACACCTGCCTGAATGTTTTGGGCAACAACACTTGCTATGTTGGCAACTTCTGCGGTCAGGTTTTCGGTAACAAAATCGGAAGTTACAATTGCTCCTGCCCTCACCGTTGCGGCTACCGTTTCGGCAAATGCACCAACCCTGTCGATTATGTTTCCTGTCGTGGTATCGGTAAGTTCGTAGTTTCCGTTTTGATCAACGGTAACGTTCAGATTGCCGGAATCGGTAAGGTAAATATCCGGATCATATGTGGAATTGTTGACTGCCATCAGAATTTTGCCGACTCCGGGCTCTGTCGGGTCTTGTGGGTCAAGATTGAACTTCATGGTTGCGCCGCTACGCATAGACTCCTGCACCCTGACCTCGTTACTGACCGTTGTTGATCCGTCATACGGTTCAATTGCATAACCGATGATCTTGCCTGCTTTTCCAGCTTTCATGGCAACGCCGGGAATGGAGGACGATACGAGTGGATCACCCGGTGCCACAGGTCCGTTTTCTGCGCTGATTTTAACCGGCACTTTTCCTGCAAGACCTATGGCTGTTGGATATTCATCTGCAGAATAGAGACCGGAACTTAACGGTTTTCCGTGTTGTCCGACAGGATAGGTAGATACAACTCCAAATACATTCTTGTCATAGGAAGTGTTTGTTTTGATCAACGTGGGTTTGTTGTCAATGTATGTAATAGATACAATGTCTCCGGGATGTAAGTCGGCCTCCGCCGCATAATATTCCGCAATATCACCCGGAGTACCGCTGCAGTCTCGGAATTCAACGTCGGCTTCTACCCCCGTGCTGTCAGCCACGCTTTTACAAACACCAATCGTATTATCTCCCGCGGCGCCATCCAAGTTAAATTGGATTTGTCCTGCTATATCAAGCTCCTCCCCGGGTGCCGTTGTTCCAATGCCGACACTATTGCTTGCATTAACATAAAGTCCATTAGTGTTAACTGAAAAGATACCTGCAGTTGACTGGCTTATATTGACAGTCCCACCCTCATGATTTAAATACAGCGCTGAAGCGACACCATTGTTTCTTACCATGATTTCGTTAGAATCCATCATCATATTTATTCCAGATACCGGGCCTAATACCTCAGAGCCATGAGTGCTCAAACCTCCATCGGCTGTGCTGGGTATATGTAGCAGGGTTACAGGTGCTGTCGTGCCAATGCCGACGTATCCGGCTGTGGGTTGAAGCAGAACGTAACTTGTTGTCCTTGTCGCGTTGGATGTTCCTTGAAGAGTCAGATCGCCGTCTGCAACATCAGAACCATTGATGGTGGCATTGTCTGAAGTAAAGGTCAAAGTTGTGGCACCACCCAAACTAAGTGTGGCGGATGTGGTGAGAGTAGACAGTGATGAGGCGGTAAGGGTTGTCTGGCCGGTAAGGGTAACGGCTGTGGCGGTGAAAAGAGCTCTTTGGGTTCCTCCAAGGGTAAGAGCAATTTGGCTGGCGGCAGGACGATATATTCCGGTAGTCGTATTACCGGTCCATGAGAAAGCCGGAGCAGAGACGGTATCTGCCGATTGACCCAGGAACTGGACGCTGGTATTAATACTACCTGTAACCTGAAGAGCCTGGCTGGGGTTTGTCAAACCGATACCGACATTACCGCTCGTGGTTTGAAGCAGAATATCCCCCGGGACTCCGGCATTGATACCACTGCCGGCATCAAGATAGAGATCCCCTCCGTTATAATTGCCAGGCCCGGTCGAGGTTCCGCTTCCGGCCATGATATAAAGATCGTTGCCGTTAGCATCAATATTCGCTGGGATTTTTATATTCCGGGTTGCACCGTTACTCAGGTAAACATCTCCGGTTACTTCCAATTTGGCATTGGGGCTGGTTGTTCCAATGCCGACTCGATCATTAGTTGCATCAATTGACAGAGTACTTGTATCGAAAGACAGTCCGTTGACCCCACCGGAAAGAGAAAAGTTGGTATCATTGCTGAAAGTCCAACCGGCGCTATTTACCGTAACCGCATCACCGCTGGCGTCCCCGATAGTTGTGTTGGATAGAAACCAGACATCGTCTTCGGACACGATCCCGTAATTCCAGTTGGTCCCTGCAATGTACAATCCGTATACCGTATCGAGCGGGGTGCCTCCTGCCGTTGGACTGTTTAAAAAGATACCATAAACAATGGCGTCGCTATCGCTTCGGGTAATACTACTGAAATCTGCCACTATGCCAGAGAAGGTGCCTGCCGTAGTGAAAGTACCAGGATCGATTTGGAGAATTGTCATCTCTTGCGTGTTATTCATGTTTTTTATATGTGTAATTGCCTGAGGATCTGTTGTCCCAATCCCGACTTTGCCATCGTTCTTGATGACAAACTTAGTAGATCCCGAAGCGGAGGCTGTAAAAATGTCTCCTCCTTTCCCTTGATTTACCATCAGGGCAGCCTGGCCTACATTGACAGGATTATCAATAAGCCAACTGCTGGACGAAAGATAGTTGTAAGAAGTTGCAGGTGTGGCGGAAAGGCTAAATGACACCGTTCCGGCCGAATTGGCTATCTGTCCGCCATCAAGATACATTGTTCCATCCAGTTCAAGATCGGCGGTTAGAAGGGTGTCATTAGCACTTAGCGAGTGATTGCTCGTTCCCGATCCAACCTGAAGACTAGTATTTGGAGACGTTGTTCCGATTCCAAGGTAGCCTGCGTTGGTGAGAGTCATTTTTTCGGTAAGTCCCGTATCTCCTCCGGGAGACGTGCGGAATATTAGGCTGTTTCCGTTGACTTGGTTTATATAGCCGGGAGACGCGCCGCGTATGGTTAGTGCAGAGACAGAAGCGGTACCGGCAACATCAAGTTCTGCGGTAGGAGCAGTCGTGCCAATACCGACGCGGCCCTCCACATACATATTGGCAACCTGTCCACCCCATTCATTCTCAATTCTTAGTAGACTTGTTCCATTTTTATTAATATCTAAAATAGCATCGCTGCTTGAAGCATTAAATTCTAATTGACCCTCGTTAACATAGATTCTGTTTGAGCCGGCATTAAGGTCTATATCCTGACTTGTCCCTGAGCTGATATAGAGACCGCCCCCGTTAGGTCCTATGATTTGCGCAAAGCTGTCAGCATCAACAAAGGTAAGATCGCCATTTGCGGCTATTTGTAATGAGTCTGTTCCATCGGAGATCTCCACTTTTGAAGAAGGATTGGTTGTCCCAATCCCTACTCTGTTATTTAATGCATCTACTGAAAGTGTATTGGTATCAATATTTAGTGCATCAACTGCAGAGTTTAGTGTCCAGTCAACGGTATTGTTGGCTGTTGAGATATTGCCTGTTGTTCCCATCACCTGGAATTTTGCAGAAGCTGTAGAGTTTCCCCCAATAGCAAGATCATTGGTTACATTAATAGGTGCCAGGATGTTATTTGCAAGCTGCCAGTGATTGGTTCCGAGTGTTGCAGGATTGGTCCAAGTAGGAGTTCCCGTTCCTGCTGAGGTAAGTACGTATCCGGAAGTTCCCACCCCTAGTTCCAGTGAATCGGCATCGGAGTAGGCAACACTTCCGGCTGATGCTGTCATTGCTTTATTTGTTCCGCCCCTGGCCAAGGAAAGCTGTCCCGTCCAGCCCAGGGTAATGGAGGCAGCATTGACCAAAGCGGTGGAAGCGCTTCCCCCGAGAGTGGCGGTAACATTGGTGTCATCCGTCTTGGTCAAAGCAGCAGGCGCCGTCCAGGCAGGAGCAGCCGCTCCTGCTGCTTTAAGGATGTATCCGCTAGTCCCCGCAGTTAAGGAGTCATACGTGGTTGTTCCTGTTGAGTAAAGGATTTCTCCTATACCTCCTGCCGTTACATTTGCTCCCAAGCCTCCTTGGGCTGTGGTCACAAATTGTTCCGCTGCGATGGTATTGGCATCACTCCAGTAAGTTACATATCCGGCTGTCCCCGTAATTGCACTAAGTGTTCCGCTTGTTCCTTTGATCATTCCGGTTAGGGAGTTAACAACAACCGAAGATCCGCTTATATTCGTCTGGTATGAAGCGTTTCCGAAAGTAACGGCAGCAGCCTGTCTGTACTAAATCCTCCCGTTCCTACTACCTGGAGCTTATATGTGGAAGGAGCACTTGTTCCTATCCCCACATTACCCGTATTAATGAATGAGTTTTCTCCCGAAGTACCGGCAAGGTGCACGAGGGCACTTGCTGTGGCGGTAGCGCCAAGGTTAAGTGAGTCTGTAATGTTTGCAGGAGCGAGTGAACCTGTTGTTCTTTGCCAAAGAGAAGCTCCTGCAATGGCCGTATCAAAACTTTTTAGCACTCCCTGTATATTGGTAGCAGTAGAGTATGTGAATTCATCATATACACCAACAACATATGCTCCCGAATCCGTGTTTGATGTATATTCTCCAAGTGATGTTGATCCAAAGATAAGGTTGGTGGAGGCCGTAAGGTTAAGATTGTCTGAGTTCAAGTAGACATCCCCACCCGCAGGATTAATGGTCAAATCACCTGTGGTTGTAAGATCCCCACCATTGAGAGCCAAATCTCCCGAGGTTGTAATATCTCCGGTTGCAGCAAATACCTGGAAGGCAGAACCTGTTGCTGTCCCTCCTATAGCAAGGTCATACGCAGAGGCATTGGCAGGGGAGAGAACAAGGCTATTTAGTTGCCAGTAGTTGGTTCCAACACTTCCTGCATTGGTCCAGGTAGGAGCTCCACTGGTACTGTTTGTGGTCAATACATATCCTGAGGTTCCCGGAGCTAGAACTCCTCCCAATACTCCCGTTGCAGAGTAGTAAGGAACTGAATATTGGGCTGCGGTGGAGTTATTGGCCCCCGTTCCACCCCATTGAGTACCAATTAAACTTCCATTCCAGGTCCCTCCCGTTATTGTTCCTCCCGATACCGTTAATCCATTTAATGTTCCGTTAACGGTAAAGTTGCCGGCAGGTGCAAGGGTAGCAATGCTTGTTAGACCGGCATCCCCACCGGGGGAGGATTGGAATGTGAGAGTTGAACCGTTAAGAATATCAATGGTTGGGGTGGCACCTCTAAATACAAGCGAGGCAGAGGTGGAAGCGTCACCTGCTACGTCAAGTTTGGCTGTCGGGGAAACAGTACCGAGACCAACATTGCCAGAATTAAAATAAGAATTACCTGCGGCAGTAATAGAAACGGTACCACTTCCAGTCAAATCCAGTTGATGTCCATACCAGTTGCCGGAGTAGGCTCCATTGGTTACTCCGATTTGATTTGAAACAAAGAGTCGTCCATCACCGCGAAATCGGCTTACTACAGTTCCTGAGCTTGTCTGAATCTCAAGGGCGTTGTCATTTATGGAATCATCAGAACTCTGTAGGACAAGAAGCTGGTTCCCAGAGTTTGTAGATCCTAAAATATGGGTCTTTCCACTTGGGGCAGTTGTCCCAATCCCCACATTTCCAGTCCCATTGGGGTTAAGAAGAATATTCCCGGTTGAATTGTATGTGGAGGAATTTCCAAGTATCAGATTATTACGGTTTGTTGTGGAAATATTACCGTTACCATCAATGAATGTAGCTACATTGGCAGTTGTTCCTGAGATGGAAGCTGTAGGGACTCCTGATCCAACCCCTTTGAATGCAAATTTGGCTGATGCGGTGGCAGACGAACCCAAAAGCAGATCCTGAAGGGTGTTTGTGGGGTATATTGTGTTGTTACTCAGCACCGACCAGTAGTTTGTTCCTACTCCTGCCGCATCTATCCACTGCACCCCTGTTCCTGTAGTTGAAAGAACCTGACCGGAAGTTCCTGCCGAACCGTTATCTCTCAGAGCTCCAGTGAGGTTAATATCGCCGGTAACATCCAGTTTGTAGGAAGGGTTAGTGAGGCCAATGCCTAGATTTCCTGATGTGTCAAACAGCATTTGGCCGCTGCTTCCAGATTTAAAAATAAGAGGAACACCGTTAGCATTTTCTCCAATTTGAAGCTGATTTGAATTATTAAGTCCAATCAGTCGGTGTGTAGTAGAACCATCAGTTTTAGTTCCGAAGAAAAAGCCATTGTTGGTAGTAAGTGTAACCGTATTTGAAAAGCCAGCTGTACCAATAACATGAAGTTTGAAAGTCGGATTTGTTGTTCCGATTCCCACACTCCCTGTGTTGATCCATGAGTTTTCTCCGGTTGTTCCTGCCAAGTGGACTAGAGCTGAGGCTGTTGCTGTATTGCCGAGATTAAGTGAGTCTGTAATATTGGCAGGAGCAAGAGAGCCTGCTGTTCTTTGCCAAAGGGAGGCTCCTGCGATAGCTGTATCAAAGCTCTTTAGTACTCCCTGGACATTGGTTGCAGTAGAATATGTAAACTCATCATATACGCCAACAACATATGCTCCAGAATCTGTGTTTGATGTGTATTCTCCAAGTGATGTTGATCCAAAGATAAGGTTGGTGGAGGCCGTAAGGTTAAGATTGTCTGAGTTTAGGAAGACGTCTCCACCCGCAGGATCAATAGTCAGATCTCCGGTCGATGTGATATCCCCACCATTGAGAGCTAAATCTCCCGAGGTTGTAATATTCCCTGTTGCAGCAAATACCTGGAAGGCAGAACCTGTTGCCGTCCCTCCAATAGTGAGATCATATGCTACTGCATTGGCAGGGGAGAGAACCAATCCGTTCAACTGCCAGTAGTTAGTTCCTACAGTTGCAGGGTTTGTCCAAGTGTTTACTCCACCCCCTGAGGAAGTGAGTACATATCCTGAAGTTCCTGCAACTCCACCAGGAAGGAGTGCATTGGAATACGAAATATTTCCTATCCCAGCCAATGCATTTCCGCTACCGACATTAAGAGATGCTGAAGCTGTGGCATAGCCTGAGATATTGACATTGCCGGCAACATCAAGCTTTTGGGATGGTGAAGTGGTACCTATACCGACGTTACCAGAAGTGGTGTCTATCCTCATACGTTCAGTACCCGTTGATCCGCTCCAACTAGAGAAGGTTATTGGATATCCTTGGTTGTTCGTAAAACCCAGCGTTCCATTAAGAGTGTTATATATTGCATTGGCACCATCTGCAGCATTAATACGAAAACCTCCCAAATTTGAATATCCCGAAACGGTAAGCGCATATTCTGTACCGGACCAGCTGTGATTTTGGGTTATTTTAACCAGCGATGTTGTTGTATTTCCAGAAATATCCAATATAGCCGTTGGTGATGTTGTTCCAACACCTAAATACCCGGTTCCCAAGTTGAACCATGCGTTTTGATTATTGGTTCCCGGTACATGGAAGTAGGCGGAAGTACTTGCGGTGTTACCTATGTTTAGTGCGTAAGTTGAGTTAACGGGGGAGAGGGCATTTGAAGTTAGTTGCCAGTAGTTGGTTCCTACCCCTGAGGAAGGAGTCCAAATCGGATTGGCTGAAGCCCCTTGAGTCATTAGAACATATCCCGAAGTCCCCGGAGCCAGCGTACTCATAGTCCCGGTTCCCGAGAAATAGGGAAGTGAACCTTGGGCGATGGAATCCCAGTCCTGTCCGGTACCCCCGTATGTAGTGGAAATTACGGTTCCATTCCAAGTTCCTGAGGTTATCGTTCCTCCGGAAATGGCAAGGCCGTTGATCGTTCCCGAAAGCGTTGCATTACCTGCCGAATCAACCGCAAATTTGGTTCTCGGTGTGGCACCGCTTGCAAGCTCAAGCAGATTGTATCCCGTGGCGTCATTGGCAACCTCACCATAGTAGAGAGACCCTGAGGTTAAATTGGCATCGGTAGCATTCACCATCCCGGTTCCGGATCCCGGGGATGCTCCGGAAAAAGTTAAATTGAGCTGACCCGTGCCATCTGGTGCTATAGTAACATCACCGTTTGATGCAGTTGGTGTGCTTATTGTCAAAGCCTGTCCCTCAATCGCAAATGTGCCTGAAGTGGATTGAATTTTGGGGGAGGAGGCTGCGATGACCAATTGCCCCGAGTTGTCTATTACGGGAACCGTGTTGATCGTTGCCGATGCGGAGGCAGGGAATCCTTGCAAGGTCTCCGAATTCGTAGCATAGGCGACGGTTGCGATTTGCACCCTGGGTGTGGCTTCAAGATCGGACTCAACCTTTACTCCCAGCCAGACCGCGGCATTTTCGGAGAAAACGTTGCTTGTTAGCTGTGTTCCGCAATCGCTTCCGAGGAGAGAAGAAAAAACCCCGTCAGTATCCGGTGAAACATTACATGTACCCGTCCAAAGAGTTGTACCCGCACTAGGATCGTCATAAAGCTTAAAAGTAACACTGGTTACGGCTGTTATCGGGTTACCGAATTGATTTGTGAGTCTGCCCTGGAAGGATAAATAACGGCTTGGAGGCGTTAGAGAAGTGGGGTAGGCCAGGGGGTTTTGCGCATTTTTAAAGAATTGATTATATACTCCAAGACCAATAGTTGAAGCAAGGATTAAGGCAACCGCAACCCCGAGATACGAAGCTCCCGGAATACTTTGATACCTATGGTACCATTTGCGGAGACCAGTTTTTCCCGCAGCTTTTGCGGGGATTAGTGTCTCCTTTGAACGCTGAGCCGAAAGAACACCTCCGGGATTCGTATCCAGGAATCCTTCCTTTTGAGCCCAGTCAAGAAACTTACCGACCGAAATCGACTTTCTCTTAACCGTGGCCGGGGAGAAGCGTGCAACCAAATCTTCTTGGTATCTTTTTATTAAATCAGGAGTGATATCAGGCAGGTTGGACATATATTTAGTTAATTTGTTAAGTTACCTGTTTGTTTGTTGTCATTCTCCAGCCACGCCAGAAAATGTCTTATATCAGAAAGATAGTTTTTGATAGTGTTAGGGGAAACCTTCTCACTTTCGAGAAACGATCTAAAATCATTGAAAACAGGATTAATACCGGGCCTCTTGTTGTAATTTGAACTGATATTTTCAATTCCTCCGGCAAAATCCTTGTCGACAACATGGCTTTGCGTCAAAAATTTGGATAGGTGCCTGAGAGTGGATAGCCTCCGGTTTATGGTCTTTGACGGAACAGAATTCTCGGTCATGTAGTTCTTAAATTCACGGCCAAGATCTTTGTTCAAAAAGGGGACAACTTCAGTTAACGACTCGACGTACGCTCCGAAAGACCTGATTCTTAATATTGTCCAGGAAAGGAAGTAGCCCAAATCGCTCCTATAATTTTTATGAGATCTGGGAGAAAGGCCAAGAGAATCGAGATATTTAATAAAATCTTTTTTGACTGAGTCGGATTGTGTATCGGGCATTTAAGGCTAGATTATACTGAATTATACTAATTAGACTATTATTAAAGTATTTACCAAGGCTGTCAAGAGCCTAATTGTTGCAATATATTAGCAATAAAACGGGTGAATGGTAAAATATATTTCATGCAGTATATAGTATATTTACCGCAGTAATTTCACGCATCAAAAATACTATATATTAATAAAAGGCAGGGGCTATAACTGTAAAATAACGCTGTTTTACACACAAATATCGTGCCTAAAATTCTTATGCGGAGATATGCGTTTATTATATGAAGTCCTATAATTTTGCGGTTAACTTTCCAATTTGTCGGTATATATGTATATCAAACACTGTCAGCAGCTTGGTATGCTCAATATAGAAAAATTACGCATATAATTGGCAAACCCATATCTTGAGTGCCAGGAATATTTACCCTACTTTTACCCCGAATTTATGGCAATTATAATTTACGTGAGCTGAGAGTTACATTTTCACGCAAAAGTTGTGAAGATACATAGAAACTTGATTTTTATTACGATGTACCTCATTATAATATCATGGATGCGGATAATGAAAGTATTGTTGGCAGGAGTATCGAGGATAAAAGTATAGAGGACGAAAAAATAGAGAGCGAAAATACAAAAAATGAAAGGGACTCCAGGAGGACGAGGTACATAATTTTAGTTTTTATTGTTTTTATTATCCTTATTCTTATACTCATCCTTTTTCTGTATCTGATACGTAGCCCCCTTATTTTTCGAAGCGGTGCTTATTCTTCCGTTACAACCAGTACCGAAAAAACGCGGCCGGCGGGCAGCTCGGGTTTGTCTTTGGAGAACTCATACGTTTTTGCGTCCCCCTTAAGAGCTAAAGTGGGAGGGGAACAGATAAGAATAACCGTTTACATTCTTAACGACAGGGGGCTTGGGATATCCGGCAAAACCGTTTCATTGGGAGGAGGCCCACTCCAGGTTTCTCCCATCCAGCCGGTTACGGACAATCAGGGAAGGGCGACTTTTGATATAGCCTCGGAGAGTGCCCCCGGGGTTTACATTATAGAGGCTGCAGTCGACGGTGCAACCTTGATCCAAAAAGCAACTGTCACTTTTGATTAGATTTTGGGTAAGCGCTTCGAAATCAGGTAAGCTTGATATTCATCGATCTTGTTTGAAATAGTTGGAGATACTTTCTTTTTACCCCTTTTCACCAGCAATAAAGCGATAAGGACGAGAATGATTAATATTTCGAAAGATATAAATACAGGTAGCGTTAAAAGTGAAAGAATCAGTTTCCAAAATTTTTGGGCAGCGGCAAGGGCCGGGGAAATTACTTCAAAGGTGAGGGTGTTGCTTTTGGGGGATGTGGCTACCTGTGAATAGTTTGTGATTGCAAACATACGCCATTTATCTGAAGTTGTCGCGGGCATGTTGAAGTTGAAGTAGCCTTGAGAATCGGATTTCACAGTATAATTCGGAATGTAATACGCCGAAACTTCGGTAACGATGCTGAGTTTAGTAATGGCGTTGCCGGTACCGCCTTCCGCCAAAACAATTTTGACTTCGGAATTAGGAATTGTCATGCCGCTTGCCGCCACTTGAGTGTCCGGAGTGGTACTTCCTGCCTCCAGACTTAGTGTGGGGGGTAAAATTATCGGCCCTATATCGTAGCTGAATTCATTTGCGGGAAGAGCCGGGATGCAGGTGGGGGGAGTAGCCCGGCCGGTCTGGTCAATTGCGGTCAGACAAAGCTCGGGGTAAAGAAAATCCGTTGGTGCCGGCAGAAAAGCTTTTGAAAACTCATAATAGCCGTCACTCCTTGAATATGCAAAATCGGCAACACCCCGTCCGCTCAACTCAACCCTTGAGTTTGCAGAGCCGTAGCCCCAAAGCCGCAAAACCGGTTCCCCGAGGCTTGCGGAAATCGTCACTTGGGCCCTCCTGGTCCCCAGATTCGGCAGTATTTGGGCCGAGGCGGGTAAACCACCAGCGGACAAAAATAGGCACCCCAAAATGAGGTACACGAAGGCTATCTCGGCGAGACGTTTCATCTTTAATTATTTTACTAGTCCTTTGGGTTTTTAACCACAGCAGGTTTGGACTATTTAGTCTCTTCTTTTGGAGTAGGCTCGCCGGCAACTTTATCTTTAAGCTCTTCTTTTAATTCTTCGAGTTCGGTCTTTTCTTCTTTAAGTTCCTCAACCAATTTTTCTTCCTTCTTTTTGATTCTCTTGTACCACATGGTTCCTGTCAGGGCAATTATTATAAGCGCCAGGAGGATCGCCAGCATTATTCTCCAGGGCAGGACCCACATAACAAAACTTGCGGTGAGAAGTTTTCCCGTATCTCCGTATGTGGCATTGAGGGTAGTGGTGAACTTACCGATCATCAACTTTTGCCCCAGTTCGTTTGTATAGACCCTAGAAGTACCCGGGAAGATATTTCTGGCATCAAGTTTGCTCTTGGCAACCACACGGCCGAATATGTCTTTCAAAGTGACATCTCCCTGGGGGGAAATATGGTAATTACCCTGGTTTAAAATTTGCGTGGTGATTGATGCGGGCCCGTATTCAAGGAATTTGGGACCCTCAAACTTGGTAACGGTTGCGCTTTCGGAAATAGGACCGGCCACCCTTATATAAATAAGAGACGCAAGCCGAACCGTAATTGGA
Organism: Candidatus Woesebacteria bacterium GW2011_GWA1_44_23; assembly: GCA_001001045.1. Lineage (GTDB taxonomy): Bacteria > Patescibacteriota > Microgenomatia > UBA8517 > UBA8517 > LCIL01. The sequence goes on along the minus strand of LCIL01000005.1, from coordinate 32,431 downwards.
GTTTCCAGTGCAGATTCCGAATCCTCCATGGTCAGGTTTGTTGCAGGCTGGAAAAGAACCGCCGCGTATCTTCCTCCGGGAACGGCAGTCTTGGGAACGTTAATCGTAATCGGGACTGAAATATTTCCCTTTGAAGCTATGGTGACGGTGTCATCCGGAATCGATATCCATTTGGCAGCGGAATACTTGGCCGGGATTTGAGTCGTACCCACAACCTGGGGATTATCCAGAAACATCGGCGTGCCTACATTATCCTCAACCACAAAATCAAGAACATACAGGGAGCCTGTAACGGGGGAGTCGGCCTGATTTAAAAACTTGACGGAGGTGGAAAACTTCTCTCCGGGGTTAATCAAAACCTCCTGTTTGGGAGGAACGACGGTCAGAGGCAAAACCTGCAGACTTTCTTGAGCATGAATACGGGAGGCTACAAAAACTCCTCCCAGGAGGAGCAGGAAAGAAGCAATGATCAGGGCAGTTTTTTTCATATTAAAAGGTCGACGTGGTTGTATACTTGCCTATATTGTAATAATAACCTGCGGGCTGGGTTCCGGGAATGGTGAATTTGTAACAAACATAAACTGCGCTGCCGCTTACCGGAGCACCATTTGACATAATGGTCTGTGCCGTCTCTCCACCTTGGGTTTTATCGGCTAGCTGTTTGGCATACCAAGTTGAGCCTCCTCCCTGATTGTAAAAGAACGGAGCGTCGGTTCCGCTTGCGCTGGCAAGAGAATAACCCAGTCCGGGGTAGCTTGTCGCATTTTGCCAATCACCCATGACAGATTCCGAACAAGAGCCGTTACAGGTGGTATCTCTTATGCAAGTTCCCGCTCCGAAGGTGTAGTCTCCGGCGGAGGGAGAAGTTCCGGTACAGGTATTTCCGTTTCTTCCCATTTGGTCATTTTCCTCAAATGTTACGACATAGCCGGTTGCCGCGTTGGTGCTTACTGTCAGTTTTTGGGCAGCGTAAAGAAAGTGATTCGGTTGAGTTATCGTTCCCCAGGGGACTGATGTGACGGTTGTAGTTCTGGCATCTGATAATGCCGGAATTGTGCCGCAAACGCCTTCCACGCCCCCATTATAAAGAGTTGCTGCCGTAACGAAATCAACGGTCAGAGACAGACTTTCGTCTACACTTGCCGAAATAAGAACAGCTTCAACGGCGGCGGCCCTGGGGATGGCTGAATCCACAACGTTATCGCCGGCATCTTTCGTCTGAACGGTTACTCCATAAACGTCCGAAATCCCCTGGGTGTGGCCTATGTAGGGGGCGGGATTGACTATATAAGGAGTACCGGTGCCGAGAGTCACTACTATTGCCGTTCCTCCCGTACAATCGGCGGTAACTCTGGGAATCGAAATTGTATGGTTGGTGGTTCCGTCTCCAACCGTTACAACCGGGGTTGACCAGTTTGCCGGGGTGCAGCCCGTGATTGAAATACCACCGGCAGCAAGACTGTTTAAGTCAAAACCGCTTAGCGCGACACTTGAACCTGAGTCCGGAATTCCGTTGTTGCTTTGAACGGCGCTAACCCCGTCTGCCTCAGGAATAGTAATCAAAATACTTCCCCCGACCGGGACCGCAGCTACGGTGGTAAACGACACCGTCCATTGCCCCGACTGCGTTGCAACCGCGTACCCCGAAGTATCCAGGTTATTTGTGAGTGTGGAAGTCAAGTTAAAAGTTGTTCCATCAATAACACTGGCTACTGTATAAGATTTGCTTCCGATGCATCCGTTTTGCCCCGCATCGGTAAAGCAAAGAACATCACCCGGGAAAAGATGGCCGGTGTTGATATCAGGCTGGGAAGAATTGTCGATTGTTACAACTGACGAACCTGAGGATCCGGTCGCCACACCCGCCTTATAGGATAGTCTTGAATTGGCCAAAGTCACCTTGGCGCCTGATAGGGAAGCGGCATCTGCTTTTCTGGTGAGGCTGTCGGAGAGAAATACAAATGCGGCGAGAAAAACTGCCACAAGAAGTACAAACAAAACTCTTCTACTTATACGCATACAGATAGATTGTTATACATGCTATAAATCCTGTCAAGTGACAATTACCAAACTTGGAAACTGAGACTACGTGGAGGCCAATCTCCTGATTAACCGATAGATTATAAATATAGTAATAAGTCCCAGGACAATGGAAAACGGAAAAGCTATAGTATAAATTTGTTTTTCGATACTTTCGCCGGATCCGTCAACCGTAAAACTCAGGTTGGCTCTATAAATCCCGATCAAAAACTTCCCGGGCATTTTGCAGGGGGTTAGCTCTTCTTCCTGAATACATGAGATTTCCCTGGATCCGCCCACAAGTACATTAAGAGGTGCCAGGTTGAGTGTAGTGGTTGAACCTAAAATTTGATCAACCGTAATTTTGCCAACCGGTTTAAAAAAGCTTGATCCCAAATTTCCTATTAAAACTTCATAAGTCAGTCCGGAAAATGAGTCTATTATTTTGGGTGCAGCAAATGTAATTATCGAAGCCTTTTTTCCCGGTGTCCCGCCTTTGGATACGCTTACCAGGAGATTTGCCCCGATTCTTGATTGCGCCTTTGAATTATTGATTCCCAGGCCGTTGTCGCTTTGGACCTCGGCAATGAACGTAAAATAATAATCTTTTTCCTCGGCTCCTGCGGGAGGGGTAATTTTTACATAAAAGTCATGACTGGCGGTTGTTCCGAGAGACGTTGGGTTCGTATCAAAAAAGAACCAGCCGGTAAAGGCATTAATGGAATTTTGGTCCTCGATAAGCTCCGCATGCCCTTCTTTGTCAAAAGGCACAAATGGGAAAATCTTTGCAACGACGGTGACGGGAACCCCGTTATTTTTGACGGTAAAAACCTGGCTGAAACTTCTGCCCGGTTGGATGGCAAGTTCGGTAATGGGGGGAGAGATGGAAAGGGATACCTCAAGTAACCAAGTAAAAATAGAAATATGCCGATAATTGAAGTTTGTAGTTTGTGCCTTGTCATTTTTTAGTAGCTTGGGATTGCCGTAAAAGTAATTATATTGTTGTAAGTTCCCGCCGGTTGAACCCCTGAAATATTGACTTTGTAGGTGACGGTTGATTGTCTGCCGCGCCCGACATAAATTGAAGACATCACGATTTGGGGACTTTCACTATTGGCCCTATCGGCAAACGGGCGGAAATATGTCAAATCGACAAAATCAGCGGGTATGTCATCCCCCGACATGTTAAACCCAAAACCATATCTTGAGGTTGAACTCCACACCCCTGCGGTGGTATTCGTACAGGAAGAGTCACAATTCGTATTGGGAATAGTTGAGGCCGAACTTGAAAGTTTCAAGGGAGTATTTTCGGAAGCTTTGACCTGATACCCCCCCGCGCCTCCGCTTGCGACGGTCAGGGTGTTGGTCGAAGTTGCCGGAGTTTGGGGTATAAGGCTCCCGAAATTAATGGAAACCGATGAAATGGTAAAGGAGAACGGAATTATTGAATAAATATATTGAAAACCGGATTTAACGCGGTAGCCGCTTGACGAATAAAGCCCGGGTCCGGTTTGGCCGATTGTTGTTCCGACATTATAATTGCTGGACGAGGGGATCCCGGCGCCCGAATTCAAATTCGGCATCTGGATTATATAATTCGGGGATTGGATTACGCCCTGCGCGTTGGCTGTTCCGATTAGGGATGCAATCAGGCCGAGGGTAAGCTTAAGCATTGCATTTAAATTTTTTTCTCCAGACTTCTGCCGCTTAAAAACAAATCATAAATCTGCCGGTAGAGTGAGTTAATCCTTTCTTTTTTGTCAAGTTCGATGGAGGGGTCCTGCCCAAGCTTTTGCAGGTATTCCTGGATCCTGAGAAGGCGCCTCCGGAAATCCCCCTCGGTCCAGGTTGTTACATCAATTTTGTCTTTTTGGACTTTCTGATTAAGCCCGGTAATCATTTTTTTGTCCGCAATAACCTTTATATATTGTCTCCCGAAAAGTAAATCCATCCAAAAATCGGCCTTTGGCGCAACTATAAAAAGGAGTGCGAAGGTAACGGTAATTGCGGTTGCCGTGATGGGGGAAGAAAAAAGAGTTACCCCAAAAAGCAAAAAGTAGCTTAAAAAGAATACGGGGGAGGCAAAACCGCCGGTGGTAAATATCAAAAGGGAAATCGTCAGGGAAAAAACCAAAATATCAAGAGTAACTTTGATGTCTGCCGAAAGAATGCGCTTTCGGATTAAAAAAGAAACCCCCACGTAAACCACCATCGTAAAAGCCGCGATTTGTAAGCCGTAGTCTGCCAGGGGACTGACCGCTATAAGAAAAGCAGCAACAACAGTTATGACGCCAAGGATTGGGGATACAAATTGCATATCTTCTAAAAGTATAGTTCATACGATATAATTTGCAAAGGATTTAGATGCAAAAAAAGTATGACCACGCGGCCATTGAGAAAAAATGGCAGGAAAAATGGGACAGGACCGGGCTTTACGTTGCGGATATAGAAAACGGAAAGAATCATTTCTATAACCTTTGGATGTTTCCGTACCCCTCCGCGGAAGGACTTCATGCGGGACATGCTTTCGCCTCAACGGGCAGTGACATTGTCGGACGTTTCATGAGAATGAACGGGAAAGACGTCTTTCAGCCCATCGGCTATGATTCTTTTGGAATTCACTCCGAAAATTATGCAATTAAGATAAATGAAAACCCCCAAGATGTTGTTAAAAGAACAACGAAGCATTACGAGAATCAATTGCGCTGCCTCGGTCACGGATATGATTGGACCAGAACGGTAACAACATCGGATCCGGATTACTACAGATGGACACAGTGGTTATTTATTAAGATGTTTGAGGCCGGCCTTGCTTACAAGAAAAAGGCTACGGTTAATTTTTGCCCTTCCTGTAAGACCGTTCTGGCGGACGAGCAGGTAGTAAGCCCGAAAACCGCTGGTAAAGACCCTAAAAATGCAGAGGGTGAAACTGTCTCGTACTCGGAAGAACTTAAGGTATGCGAGCGCTGCGGGACGATTGTGGAAAAGAAAGACCTTGATCAGTGGTTTTTCAAAATAACGGACTATGCCGACAGGCTTTTGGGCGGTTTAAATAAAATAGACTGGAGTCGGAGGGTTGTAAGCGCCCAGAAAAACTGGATAGGGAAGTCGGAGGGGATGATTATCAATTTTAAAAAAGAGAACGGGGGGAATCTGCCTGTATTTACCACACGCCCGGATACATTAAATGCGGTTACTTTTATAGCCGTTGCGGATGAGAAAATGTACAACGAGGGGAATACCGAAAAGATCGGCGAGCCCAACGGTGAATGTGCGATTGATCCTCTGACCGGGAAAAAACTTCCGATCTGGAAAACTAACTACATAGCTGCCGGCTACGGAACTGGATCGGTGATGGGAGTTCCGGCACATGACGAGCGTGATATGGAGTTTGCTAAAAAATATCATTTGGATATAGTAGAGAAGGATCCCGATGATTCTCTCTGGGAAAGAATTGAAAAGGAGGGTTGGGGTAAAAAACACATCAATTACCACCTTAGGGATTGGTTGGTCAGCAGGCAGAGATATTGGGGGGCACCCATCCCCATGATCGACTGCCCAAAATGCGGTTGGGTTACGGTTCCGGAGGAGGATCTGCCGCTTTTACTTCCACCGATATCGGACTATAAACCCGAAGGCTCCGGACGGGGACCTTTGGCAAACCACAAGGAATTTTATCAAGTGGCGTGTCCTAGCTGCGGGGGGCAGGCTAAACGCGAAACTGACGTTATGGATACCTTTGTTGATTCATCCTGGTACTTCTTGCGTTATCCGTCAGTCAAGGCCGGAACATCCTCAAAGTTACCGTTTGATCCGGTTATTTCGAAGAAGTGGTTGCCCGTTGACCTTTACTTTGGCGGAGCGGAGCATTCGGTACTGCACCTGATGTATTCCCGTTTTGTAACAATGGTCCTAAATGATTTGAAACATATAGATTTCGACGAACCTTTCCCCAAATTTTTCGCGCACGGGCTCATGATAAAAGACGGATCCAAAATGAGCAAAAGTAGGGGAAATGTGGTAAACCCCGACGATTATATTGATAAGTTCGGTGCAGACACCCTCCGCCTGTATTTAGCTTTTATGGGACCGATGGATGCTTCCCCCGACTTTAGGGATTCCGGCATGGAAGGCGCAAACAGGTTTATAAAGCGTGTGTGGAAGCTTTTTAACGAAAAGCCAAACGAAAAAGTAATTCCCGAAGTTACCTCAAAACTTCACCAAACCATTAAAAAGGTAGGGAGTGACATCGGAGAGTATAAATATAACACTGCGATATCGTCCCTAATGGAATTGGTAAATATGATAAACGAGTACAAAACATATAGTACCGAATACCTGGAGGCTCTGGCGCTTCTTCTGGCTCCTTTCGCGCCTCACCTGAGTGAAGAGGCTTGGGTGGAGATCCTGGGTAAGCCGTTCAGCATTCATAAAGGGAAAAGACATCAAGAAGGTAGTGTTTGTCCCCGGCAAGTTAGTTAACTTTGTCATCTAAATAGGGTATAACTAATTAGATGAATGGTTTCAATGTTGACGAACTGATTATTAAATTCCGCTATCCTCTCCTTTTTCTTTTACTGGGTCTGATATTAATCGCCACAGGTCTTTTCATTGTTAAAAGCGGACTGGTGTCTCCTTCAACTAAAGTGGAGGTTTTGACGGCGACTACATCGGCCGCAGTTAACGGAGAAATTGCAGTGGAAATTGCCGGGGAAGTTTTGACCCCCGGTGTTTATAGACTGCCGGCGGGAGGCAGGGTAGAGGATTTATTGATCGTTTCCGGAGGATTTAGTATAAATGCCGACAGAAATTGGACCGATAAATACCTTAATCGGGCGTCAAAGTTGACGGATGGGCAGAAGGTTTATATACCAAACATAAATGAGCACTCAAATGTCCTGAGTGCTAAAAATAGTGGGGGGGATCAAACTGTATCATCGACTTTTTCATCCGATAGTAACACGCTAATTAACATTAATACAGCCAGCCTGGGAGAATTGGACTCCTTACCGGGTATTGGCCCTGTTTACGGCCAAAGAATCATTGAATACAGACCATACTCAGATACCTCAGAACTCTTGTCGAAGGGGGTTCTCAAGTCCTCCGTCTATCAAAAGGTCAAAGATTTGGTTAGCGTATATTAATTTCCGGTTATCGATTTTTAATGACTAAAAACCCTCCAATTTTTAGAAATTTGATGTTAATAGTCTTCATAATTTCATTAATTGCTTTCCGTTTTTACTCATCCCGTCCGGTTTATAAAAACGGGGACGCGGTACGGATAACCGCAACCGTCTTTACCGACCCGATTAGTTATCCGGGTTTTCAGGGAATTAAAATCGCGGGATTAACCGCTTACCTTCCGGCCTACCCGGAAGTGTCTTACGGGGATAGGGTGGTGGTTGAAGGAGTGGTAAGTAATGGAAAATTAAAAGATCCAAAACTAATTTCCGTAAGCGGAAATATAAGTTTTGGCTCCCTAGCCCGAAAAAGAATAATCGCTTTTTACCAGGAAGTTTTACCCCAGCCGATGTCGGGTCTAACTGCCGGAATAATCTTGGGAAGTAAAGGAACATTAACCGCCGACTTTTGGGACAAGGTGAAACTTACCGGAGTTGCCCATGTCGTAGTTGCCTCGGGCACTAACGTAACTTTTGTTGTCTCCTTTTTAATGGGTATAACAACCCTCTTGCTACCGCGGAAAAAGGCGATACTGTTTGTTATATTAGGTATTATTTTATATCTGTTCTTGTCGGGATTTGAGGCTCCGCTTGTCAGGGCAGCGGTCATGGCGCTGCTGGCCTTTTGGGCGGCGGAAACGGGAAGGCTGGTTACGGCGTGGCGGATTTTGTTTCTCACGGCAGCACTCATGCTTGTAATTGAGCCGGATTGGATAACCGATATCGGTTTTGCCCTTTCCTTTGTTTCCACTGCCTCCATAATGCTTTTTGAAAAAAAGATTGCAAAGCGGCTAAAATTTGTCCCGCAGATTTTGAAAGAGGGCTTGACCACCTCATTTGCCGCCCAAATCGGAGTAGCTCCGATATTGTTTGTCACATTTGGACAGTTTAATATATGGTCTCCGCTTATCAACGCACTTGTTCTTTGGACAATCCCTTATATTATGATTCTGGGAAGCATAGGGGGAGTAATAGGTCTGGCATTCCCGTTTTTGGGTAAAATGATACTTTGGCTTTCCTACCCCTTAAACTGGTGGTTTGTAAAAATGGTTTATTTATTCGCATGAAATTTTGGAAATATATTTTTGGAATACTACTGCTTATGCTGGCAACGGCAGTTGTTGCTCTTACTCAGTTGCCGGACGGAAATTTACATGTTATCGCCTGTGACGTCGGACTGGGGGATGCGATATTAATTACTTACGGAAAAACCCAAATACTGACGGACGGGGGACCTGATAAAAGCGTCTTGAGTTGTCTGGGGAAGTACATGCCTTTTTGGGACCGTGACGTTGAACTAATTATTTCCACTCATCCGGACAAGGACCATTCAAGCGGTTTAATAGAAGTGGTCAAAAATTATAGAGTGGGCGGAATTCTGATTAACCCGATAGATCCTGGCACTTCCGTTTATGAAGTGCTAAAAAAAGAGGTGGGGGGTCGGGGTATACCCGTCATCAGTCCGGTTGCAGGCATGAGACTTGGGGTAGGTCTGATATATTTAGATATACTTAACCCTTCCAAAGAGCTCTATGCTAAGCTAATCATCAATGACCTCAACGACAACATGGCAAAATACCTGATTTCGAGGGACACCAATCTGTATTCAATAGTCTACATACTTAGCTTCAAAAACTTCTCGGGGTTTTTCCCGGGAGATATACCCAAGGAGCTATCCGACGAACTATCAAAAGTTGTGACGGAAGGGGGCGTCAACTATATCAAAATACCTCATCATGGAAGTGTCAACGGATTAACCGAGAATCTCCTCAAGTCCCTTGTGCCTAAAGTTGCGGTAATCAGCGTTGGCAAAAACATGTGGAATTTTCCCCGCCCGGAAATAATCGACATGTTGGCGAGATATAACGTCAAGGTTTTAAGAACCGATCAAGCGGGGGATATCCGGGTAACGACCGACGGAACAAAGTACTGGATAGAGTAAAATGTTGTAGAATAAATCAACAAGCAAGATATTATCATGATCTTGACATTGCCGTGATGAAAACAGTACTAGAAAAAATCCTGGGATTCGGACTGGAGGCAACGGATAATCCCGCTTTCGGGGACTACTCCGCCAACATTGCCCTGCAGCATGGCTCGCCGAAGAAAATAGCAGAGGAAATTGCAGAAAAGTTAAAAGTAAACAAAGATTTAACCAATTTAGTGGACCGGATAGAGGTTGCAGGGCCTGGATTTATTAACTTCTGGCTGAAAAAAGAAGCCCTTCTTGATAATTTAAGCCAAATTGAAGAGCGAAAAGAGAAATACGGGACTTCAGACGCAGGCAAAGGCAAAACAGTGATAATTGATTATTCCTCGCCCAATATTGCCAAACCTTTTGGGATCGGGCATCTGCGCTCAACAATAATTGGGGCCGCTTTATACAATCTTTACGGGGCACTCGGCTACACCGTCGTGGGGGATAACCATTTGGGGGATTGGGGAACCCAATTCGGGAAGCTTCTTTACATGATTAAACTGAAAAATGTGGCCGATTTTGACATTGCCAAGCTTGAGGATCTTTACGTTGAGTTTCACAAACTTGCCGAGACAGATTCAAGTCTTGAAGAAAGCGCCCGGGAGTGGTTCAAAAAGCTTGAAGAGGGGGACAGCGAGGCTAAAGATATCTGGCAGAAGTGTGTTGACGCCTCAATGGAAGAGTTTGACAGGATTTACAAGCTCTTGGGGGTAAAAATAGATTTTGCCTTCGGTGAAAGCTATTACGAGAGTGAAATGAAGCAAATGATGCAGGACCCCGGTTTTAAAAAACATCTTGTCAAAGGCGAAGACGGGGCACTGATTATCGATCTGGCCAAAGAGGGGATAGGAACACCCCTGATGTTTCTTAAAAGCGACGGGGCCACAACCTACGCAACACGCGATCTGGCGACAATTAAGTTCAGGGAGCGAAAATGGGATCCGGACACTATTATCTATGAAGTCGGAGCCGAACAATCCCTTCATTTCAAGCAACTTTTTGCCGCAGCCAGGCTTTTGGGTCTTGTGAAAGAGCGGGTTAAGCTTATTCATACCGCCCACGGGCTTTACCTGGCGCCCGACGGCAAAAAATTCAGTACCAGAAAAGGTAAAACCATAAAATTGGAGGAGGTATTAGATGAGGCGGTTAAAAGGGCTAAAAAATTGGGTAATAGCCAAGAAAATGTTGCAAAAGAGGTGGGAATTGGGGCAATAAAGTATTTTGATCTGATGCATTCGGTTGCCAGCAACGTAATTTTTGAATGGGACAAAATAATGAACATGGAGGGCAATTCGGGGCCCTATCTTCAGTATACCGTCGCCCGAACGAACTCCGTGCTTGCAAAAGCAAAGCCGGAAAGCAAAAAAAAGGAAGGAAGCTTAAATGCCGAAGAAGCATCAGTTCTCCGGAGTCTAGTTAGATACCCCGAAGCCATTGAATCGGCTGCACTATTATATTCACCGAACCTTCTCTGCAACTTCTTACATGATTTGGCGCAAAAGTACAACAGTTTCTAAATGAAGAGCTTAGGCTTGCCCTGACATTTGGAGTGGGGCAAGTACTCAAAAATGGCTTGAAGCTTCTGGGTATACAGACTCCGGAGAGGATGTGACGGAAACTATTTTCCGGCTTTCTCCAAAGTTTCGATCTTCTGCAAAATTTTACGCATAACTTCATCCTGTTTTTCCAGGTGAAGCAGGATAGCCTCAATTTCTTTTTCGGCCTTGATATTTGTTTCGTAATCATGCTGGGCCCTAAGCTCATCATGCCTGCTTTGAAGATTTTGCTGGATCAAAATCAGGGGGAGGAGTATGAGTTGTAAAAATCCCGAGGAAAGATACTGAAAAGTCGGCATGACGGCGCTAAATATGAGCGGTATCGTGACAAAGATGAGGCAGAAATAGAAAAACCCCATTGTCCCGACCCTCCTTGTGATAGAAAGAGCAACTTTATCGGTTTTACTCAGGCGGTTTCTGTGTATCTCGTTAGTATTGACGATTGGAGCAAACTCACGCTTAAGATCAGCTACAGTTCTGATATTTTCCAGCCGGTGTTGTATTTCGGACATCTATTAAGTATATAATACAAAACATGGATTACAAACTCCGCACAACACCCTCAGGACTTAAAGTGGTCACGGTTCCCATGTCGGGCCTGGAATCCGCGACTTTGACAATTTGGGTTAAAACCGGAAGCCGCAATGAAGAGAAGAAAGTGGGCGGAATCAGCCATTTCCTGGAACACATGGTTTTTAAGGGCAGCCCCAAACGTCCGACCGCAAAAGACATTTCCCAAGCGGTGGACGCAATAGGCGGGGAGTTTAACGCGGCAACGAGTAAAGACTGGACCAATTTTTATATAAAAGCGGGGAAAGAAAATTTGGAAACCGCCTTCGACGTTCTAAGCGACATGGTTCTAAACCCTCTTTTGAAACCCGATGAGATAGAAAGGGAAAAGGGGACCATCATTCAGGAAATCAGGATGTATGAGGATACACCCATGATGAGGATAGGAGAAGTTTTTGAGAGCCTGGCTTTTGGCAAAGACCCTTTGGGAAGAGACACGGCAGGAACCGAGACTTCCGTCAGGTCGATTAAAAAAGATGATTTTATAAGATATAGAAAGATGCATTATTATCCTAAAAACATGCTCGTAACCGTAGCCGGCGGGGTAAACGAGGCTGGAGTTCTAAAGTTGGTTCAAAAGTATTTCGACCCGATAAAACCCTTTAAAGGTGTCTCCTTCAAAGAAGAGTCCTTCAAAGGTCAAGAATTTACGAGTAAACAAAAGGCGCCGGGATTCAAACTTCAGACTAAAAAAAGCGAACAAGCCCACCTTATCTTAGGATTTATGGGAGAGGGCAGAGGGTACCCCAAAAGATTTGCCCAAAGCGTTCTTTCAGTGATACTGGGGGCCGGAATGAGTTCCAGGCTTTTTATCGAAGTAAGGGAAAGAAGGGGTCTTGCTTATTCCGTCAGGACCAGCACCGACAAGTATCAGGAGGTGGGTTATATGGGAACATATGCCGGGGTTAATGTGGCCAAAGCCGACGAAGCCGTTAAAGTAATATTGGATCAGTGCTACGGTTTGGCATCCGGAAAGTACCCCGTTACACCTAAGGAACTTTTAAAGGCGAAGGGATATCTTAGAGGAAACCTGGCATTGGCTCTGGAAGATACCCGTGACGTCAGCGGTTTTTTTGGCGAACAGCACCTTTTCCTCAAAAAAGTTCTAACCCCTGAAGAAATTTACAAAAAAATCAACGATGTCACACTTGAAGACATTAATCTGGAAGCCAAGAAGCTTTTTACGCCCTCCCGGTTGAATCTTGCCGTAATCGGTCCTTTCAAAGACGAAAAGAAATTTGTACAATTATTGAGATCATAGATCATGCGTAATAATATGGAAAGAACGGTGGTACTCATCAAGCCCGACGGGATTCAACGGGGTCTGGTTGGCGAGATTATGCACAGATTTGAACGAAAAGGGCTTAAACTGGTGGGACTTAAGATGGTCACTATGACCGATGCCATGCTTGACAGCTGGTATGTGCACCACAAAGACAAACCTTTTTTTGAGACTCTGAAAACATTCATGGAGTGGACTCCCGTAGTTGCCATGGTTTGGGAAGGCCTGGAGGCTGTCGCGGCCGTAAGAAAAATAGTGGGTATTACAAAAGCCCGTGAGGCGGAAGCCGGATCGATCAGGGGGGATTTTGGTATGAGCGGTTCTCAAAATATAATACACGCATCAGATTCGCTGGAATCTGCGGAAAAGGAACTGGGATTAATCTTTAATGCCGATGAAATTTTCGACTACGAAAGCGGCATGGACAGCCTCATTTACTCCAAAGGGGAGGCCTAATAATAGGATCTTAACGTTTTCCTGATATAATTAGCCGTGATGTAGTGTCACGGGGTGTAGTGAATCGGTATCACGTTACGTTCGGGACGTAAAGACACTGGGTTCAATTCCCAGCACCCCGACCAAGCCCCCATAGCTCAACGGATAGAGTAGACCCGTCCTAAGGGTATGATGTAGGTTCAATTCCTGCTGGGGGCACAAAGGATTATTTAACCGTCAGTGTGTAGAGGTTGGCCGTGGCAGCCGGAGCTCCAAGATTTGTAAGTATCAGAAGTTTTGTGGTATTTGAAAAGGGAAAAGCGGAGGGGGCAAAATATGAACCTGAATATACCGTTTGGCGGTTTGTTCCATCGTAGTCCATGATCACAACCTGCCCGTTTAGGGCGAAAAGCAGATGCCTGCTGGTTGACATCCATCTCAAAGCTCCTTGCTCCGGGTTATCAGTATTGTCAATAGTGGCAGGTTGGTCTGTAATCAGAAAATTCCGATCCTCTTTGATATCGTAGACATATGTGTGACCCGTTTGTACACTTCTCTCCTGTCTTTGGGTTGATGCTCCCGGGAGAGGCCTTACTAAACCTTCCGGCAAGGTTCCCGAAGAGCTGGCGGCGTAAAGGATCATCGTGCCGTCGGGGGAGAATACAAAACTTAAGGATTTTCTTGATAAAATATCGCTTAGCTCGGGGGGCAAATTTCTGATAAGACTCTGATCCTTCAATTCCTTTTCGGCTGCCCATTCAGTAAGGGTTGTATCCATCCTTGAAGCAATATTTATGCGCTGATTTTGCGCGGTGAATGATCCTGTATCCAGTAGAAAGCTACTATTTGTTATGGTTAAAAGTATCTCACGTCCGTCCGGTGAAAAGACGTAGGTGGCCCCCGTCATATCCCCATCGGTGATTCTTTTTGGTCCGGCTCCGAATCCCAGGGGAAGGCTAAAGGTGTCAAGAACCCAAAGCCCGGATTTATCAGTCCCCACATCCTTACCGGGAAGTACGCTATAGGCAATTTTACCTCCGTCCTCAGCCATCACCGGATTTACCGCTCCCGCAGAAGTAGTAGGGGAAAGAGACGGCACATTTTTGAACAGCGATGCTGAAGCCTGAGTAACTATTTCCTTTTCGATAACCAACCTCTTGTACCAGCTGAAATAGCCGTCCTTGCGTACTTCTACGTCATAGGTTCCCGGGGGAATGGATATACTTGCGTTGGTAGCGGTTTTAAGGTGCCCGTTGATATAAACCGAGGCTCCGTCAGGCTCGGATCTGAGAACCAGAATGCCGTTTGGCTGAAACTTAAATGTTCCCAAATCGAGCCTGTAGCCTCTGGCATAGTATGAAACAAAGAGGCCCAAAACCCCCACAACTACTAAAGTAACCAGAAAAAAGATGACCCTGATTTTTATCACACGCCTATTATATCAGAGAGTTCGGTTTCTCTGATATAATCCGATTATCATGATAAGAAAAAATGTGGCGATCGACCTTGGTACCGCCAATACGCTGGTGTGGGTAGTCGGGGAGGGTCTGGTTGTAAACGAGCCCACGGTTGTGGCTATTTCCGCCGAGGACAGCAAAGTGGTAGCGGTTGGGGAAGAGGCCAAGAAGATGCTCGGGAGAACCCCGGAAGCTCTTATCGCCAGCCGACCCATGAGGGATGGGGTAATTGCGGATTATCAGGTGACCGAGGCCATGCTCAGGTATTTTATCGGCAAGGTTTTGGGCCGTTTCCAACTTTTTAAACCCAATGTCATGGTCTGCGTGCCTGCAGGCTGCACCCAGGTTGAACGTAGAGCCGCGCTTGATGCCACCCTTTCTGCAGGAGCGGGGCACGCATATCTTATAGATGAACCCCTTGCAGCCGCGATCGGTGCCCAGATTCCCGTTTCGGCTCCTTCGGGGCATATGATAATTGACATAGGCGGAGGCTCAACTGAGGCAGCCGTAATCTCTTTGGGGGGAGTGGTGACCCACAAGTCAGTTCGCGTTGCCGGGAATAAGATTGACGAGGGAATCCAGTCATATCTTAAAAAGAAGCACAACTTAATAGTCGGGGATACGACTGCGGAGGATATTAAACTGAAAATAGGCTCGGCGATAAGTACCTCCAAAGCCGAAAAACTGGAAATATCAGGCCGTGATCTTGTTTTCGGGCTTCCCAGGACAGTGATTATCACATCTTCCGAGGTAACTGAGGCAATTAAGCCGGTCTTGATGCAAATAATCGGGGCGGTGAAGGGAGTTTTGGAAGATACTCCTCCGGAACTTGCCGCCGACATCATCGATAAAGGAATTATCATGAGCGGGGGTTCGGCACTTTTAAGAAATTTTGATAAGCTGATTACTGAGGAAACCGGAGTGCCGGCACATGTAGCCGATGAGCCGCTTCTCTGTGTAGTAAGAGGGACGGGGCTTGTTTTGGAAAACATAGAACTTTGGAAAAGGAGTGTCACAACCAAGGGTTGACATACTAATATAGGGTAGTATAAAAAATAAGGGCAATTATCTAATATAGGTTAACATATTTAGGCAGATCTTTGAAATTTTCTGAGTTTGATATTGGTAAATATTTATTGAGGCATTTTATACTATAGTAGCGCATCGGAAACTTGAAACAAATTGTTTATCTTTTGAGGATAAGTACTTAAAAGATGTGGCCAATAATTGGATAATAAATATGCACAAGTTTGCCATTTTGAAAAGAGAGATTTACCTTAACAATTACCTGTAGTAATTATAAGAATTTAGCATTTTCAGTTTCTGCTTTTATATCTAATATAGGGTAAATAGATGTGCGGGAAATATGAGGCTAAAAGCTTGAATGCTCAACTCTATAAGATAAAAGCCTATTTTGAGATGATAAGAACACAAAAAAACCACACCGTTACAGACCGAAACATCGGTCAAATCATGAAAATTAATATTGCTAGCACTCGACTTGATAAAGTGCTATTGAGGGTGGAGAAATTTATATCCGATAATACTAAATTTTACATTGTTACCCCCAATCCCGAGCTCATTTTAATGGCTCAGAAGGATAAAAAACTGGAAAATGCGCTCAACGGGGCGACATTGTCCATTCCGGATGGAATCGGACTGAAACTGGCTGTTCCCGATTTAAATATCATTAAAGGAAGGGTTCTTTTCTCAGAACTTGTCACCCTTGCCACTAGCAATAATTGGAAAGTGTTCTTGCTTGGAGGACTGGGCAATGAAGCGCAGGCCGCCACACAAAAACTATTAAAGACAAACCCCCAATTGCAAATCCAATCATTTAAAGGTCCCAAACTGGACAATAATGCCCAGCCGGCAACAGAAACCGATAAAAAATTGCAGAGAGAAGCGATCGAGAAAATTAATAAATTTGCTCCCCACCTTCTTTTTGTGGCTTTTGGTAACCCTAAACAGGAAATCTGGATTCATGAGAACTTGTCCAGGCTCAATATCGGGGGGGCTATGGCTGTAGGAGGAGCTTTCCGCTACGTAGCCGGTATCAGCCCTCTTCCTCCGGACCCGATGACCGCCTTGGGGCTTGAATGGCTCTGGAGGCTTGTCACCGAGCCTGCGAGGATTGGTCGCATATGGAATGCAACTGTTGTATTTCCGTTTAGGATTCTTCTTTCAAAGATAAATTATCGGGGTTGACGGCCGTTTCTCACCTGCCAAATATGGGCAAACTCGTGCTTGACCCTGTACAGTTGACCTTCCACGGCTCTTTTGCTTATGCCCACCGCCTTTGAAATCTCGGCATAGGACATGTCTTTCCAGTACCTAAACCAGAGAAGCCTTCTTTTCTCGTATGGTAGCAAATTTAGGCAGTTATTGACGGAATTCCTAAGCTCGGTAAGAGCCAGACTTTCTTCGGGTGAGAGAGTTTTTTCGTCCTGTTGGGTTATCGAATCAATAAGAGGCACGATTATTCCGGAGCGGGAATTTACCTGGTCATGGTAATAATCCGCAATTTTATTCAAAGCAATCCTGCATAGCCAGGTAAAGTAGCTGCTTTTGTGCCTGAACGTCTTAAGCCCCCGCCAGGCTGCTACCATAGTTTCCTCCATTATTTCCTCGGAAACTTTTTCATCCGCACCGATCCTTTTGGCAATAAACCGGGAAAGGGGGGTGGAGAACTTTTTATAAAATTCACTGAACCAATACTGTGTGTTATTCGGCATTATCGAGACTAATTATATACCATGGCAGTTTCAGCGCCAAAATTAGTGGTAAAATACCCCGTATGAAGAATTTGGTTCTTGTAAAGCTCGGTGGGAGCGTAATTACGGATAAAAGCAAGAAATTTGCCGTCCGCGAAAAGGCAATCAAACGTCTGGGTAGGGAAGTCAGAGACGCCTTAAAAAGCTTTGACGGCAGACTTATCATAGGTCACGGTGCAGGAAGTTTTGCCCATATCCCCGCGCACAAATATAAAACTAAGGAAGGCGTTACAGGTAGCGACAGTGTTTACGGACTCTGTGTTACCGAGGATGCGGCCAAAAAATTAAATACAATAGTGATAGAAGACTTCCTTTCGCTTCGTCTTCCGGTTTTTTCTTTTTCTCCCGCAAGTTTCCTTATTTCTGATCGGTTAAGATGTGGTAAATCATACATAGATCCTATTAAAAAAGCATTACACATTGGAGTTATACCCGTTGTTTACGGTGATGTCGTATTGGATAAGGTGACTGGCTGTACGATTTTTTCCACGGAGAAGATTCTTTCCATTTTGGCGCAGGAGCTGCAAAAGGAGTACAAAATAAAAATTATTTATGCAACCGACGTTGATGGAGTCTATGACGATAAAGGCAAAGTAATCCCTAAAATTTCCGGTAAGGACTTTAAGTTTCTCAAATCGGCAATTGCCGCGGTAAAAGGAACTGACGTAACGGGGGGAATGCTTCATAAAGTGGAGGAGTCGCTCCTGTTGGCAAAAAAAACCGGAATTAAAACCCTGATTGTCAACGGAACGAAGGAAGGATTCCTAAAACATGCAATACTGGGCAAGAAAGTAAAAGGTACTCTTGTAACCTAATCCCACTCGGGGTCTTGTGCTTTACCTTCGATAATGGCGGGTCTGTCCTCTTCTTTTATAAACGGACTTACCGAAGCGTCAATATGGACGCCGTGCGCGAGAGCGGTTTTTATGTTCGACTGAATCGTTTTTTCTCGATCCTCGTTTTTTCCCGGTTCTTCAGGTTTTTGTCTTTCCATGTCGGTGCAAAATTATAACATACCCGTAAAGTTTATTTAGGGTAAAACTTTGCGTGGGTTTAAGCCGCCTAACAAGACTAATATGCTATACTTTCAAACATGGATAAGGTTGACAATTTAGCTTTGCCCCGGGGAACAATAGTTCCTGACCACATAGCTATAATTCTTGACGGAAACAGGCGCTGGGCCCGTTCCCGGGGTCTGCCGACGCTTCAGGGCCATTTGGCGGGGTTTGAGGCCGGGCTGAAAATTGCCAAGGCTGCCAGGAGCTGGGGAGTGCACACTTTCACCGTTTGGGGATTATCAACAGAAAACTGGGACAGGAGTCCCAAAGAACTTGCATACCTAATGAAGCTTTATTGGAAAATGGTGTCAACGATTGAGGAGGAGGCCAAGAAGGACGATATACGATTTGTTCACTTGGGGAGAAAAGACAGAATCCCCAAGAGCCTGGCCTTATATATCAGAAGAATTGAGGAAAAAACCAAAAATAACAAGTCTCATGTCTTTAACGCAGCCATTGATTACGGAGGACATGATGAGATTTTAAGAACCACCAGAAAAATAATAGATGCGGGTATCAAGTCAAGTGAATTGGACGAAAAAACGTTTGCCTCATTCCTGGATACGGGGGATCAACCCTATCCCTACGTAGACTTATTCATAAGAACCTCCGGAGAGCAAAGGACCAGCGGATTTTTACCCTGGCAGCTTAATTATGCGGAATACTACTGGGAACTTGACCATCTTCCCGATATGACTCCTGAAAAACTCAGAAATATTATTTTGGATTTCAGTAGACGCAGGAGACGGTTTGGCGGCAACGATACCGCCCAGCACATCGTTTTTAATCCGGGAGTAACGGCACGGCTGGAAATTGACTGGTGGAGGCTCGGGAATATTCCTACGGGTGTAAGAATCAGGGACTACGCAATGAAGCACCTCAGGGAACAATACGGCCTTTCCAAAAAACTTGCCTTTGAAGCTGCCAAATATTTGATAGAGGCCGTTGCCGAGGAAAAGGATGAAAAATGGGATAAAGCCACGGAAAGAATGAAGAAATTCTATGAGCTTATAAAGGGGGAGGTCAAGCTTGCCTTTGAGCCCAAAATCGTCGCGTCCCTGGAAGTGGATTTTGCCAGAAAAATGGAGGATAAGGATAGTGTTGCCTCAGCATCGGAAGCGGAGGGGGTAGCCAGGGAGCATCTTGTGAAAGAAACTTAGCCCTTGGAGGCTTAGGGGAGGAGCACTGGCTCAAAGCTGAAGGTTATCTCCAAAAATATTACAGCGCTCTTAAGGAAAGAGTTGCTTAAACTGCCAAAAGTGAGACAAGGCTTCATAACGCTTCGCCTACCGGGGACAGCCTTTCCAAGGCCGTTTTTGCCCTAAATGACTATTGACAGGGTTGCCCCACTTTGATATTTTCTGATTAAGAAAGATAAGCGATAGGCAGGAGACGCTATAAAAATGGATCAAAGCACTAAAAAGAAAATCAGACTGGAAGACCTCCCGGATCTCTTGACCGTTCGCGAAGTAAGTGAACTGCTTAGAGTTTCCCCTTTAACAATTAAGCGTTGGGGGAAGCGGGGGAAGCTTCCCGCAATCCGCATAAACTCCAGGGGCGACAGGAGATACAAAAAAGAAGCAGTCCTCTGGCTTCTCGGAATGCAAGCCAAAGAAGAATAAGCTCCAAATACGGAAGTACAGAACCGACCCCTGAAAGTAGAGATTTGGGTCGACAAATGGTACAATATGCCTACTCTCTATAAATCTATCCCATGCGAAAACTAATGGTTTTGTTGTTCTTTGTAATCCTGGCCTTCGGGGTATTAAGGCCGATGGGCGCTTTTGCCGTGGCTGAAGTAACACCAACTCCTATCCCAACGCCCGAGGTAACCATCGCTCCCGAGCCTGTTAGGGTGGATATTACCCAAAAAAGTGAGGAAACACTGGGACCTCTGGAAAAGCTTCTTAAAGAACAGGAATTAGGTCCGGCTTGGCCGTTTAACCCTCTTAAACACGCGATCAGGGCGTCGATTGCCGCCGAAGTCCCCGCAAATACAATAGTACTCCTACTACTCCTTCCGATAGTGGCTTTTGTCATCGCTTTTACCAGGAATGTTATCGGAGTAAGAGGATTCGGAATTTTCCTTCCGGCTGCTTTATCCGTTGTGTTTGTGGCTATGGGGCCGGTTATCGGAATCGGTCTTTTCTTCGTGATTGTTATAGTTTCCACTTCTATGAGACTCGTGTTACGGAAACTTAAGGTTAAGCTTCAATATTTGCCCAGAATGGCATTTATCCTTTGGGCCGTGGTTTTAGGGGTTTTGGGAGTTCTTTTCCTGGCTCCGATTGTTAAGTTTCCGGATCTTGCCAATGTCTCAATTTTTGCGGTTCTTTTTCTGGTGCTTCTGGCTGAGGATTTTACCCGCGTTCAGTTGGGAAAAAGTGCCAAAACGGCCATAAGTCTGACGTTTGAGACGCTAATCCTGTCCTTGATTTCATTCCTGTTTCTTACTTTTCAGCCTCTTCAAAGGTACGTACTTCTTAACCCGGAGATTTCCCTTCTTGTAATTGCCTTTGCGGACCTACTACTGGGTAAGTACACAGGCCTGAGGGTAATGGAGTTCTACAGATTCAGGAAACTTATCAGGAGTTAAATAATATGAAGACATCCTCAATTTTGGGTTTAAATGCCAGGACTCAACTTTTCGC
The DNA here is from genome assembly GCA_001001045.1 of Candidatus Woesebacteria bacterium GW2011_GWA1_44_23. Taxonomy (GTDB): domain Bacteria; phylum Patescibacteriota; class Microgenomatia; order UBA8517; family UBA8517; genus LCIL01. The sequence goes on along the minus strand of LCIL01000005.1, from coordinate 11,471 downwards.
CTATAAATACAATACTAAGCGCGGAAAGAATATCGCCGATTCCAAAATTCAGACGGCCAGGGTCCTTGATAAAGCCGGAGTACCTCACCCGAAGATTTTTAAAAAGTTCAAAGATCCGCAAGATGTGTTTAAATTTGACTGGACGAGTTTACCCGACAAATTTGCCCTCAAACCCAGCCGGGGAATGGGTGGTGAAGGGATAATAGTTGTCAAAAAACGGTTAAAAGACGGCGGATGGTTAACCACACAGAAGGAACGGGTCAGCATTGACGATCTTAAGCTTCATGTATTAGATACCCTTGAGGGGGCGTATTCCATGGGAAATGAGCCCGATGTTGCTTTTGTTCAGGAATATGTGGGTCGGGCCGAAGCTTTCAGGAGATGGGCTTTCCGGGGGACTCCCGATATCCGTATTATTGTTTTCAATAAAGTCCCCGTAATGGCAATGCTGAGGTTGCCCACCAGGGAAAGCGGCGGAAGGGCTAATTTACATCAGGGGGCAATCGGAGTCGGAGTCGATATAGCAACAGGCATTACCACAAAGGCAATTTGGCACGGTGAGCAGATTGTTTTTAAGCCAGGTACCGAAAGGAAACTTCGGGGAATCAAAATTCCCAACTGGACGTCGGTTTTGGAAACGGCAGTTGCCACGCAAATTGCTTCGGGATTGGGCTATGCGGGAGTTGATATCGTTCTTCATCCCGAAAAAGGGCCGATGGTTTTGGAGTTAAATGCCCAACCCGGACTGCAGATTCAACTGGCCAACATGGAGGGACTTAAAAAAAGGTTGGACAGGATTGATGATCTTGTTGTTACGGATGCGGAGCACGGCGTAAAAATCGCAAAGCTTCTTTTTGCGGGAAGATATCAGGATATAGCTCAGTTGGAAGAGGGAATCAAAACAATCGGGACAAAGGAGCTGGTTAAAATTATAGCGGCGGACGGAACGAAAGAGGAAGTTTGGGCAAAGGTGGATACTGGAGCATGGAGAACCTCAATTGACAAAGTATTGGCCAAAAGAATGGGACTTTTGCAGAAGGGAAACGTACTTTGGGTAAAGAAGGTCAAAACATCCATGGGTGTAGAAAAACGTCCGGTCATAAATCTGAGGTTTTATTTGGCAGGGAGGAGGATTGACACAATGGCTTCGATTGCCAATCGCGGAGGCCTAAGACGATCAATGATAATCGGACGGCGCGATCTTGGCAGCTTTTTGGTTAAAACGGACGGTCTACTGAAATAACATGGCTAATTTTGACTATTTGGAAATTAACGGTACGCATGCGGAAATGGGACATGCTATCGGGGTAAGATTCAAAGATGTTATCCAAAGAGTCATCGAGTCAAGACAAAAAAGAATCGCCGGCTATGATGATTATCTAAGACAGACCGAGCCGTTCTTTTTGGCCGCAAAGGAAAAATTTCCGGATTTAATCGAGGAAATAACGGAGGTCGCCCGCGCCGCTGACGTTGGCATCGCCGATTATTTTTTCTTGAATAACCGTGAGGTCGGCCCAAAGGGTGATTCCGACCACTGTACGGTAGCCGTGAGTTTTGGGGATAACGGGGCAGTTATTGGACACAATGAGGATTGGGACGGCACGGCCCCCGACTCTTTATATATATTGAAAGCAACAATTGGCGATACGACGTTTACGGGTCTTCAATATAAAGCATTAATTCCCGGAGTTGCCGTAACTACAAACAATTGGGGACTCACGCAGTGCATTAATGAGCTAAATCAGACCGTACAGACAGGAGTTCCGAAAAATTTTGTCGCAAGAGCGATAATTGAATGCAAAACACTTGATGAAGCGGAATCGATAATATTAAACACAAGAAAAGCATCGGGGTATAACCATGTACTTATTCAGGGGCAGGAGATAAGAAATATTGAAATTGCCGGGGACAAAATTGCCGTAGAAAAAATAAAGGGAAAACCATACGTTCACACAAATCATTATCTTTCCCTGAGTCTGAAATCTTTGGAAAAGTTTCATACCAAAAGTTCAATAACCAGATACAATAGAGCAAAAGAATTGATTAAACCCGGAATGACGGCGGTTGAAATGGAGACGCTTTTGTCCGACAAAAGAAACAAAAAATTTCCAATCAGCCGGAACGGGGCAACCTTGGGATCTTTTGTTGCGCTGCCGCAGGAGAAAAAGGTATATATTAACTATGGACCTCCGGGTAAGGGAAAGTTCAAAAAGTACCACCTCTGACACTCAAATGAAAAAAATATTAATTTTGGTTGGGAAAGTTACCGAAAAAAATGACAAATTGGCAAAACTTATTGCCGGTTTTGTGGATCCGGGTGAAATAAAGATGGATCTTTTTTCAAGTCTCACAATCGATTTAGATGACGGACGTGTAGTTGTAAAAGTTTCCGGTATTGATATTAATAATTTTAATCTTGTGTACATACGGTCGGTTGACACGAAGCACTCTTTTTTGGCAGGGGTGTTGGCATTAAGCCTCGACCATTTACATATAAAATACATTGATAGAAAATTTATTAATTCCAGGGCGACTACCGACAAGCTTACGTCATTACTGATATTGGGCTTAAACGGACTTCCCATAATGCCGACATTTTATTGCGGACGGGACAGCGTTATGCAAAACGCGGACTATTTGATTAAGAAATTTGGCTATCCAATAGTTGCAAAGGAACTTAAGACCCACCATTCCAAAGGCTTATTTGTCTTAAGAAACAAAGAAGACTTTCAAAAACTTGAAGGCCGCCAATTTTTATTTCAAAAGTTTGTCCCGCTTGAGAACGAATGTAGATTTTTGGTTTTGGGAAACTCCGTAAGGTCAGTTCAGAAGATGTTCAGGGATTTAAGCGGGGACAAATCCCAAATCGACATGGAACGTGTTGAAGAATTTGTAGACGTTACCCAAGTACCCGGCGGGATGAAGGACCTTGCCATAAAATGTGCCCAAGCATTAAATTTGCAGGTTGCGGGGGTTGATTTGATGATTGCAAAAGAGAGCTCAAAAATCTTTGTTATAGAAGTAAACGGCAACCCCGGTTTTACATACGATATTAATGTTTCCCCGGAAGTCTCCGAGTTGGCGAAATTTTTAGAAGAAGAATCAAAATCATGATTGCAGACGCCATAGCCAACAGTTATGAGAATAATTTGGAAAAACTTTCTCTCAGAAGAAGGCTCCACTTTCTTGTACGCAGCTATCGAATTACCGGGAAAAAAGAGTACATTCCTCTTATAAACTCCATTTATAGGCAGCTATTGCCGAGATTTAAAAAAGTCTTGAGTGCGTTCTCGAGTAACAAAAAAATAGTTGAGTTAAGTAAAGAGGCGATTGTTAACTACAAACAACCTAATTTACGAAGGGTAAGACGCCTTGCATATTATCGGGAAAACCCGGAAGTAATGGTTTACGGGGAAGCGGCTCTTTATATGTTTTTTATTAAATCTTTCGGTATGGAAAACTCCAAAGAAATTTCCGAAGAATACAAAGTAGCAAAATCATATATGGAGAAAAACAATATAGCTAAATTCTTTTTGGACAAAAAATATTGGACCGTCAACCCTTCCGAGTGCGCCAACATAATCAACTTTCTTTCCTTTTTGGGTATCGTTGATGAGAAGGACCGTTTGAATAAACTCTTTTGCGAATACTGGTTGAGTATCACCCCATCCGAACCCTCAATCTGGTTAGATAAAATTTATGCCCTAAACCACTTGATAATCGGAGAGTCAAATTATTATCAGAATTTTGTCGATGAAAAAAGATTTGACTGGGCTTTTAAATATTTTGAAGAAAATTTTGACAGCATCGTAGACAATGCCAGTATTGACAGCATAGGGGAGATCGGAATTTGCTACAAATTAGTCAGGCGCGGCAGCAGCAATATGGTCAAAAGAATCCAGGATTTATTGATAGAAAAATTTGACGAAAAACTCGGTTTTATTCCGAACGACAATATACCTACATTGGCAGGTTCGGAACACAGAAATGTGGTTGCTCTAATCGTTTTGAAGGATATTAAAAGACTTCACAAAGGCCCGAAATTACCGTAGAATCATAATTTATAGAGCATTATCCTTACCCGATAAACTGTGAAAAGTTGAACGATTTATGCAACCGAACATATTACGAAGACATATTTAGTCCACAAATAATCCCGCCTTCTCGGCGGGATAATTTGCTGTAAGCTAAAATGTTTCTTTACGTCAAAGACGTATTTACTATTTTAGCTCTACAGTTGCTCCTGCGGCTTTCAGTTTTTCGGAAGCGCTTTTAGCGTCTTCTGCTTTTGCATCCTTAAGAACTTCTGCCGGAACAGCCTCCGTCATTCCTTTTGCATCCATTAAAGTAAGATTGGGATTAATCTCTCTTAAAGCTTTAATAACTGCAATTTTATTTGCACCGGATACTGTCATGACAACTGTTTGATTGGCACTTCCTGCATCTGCTGCGGGAGCTTCCGCACCTGCTGCCGGAGCTGCTGCTTGAGCTACTGGCATTGCGGCTGAAACACCCAGCTTTTCCTGCAAAGCGGTGACCAATTCTGAAAGTTCCAAAACGGAAAGGGCTGAAACTTCCTCAACCATTTTTTCTACTTTCGCAGATCCTTTTTTTGTTTCTTCTGCCATATTAATTCACCCCCGATCCTTTTTTGCTGGCTTGACTCAATACATAAACCAGCTTTTGTAAATTTCCGTTAAGGGTTTGCACCAAACCATATTTGGGTGCCATTAATGTACCAAGCAGTTGGCCCAAAAGGGCATCGCGTCCGGGAAGAGCGGCAAGCTTTGTTAAGGATGCGGTATCCTGGAAAGATCCTTCGACAACGCCGATTTTAAATTTGGGAACCTCAAATTCCTTGGCAAACTTACCCAGAGTTTGGATCGGGGCAACGGGATCATCGGTTGCGACGATGAGAGCGGTTTGACCTGAAAGAACTTCATCGGTTAAGGTTTTGCTGTCAAAACCGGCAGCTTCTCCGGCACGGGAAAGAAGAGTATTTTTGACAACGATCATCTTTCCTCCGACTTCTGCAAGCCTTCTTTTAAGTTCCTGCTGGGGTTTAACCGCCAGGCCTGCATAGTTAACCAAGACGACCGATTTGGCGTCTTTCAGTTCCTCTTTCAAATTGTCTACAAATATTATTTTTTCGGCTTTTTTCATTTTAATTTTTTCCAAAAAAAACGCGCACCCGAGGCGCGCATGAACTCCATTCGCTTTTTTGCCTCGGCTCGACTTGCATCACCTGAACGCGAGCTTTCTTCGGACTTAGGTATTATCTGACAATAAGCCCCATAAGTCAACCCGGGAATCCCTAAATTTTTACCTTTACCGAGGGACCCATTGTGGCTTTGATATAGGCTTTCTCAATTTGTTTGCCGCTGCCGAAGGCCCTGTAGATAGCTTCGAGGTTTTCCGCCAGCTGCGTGCTATCCTGGCTGACTTTGCCGACTACGGTATGGATTAGGGGTGCTTCCTTTTCAGTTTTTAGAGTTACTGTTCCCGTTGAAAAACCTTGCGCCTTTTTTGCATCAGGTACCAAAGTTCCGTTTTTGGGATTTGGCATAAGTCCTTTGGGTCCCAAAAGCCTTGCAAAGGGAACGAGCTTTGGCATTATTTCAGGAGTTGCCACCAAAATATCAAAATCGACCTTACCGCTTTTCAGCTTTTCGATCGTCGCGTCCGTTGCTATTTCAACCTTTTTGGCCTTTCCGGCCTGATGGGGAAGAGTAACTTGTGCCGAAATACCGGCTTTCTTAACGATCATATGCAGTTCAACCGTTCCGTCAAATTTTGAATAAGAAGTCTCTTTTACAAGCTTAATGGCTTCGGTTATGGAGTACGTTTTTACGTTGTCAAATTTCTTCTTAGATTCGGCATACTTTTTGCCCCTTACTTTCTCGACCACTTTTCTTCCTCCCTTTTTAACCGCTTCACCCTCGACGGATTCGGTTACGGCAGGCACTTCAGCATCCACCATTTTTACTCTTTGCCCGCCTTTTAGGCCGGCCAGATGGACCTTTTCGGCTTCTGCTTTATGAGCTTTTTCACTTTTTTCTTTATTTTTGTTTTCGCCTACTTCGGCGGTTTTCATTTTTCCCATACAAATTATTCCACTTTAACTCCCATGCTTCTCGCGGTCCCTTCCACAATTTTCATTGCCGAGTCCAGGTTTTTAGTGTTAAGGTCAATCAATTTTTCCTGGGCAATATTTTTCACCTGTTCTTTCGTCAGAGTGCCGGCGGATTCTCTTGGTGTTTTTCCCGATCCCTTCTCGATTCCCAGAACCTTTTTGATCATGTCGGAAACCGGGGCCTTCTTGATCACAAAATCGAAGGACCTGTCTTCATAAATAGTAATGACTGCAGGAACCACCTGGCCCTTCATGTCCTTGGTCTTATCGTTGTACTGCTTAACAAAGTCCATGATAGCCACACCATGCTGCCCCAAAGCCGTACCGACCGGCGGAGCAGGGGTTGCGGCTCCTGCCTGCAGATTGATTTTGACTACTGTTTTGACTTTCTTGGCCATTTTAAGATTATAGAAACCGAAACTTCAGAAATTCCGTGCCGAAATGAAGCGAATTATTTCGCGAAGATTTCGACGCGGTCTGCGTCTGCCTCAGAAAATTCCGAGGTAAGGGTATTATAACAGCCGGGGTTGGGGTAGTAAAGTGTTACTCTTTTGAGGCATCAATCGAACCCTGTAAACCCAGAAGAAAAGCCGCATCGTGCTCATCGTCAATCAATATGTTTTTGGACAATTTCTCCCCGGCGATAACAGTATTAATGTTCAGAATTCCGTTCAAAACACCGTCTTCCTTTTTAACAGGCACAAAGATTACTGACCCTTCCTCCATCCCATTTCGGAACAAATTTTCCAGCTGTTTTTCCCTAACGATGTCGATGCCCAATTTGGTTTTGAACTCATCGTAGGACCAGTTTCTCTTGGTTTCAAAAATACGCCTTTCGATATCGGGATCTTTCATTGGTTCTGCCATGGTGTTTAAACTTTTTGAATTTGCAGGAAATCCAGTTCAACGGGCGTTTCGCGGCCGAAGATTGATACCAAAACTTTGACTTTCCCTTTCTCCTCATCCATTTCGTGAATGGTTCCGAGGAAGTCGGAAAAAGGTCCGTCCGTAATTTTGATTGCCTCTCCTACCGAAAACTTGGTTTTGAACCTCGGAGCGGGGGAGCTTACGAACTTTTGTATATTAGCCACTTCCGCTTCGGAAAGCGGGGTGGGATTATTGCCGGCACCGACAAACCCGGTAATTCCCGCGGTCGTTCTTACGGCCAGCCAGGTCGGATCATCCAAAATCATTTTAATAAGCAGATACCCCGGGAAGATTTTCTCTTTAATGGTGGCTTTTTTGCCGCTTCTTATAATAACCCTGTCTTGAGTAGGGACAAGCATTTCAAAGACACGGCCTACAAGATTCATGGTTTCGACCCTTTGCCTGAGAGTCTCCATAACCCTGACTTCGTGCCCCGAAGAAGTGTGTACCACGTACCATTTGGCCTTCGGATCCTCCGTGGCGGCAATGATCATATGCCCCGGGATTTTTTTGTTGCCGGTCCCGCGTTCTGCTATTTGTGTTGGTTCATCAGTCATAAGATATTATTTGGTTATTACCAGGGTTAGGATTCTTGTAAAGAGATAATCAAGACCTCCAACATATAGGCCGATAGCCCCCGATATCAAAAAAACTATAAAAGTGAGCTTCACAACATCGTCCCTTTTGGGCCAAGTAACCCTGGAAAGCTCGCTTCTTACCTCGGAAAAGAAACTAACGACGGATTTCATCTAGGCGTAAATTGTACCAGAAAAAAACGGCAAATGAAAGTGCCTGAGTTGCCCGGGTTTGATATAATCAGCGGAATGGGACCAGAACGTTTTAGAAAGACCATAGTTCCCGGCAAGACCAAGGGAAGCATTGTCATAAAAACAGAGGGCGGTGAAGATCGGAAAATAGACAATCCGGCAAAAGAGGGACGTATTCCGGCGGATCTTCTCGGAAACCTCAAATCTTTGGCTGTTGAGGCTGCCGTGGGGGAATTTGAAGATTCGGAAGGACAGCTTTATTTAAATAGAGAGATCGAAAAACTCAAAAAGAAATATCCGGAGGAGCAGCCGCAGGAAGTTTGGCGAAGAACCCTTGCAACTCTGATGGCTGACGGGGTTGACATCGAAAGTATTGCCGGCGCGCTTCTTTCAACAAATGAAAGATTTTACATATCCATGAGCCTCGGAGCCTCGTCTCAAGCACAAAGGAAAGATAAGCTGAAGATGCTTGAGGACAAGATCTCCGAGTACTGGCCGTCTTCGCCGAATCCGGCATGACACTTCCGGATTTCCGGTTTGAGAAAAAACTTCATAACAAGGGCTACAATCATATTGCCGGAGTCGACGAGGTCGGCAGAGGCAGTTTTTCCGGACCGGTTGTAGCCGGGTGCGTCATACTGAAACCCGGGGTCCTGCCGGACCCTACCGGACCTGATTCAATAACCATCAACGACTCAAAACAACTGACGCCGAAAAAAAGGGAAGCCGCCGACAAATGGATCAGAAAAAACTCGATTGCCTGGGGCATCGGTGCGGCAAGTGCTGCCCAAATAAACAGGTTGGGAATTAAAAAAGCCAGTGAGATAGCGTTCAGGAGGGCTATAAAAAATACCGGTATCGAAATCAATTATCTTCTGATTGATGCTTTCTATATACCTTATGTCAAAGGCCTCAGGCGTAAAAACCAAAAGGCGATTGTGAAGGGCGATACAAGATCCATTTCCATTGCGGCGGCATCAATAATTGCCAAAGTCTACCGTGACAATTTAATGAATAGACTTGGGGGCAGTGGTAAATACAGCAAGTACGGCTGGGGTAAAAATAAAGGCTATGGGACAAGAAAACACAGAGATGCCATCAAAAAGTACGGGTTAACGCGCCAGCACAGAAAACAATTCGTGGCAACCTGGCTTAAAAATTCCTCTTCTTCTCCAATTCGATAGAGTGGGCAATGCGGTATTTGGCCTCTTTTCGCTTTTCTGCGGGTTTTTTGTAGTGCTCGCGGTCCCTGTATTCCTGCATGACGCCCTCCACGATGGTTTTTTTCCTAAACCTCGCTATCAGTTTGTCTTCAGATTCTCCTTTTTTCTTTCTTAATATGAACATTCATGAATCACCTTACTTTCTAGATAGTGCTATTTTAACATTAATAGCAAAATGAAGAAACCCTGGATTTTATTCTTCCTGGTATTATAATATATCCTATGGCAACCAAGAAAACGGCTCTCGTTACGGGAATTACGGGCCAAGACGGCAGTTACCTGGCGGAATTGCTCCTAAAGAAAAACTACAATGTTGCCGGAATCGTAAGGAAAACAAGCAACATGGCCTATGCCAATATCTCTCATCTTCAGGAAGAGGTAAGCCTGATTCAAGCGGATCTACTGGATCCTATTTCAATCCGTGAGGCTATACAAAAGGTTAAACCCGACGAAGTTTATAATCTGGCATCCCAATCCCACCCGGCGGAAAGTTTCAGACAGCCCATCCACACAGCCGAGATTACCGCAATCGGCGCTCACAGGGTACTAGACGCCACCCTTGACGTTGTACCGAAGGCAAAATTTTACCAGGCCAGCAGCAGTGAAATGTACGGATGGGTGAGGGAGATTCCTCAAAGTGAAGAGACCCCCTTCAATCCGGCAAACCCCTATGCAGCTTCAAAACTTTACGCACACGCAATGACCAGGATCTACAGGAAAAGCTACAACATGTTTGCTTCAAACGGAATTTTGTTTAATCACGAGTCTCCCAGAAGGCATCTTGGTTTTGTGACGCAGAAGGTTACATATGCGGCAGCTTGCGCAAAACTCGGAATCAAAAACTCGGAACACCTGAATGAGGAAGGGGAGCCGATTGTAAAGGAAGGAAAAGTAGCCTTGGGAAATCTTCAGGCAAAACGTGATTGGGGATTTGCCGGGGACTATGTTGAGGCTATGTGGCTTATGCTCCAACAGGATGAACCCGATGATTTCGTGATCGGAACTGGGAAAACCCACACTATTCAGGAACTCTGCGAAGAGTCATACGGTTATGTGGGGCTTAACTGGGAAGACCACGTAACGGTCGACAAAAGATTCATCCGCCCGACGGAAACGGGGCCTCTGGTCGCCGATCCGTCAAAGGCAAAAAAGATTTTAGGGTGGAGTCCCAAAACCACGTTCAAAGAACTTGTCCGGCTCATGGTTAATGCGCAAGTGGCGAGGTTGAAATAATCCGTTAAACCCCATCAGGATCCGGCAGTAATTATTCTATATCGAGAAGCTTGGAAATTTGGGAGGTTGATAGAACATCAATCCGGGGAATTTCAATAATATCGGCCCCGATTTTTTCCGCCTGCTTTCGTTTCCTTTTGATAATCGGATCCCCTGCGGTGACTGCAATTACTTGAGGACTGACGATACTAACCAACTTTTGATAGTCAGTGTCTTTCATCTCATCCGCCAGAATTATTACCTGGTCTACAAAGCGTAAAGATTCAAGTATTTCTCGCCTGTGATTTTGTCCATGAATAGGGCGTTTTTCACCCTTTAATCTTCTCACGTTTTTGTCTGACTCAAGTGCCACCACCAAGTAATTTCCGAGGGCTTTGGCTTTTTTCAAAAAATGGATATGACCATAGTGGAGAATATCAAAACAACCTCCAACAAGGACAACTTTACGCTCTTCTTTTTTTGGCTTTTTCATAATGCGATTTTACGTAACCGGCGGCCAAATTTACAGTTTCTTCGAGGCACCCCTCCGAGTTTTCCATGATAATAGCTTTCTCCTGAAGTATGTGAAGATGGGGCAGCTCCTGTTTGTCTCTGGCCGCATACTCGCTTGGGTCGTAGTTAACTCCGTCCCTCTCTTTCCTCCTTGCTTCTATTGAATCTTTGGATGCATTTACACAGAAAACGGTGGTGGATTTTTGAAGAACCCGGGCGTGATTCGGAAAATGTCTTTCAAAAAAAGTTCCTGAGGCAACCTCTGCGGCGCGGGACGGATCTATCCTCCAAACCAAATCCTCTCCTTTGAATAAACGTTCAATCTCGCTTTTGGGAGTTGCTTTATTGGATGACCCCGTGGGGGTGATTTCCTCCACAAGTTCCCCGTTTCTTGCCATTTCCTGGAGTTTTTCGTTTGTTACGAAATGATAGTGAACTTTGTGAACCTCTCCGGGGCGCGGCTGCCGGTCGGTACAGGTAACCACCTTTCTTAAATTGAGAGTTTTAACTGCCGGGTGTTCAAGAAGGTTTTCCATGACTGTATCTTTCCCGGCCCCGGAAGCTCCGCTAATGACGAGCAAGAAACCGATTTTGTTTTTCTTCACGGCATCATTTTAACCTGTTTCCTCTTCTTTTGCAGTAACTTTTATGTCATATTATTTATATGCCCACTTCGAAAAACGAGGACGAAGCCTT